>NZ_JAJNIK010000007.1:0-137162 GCF_022386495.1 Mammaliicoccus sp. H-M34
CTTCCGTACTTGGTTCTTCTGTGCTCGGCTCTTCTGTACTTGGTTCCTCCGTACTTGGATCCTCAGTGCTAGGCTCTTCCGTGCTTGGTTCTTCTGTGCTTGGCTCTTCTGTACTTGGTTCTTCCGTACTTGGCTCTTCTGTACTTGGTTCCTCCGTACTTGGCTCTTCAGTGCTTGGTTCCTCTGTACTTGGTTCCTCTGTACTTGGTTCCTCAGTACTTGGTTCTCCCGTACTTGGCTCTTCTGTACTTGGCTCTTCCGTGCTTGGCTCTTCGGTGCTTGGTTCTTCCGTTCTTGGTTCTTCCGTACTTGGCTCGTCCGTCCTGGGTTCCTCGGTGCTTGGGTCTTCCGAGCTTGGCTCTTCCGTACTTGGTTCTTCCGTGCTCGGCTCTTCGGTACTTGGCTCCTCGGTGCTCGGCTCTTCTGTACTTGGTTCCTCGGTGCTTGGTTCCTCTGTACTTGGTTCCTCCGTACTCGGTTCTTCTGTACTTGGCTCTTCGGTGCTTGGTTCTTCCGTACTTGGCTCTTCCGTACTTGGTTCCTCTGTACTTGGTTCTTCCGTACTCGGTTCTTCTGTACTTGGCTCTTCCGTGCTTGGCTCTTCCGTGCTTGGTTCCTCGGTGCTTGGTTCCTCCGTACTTGGTTCCTCTGTACTTGGTTCCTCCGTACTTGGTTCCTCTGTACTTGGCTCTTCTGTACTCGGTTCTTCTGTACTTGGTTCCTCGGTGCTTGGTTCTTCAGTCGAAGGGTCACAATTTAATGTATTAGCATTAATCATGCCTTCTTTTAATAATTGTCGGTCGTTACCAAATTGAACAAATCCACTCGTAACAACAGTGTTGTTTTCAGTCACTTTTTCTTGTTCTTTTAATTTATAATTTACTTTTACATTTCTTATATTACTTCCAGCTTTTAAATCAAATGTAACTTTATTGCCTACTTTTTGATATTGAATATTTTCTCCAGTATCAGTAGTTATATTAAATTCTTTTAAGTCGAAATTCTTATTAATGTTAAGTTCAACTTGTGTTTTAGGTACAGAAAGAATTGAATTTGCTATTAATCCTGATAACCTTTTTGCAAAATTATTAATATCATTTTCAGCAATAAAATGACCTTCACTTGATGCACTATTAGCTAATCCATTTTTAATATATGGTGAAACTTGAGATTGATACTTATCATAATACTGTGTAGGTGAAGACAGCTGATTTATACTTTCCCAGAATCCTACTGACATTTCATAATCAGATGAATTTATAGTTCCCATTAAATTTTGAACTTGTGAAAGTGCCCCTTTATAATCTTGATTATATTCTAATGAGTATGAATCCCCAGTTGTATAATCAGAAGTTTGATTATTTAGTTTATGTACGTACCCATCTAACTGAACATTGGCAACTCCATCAGTTATTAATAAAAATACAGTCTTTCTATCTTCTGACTCATTAGATCTTATACTTTTATATTGATCAATTGCATATTGAAGTCCTGTAGCAGTTGGTGTCCCGCCAGCAAGAACTAAATTATTATAAGCAGTTGTTAAGTCTTTATTCCTACTTAAGTTTTGTAAAGTTTTAGTGGAAACAGGAGTACCCCCTACTGTAGCAGTGTTTCCATTAATATATTTAACTTGATTACCACCTTGATAAGAAGTGAGCATTACTCTGTCTTCAGGATCCATTTTTTGCACGGATTGTGTAACTGCAGACTTAACACTTGCTATATTATCTTTAAAACTACCACTAGCATCTTGAATGATTACTAGATCCACCGGTCTTTTGTCTTCTTTAATATCAAAAGAAAAATTACCTTCTACCGGCCTCATGCACATGTTATCTCCATCACCTACTCTTATTGAGTGTTCGATTGGTTCATCTTTTGCTTGTATAAATTGGTCAAAATAACCAAAAATTAATAAAAAGGATGCAAATAAAAATATTGTTTTCTTCATATATCCTCCTAATGTCATTTTATGGAAATGTATTTAATGGCATTATACTATAATTAACAATCGATTTGTATGATTTTATGTAAAATATTTTCCAGTTAATAATAATATTAATTTATATTTTTTAATAAATTCTTTCATTTTGAATTAATTGAATATTTATATTCTTATTTCTAAAAATTACCAAAATCCCATTAGTTATATCTTTATATTGAAAGAACAATAAATACTTATCAAACTTGTTTATCATATTTTTAATGCTTACAATGTAATGGAAACGGAATAGAATGATTTGGGGAATGTGGTGAAAGAATATGTTAGATAGACACGTTAAGTTAATTAAATTATTACTACTAAATAGTGAAAGTTATTTAAACGGGAATGAAATAGCTGACTATTTAAACGTTTCTAACCGAACTGTAAGAAACGATATTAAATATATTAATACTGAAATTATTGAAAATGTCATTATAAGTGTTAAAGGTCGTGGATATAGGTTAAACAAGGAGCTATATAGCATAAATGAGATTGAAAATATTTTAATACAATATACTGAAAAGAACGGGCAAACGATGATAAAGCTTGCTTATCAACTGCTTATGTATAAACAATCTGTTACTTTAGATCAATTAGCGCAAGATTTTAATTTAAATAAAAATGAAATTATAGACTATATTGCACAAATTCAATCTTGGTGTGAGTCTTTTGATATTTCAATTAAACTCGTTAAAAGAAAAGGTGTAACAATTAAAGGTAATGAAATGGATATACGAAATGCAATTCTCCATTTAAATCAGCTTTCTACTAATGATGTCAAAGTAGAAGATTTTATTATTCATGAAATCCCAAAAGCACATAGTCAGCTAATCATGTATATTATGGAACAACATTTAAATGAACAAGGTATCCAAACTTCTAAAGTCCATATACGACAATTACTTGTACACCTTATTATTATTTTCAAAAGAATTAAAGAATCAAATGAAAAATGGGACATTAACGAAGAAGCACTCGTCATTTCCCGGGCAATTATTCAAGACATTAATCAACAATTAAAATACAATTTAAGCGATGAAACAGCAAAGTTATTTTCATTCTTTATTAGTTATTATTTTGATAAATACGATCTAGGATTTAAGCATATTTTCATCCAAAGTTATATAGATAGACTGATACACCAAATGAATCTGAAAGTTGGCATCGATTTCGAGCATGATGACTTACTTCGTGAAAATATTTATTCACATTTTAGTAGAACTTATTTAAGGATTGTAAAAAATATTTATATAAACAATCCACTTACCGATGATATTAAACGACAATATCCTTTTGTTTTTAATGCATTATATGAAACAGTTAATCATCTTGAGTCCGATGCACACCTTAATTTAAGCGAAGATGAAATTGCCTTTTTAGCATTACATTTTCAATCATCAATTGATAGAAACGTACAAGAACACTTCAATATTGTCATCACGTGCTATTACGGTCTCGGCATTTCAAGTTTATTAGAAGCACGCATACAAAAACTTAACGACAAAATTAACATTACAGATACACTAAAACTTGAAGACGTTCCTCAATATCATTTTTCTAATACTGATATACTCGTTACGACACATGAAATCGATATGGCAAACGTACCTGATTCAGTTGAGGTCGTGCACGTTTCTCCATTATTTTCTGAAGATGATGCAAATAAAATTCAAACCATTTTAAATCAAAAGCAAAACCCAATCCTAAAAAAAGACGCCTTATCACCTATTGAATTTGTATCTCAACCTATTCAACAAAATGAAACTACAACTGTAGATATTTTTGAACAAACTCAAATTATATTGGAAGATAAACATGCTATAACGAATGGTTATATAGAAAGTGCTTTAGAACGCGAAAAATTTTCTTCTACTTATATAGGAAACAATATTGCGATACCACATGGTGATCCTACACGTGTTCTTAAATCTCATGTATTGATGTTTAGACATCGGCAAGAGGTACCTTGGAAGCAACATAAAGTAAAAATGATTTTCTTTTTAGCAATTGCTGATAGAGATGCTCAAGTTATGAAAAAAATCATTCATAGTATAGCTGCACTTAGTGAACAAGATGTAGAATATTTATTAAAACTTGATGACGAACAATTCAAAAATAAAATCATAAAACGATTTAAAGAATAATTGCCACTACTAACGGCAATTATTCTTTTTTATCAGCTTTTGAATGCGTTTACAATTAACTTAAGAAGGAGATGACGTTATGAAAATATTAGCTATAACATCTTGTCCAAACGGGATAGCACATACATACATGGCTCAAGAAAAATTAGAGCAAGCTGCTAAAGAAATGGGCATAGATATAAAAGTAGAAACACAAGGTGGTGTTGGGGCAGAAAATGTACTAACATCAAAAGAAATTAGAGAAGCAGACGGCATCATTATTGCTGCTGACAGACAAGTTGATTTATCACGCTTTGACGGGAAACGATTAATTAACGAAAGTGTAAGAGAAGGTATCCACAATCCTCAACTACTTATTCAACGCATCATTGATCAAGACGCTCAAATACATCATGATAAAAATGGTAATAAACAAGCAGATGATGATAATGATCAAAAAAGTGGTCTACAAATGGTATACCAACATTTAATGAATGGTGTTTCCTTCATGGTTCCATTCATTGTAGTTGGTGGTTTATTAATGGCTATAGCATTAACATTAGGTGGAAATGCTACGCCAGAAGGATTGAAAATTCCAGAAGATTCATTTTGGAAATCTATAGAAAATATTGGTAGCTTAGCATTTAGTTTCATGGTTCCTATACTAGCTGGTTATATTGCGGTCAGTATTGCCGATAAACCTGGTCTAGTTCCAGGTATGATTGGTGGTGCAATTGCCGCTGACGGAAGTTTCTATGGCAGTGAAGCTGGCGCAGGTTTCTTAGGTGGTATTGTTGCTGGTTTCTTAGCTGGTTATATAGCAAAATGGATTAAAAACATCAAAATTCCAAAAGCGATGGCACCTATTATGCCAATTATAATTATTCCGATTATATCTTCAATAATAGTAGGACTTATATTCATATTTGTTATTGGAGCACCAATTGCCAGCATTTTTGAAGGATTAACAACATGGTTAAAAGGTATGCAAGGTGCAAATAGTGTCATCTTAGCCCTTATTATTGGTGCAATGATTGCATTTGATATGGGTGGTCCTGTAAATAAAGTAGCTTTCTTATTTGGATCAGCATTAATTGCTGAAGGTAACTATGCAGTTATGGGTATGGTTGCAGTAGCAGTATGTACGCCACCAATTGGATTAGGACTAGCAACATTCTTTAATAAACGTAAATTTAATAAAGGTGAAATTGAAATGGGTAAAGCTTCATTCACAATGGGACTTTTCGGTATTACTGAAGGTGCTATCCCATTTGCAGCCCAAGATCCATTACGAATTATTCCAGCAAATATGGTTGGCGCAATGGTCGCTGCCGTTATAGCATCTATAGGTGGCGTTGGAGACAGAGTAGCCCATGGTGGACCAATCGTAGCTGTACTTGGTGGTATAGATAAAATATTATGGTTCTTTATAGCCGTTATTGTCGGAAGCATCGTGACAATGCTAGTAACATTACTTTTAAAGAAAAAAGAAAAATCATTAGTCACAACTGATACTGCAGATTCAGACAGTAACCTTACATCTTCTTTCATGGGAACTGAAGATGATGATCATAAAGAAGAAACAACATCAAACACTGAAAAGAAAGAAGAAAATACAGAAACGTTCGAAGTATTTGATAAGAATGTTATAACAATTGAAAATCGTAACATGTCTAGAGATGAAGCTATAGATAAACTTATTCAAAACTTAAAACATCATAACTATATTGAAGATGAACAAATTTTGAAAGAAGGCGTACTTAAACGTGAGTCAGAATCAACGACTGCAATAGGTATGAATGTAGCCATCCCGCACGCTAAATCAAATGTCGTTAAACAACCAGTTGTAGCAGTACTCAATAATAAAAACGGTGTAGATTGGGAAAGTTTAGACCATACACAACCAAAAATCATCTTCCTAATCGCCGTACCAAATGACAGTAGTGATACACACTTAAAACTACTACAAAGACTATCACGTACACTCATGGACGACGAAACACGAGAACAATTAATAAATGCAGATAGTACTGATAAAATATATAATATATTGAAAGAAATATAATTTGAAGCACTCAGTATGAATCTTTGCATCTCTTAGACTAACTTGACATACTTACCTAAAAACTATACATTGAAAATAATTAAATAGATGCACTAGGGGTGTTTTAAACTGAGATGAGTATTTACTCAAACCCTTCGAACCTGAACTAGTTCATACTAGCGTAGGAAAGTGTTGGTGAAATGAATTTGTAGGGATGAATATGCCCTTTTATAAATAGCTTTCTAATTTTACACAACTTTCTTAGGAGATGGTTGTGTATTTTTTTATTTAAATTTTGATTAGGAGTGATTTAAATGACGAGAACAGTATTAGTTACAGGAAGTAGTAGAGGTTTAGGTGCAACAATTGCACGTACATTAGTAAATGAAGGTCATCAAGTTATCATCAATTACAACAACAGTAAGGAATCCGCCGAACATCTTGTTGCTGAACTTGGGAATGAACGTGCTATTGCTATTAAAGCAGACGTTACAAACCGTAAAGAAGTTAATCAATTAATATCAGAAGGAACAAAACACTTTGGACAAATTGATGTTGTTGTTAATAATGCACTCGTTAACTTTAAATTTGATCCTGTTAAGCAACAACCTTTTATCGATCTTTCTTGGGAAGATTATCAACAACAAATTGATGGTACTTTAAAAGCTGCTTTTAATATCGTTCAAAGTGTGGCGCCTCAATTTATTGAAAGAAAACATGGAGCTGTTATAAGTATTGGAACAAACCTATTCCAAAATCCCGTTGTGCCATATCATGAATATACAACTGCAAAAGCCGGATTAATAGGTTTCACACGCAATATTGCAGCAGAATTAGGCCAATATGGTATTACTGCAAATGTAGTATCTGGTGGCTTACTAAAAACGACCGATGCAAGTTCAGTTACAACACCTGATGTGTTTGATTTAATTGCCCAGTCTACGCCTCTAAAAAAAGTTACTACTCCACAAGATGTTGCAAATATGGTGAGTTTTTTAGCGTCAGATAAAGCAACCGGCATAACAGGTCAAAACTATACTGTTGATGGTGGTTTAACGATGAACTAGCATTTCAAACGAGAATTAAGGAGAATATGAATGAAAAAATTCAATCATGAACAACTAAACATCGGTGTCTTATTATATGGATGTGGACATCATCAAGCTGCATGGCTTATGGAAGATTCATATATCGAGCAAATTGGAGATATTTCATACTATCAGTCATTGGCTCAGCTTTCAGAAAAAGGATTATTAGATGCAGTGTTTTTTGCTGATAATCAATCGTTCCCTGCTAATGCAGACAGTGAAATGCCAGCATTTTGGTTAGATCCAATCGTGAATTTAACTGCTATATCTCAAGCAACAAAACATATTGGATTAGTTTCAACAATATCAAGTTCTTTCTCAAATCCTTATACTGCAGCTAGACAACTTTTAACGCTTGATCATGCTACTAATGGACGCGTCGGTTGGAACTTAGTTACATCTATGTCTGACTTAGAAGCACAAAATCATAGTATGTCTGCTCTCCCACCACACGACAGAAGGTATCAACAAGCTTATGAGTTTGCTGATTTAATGGATAAATTGTTCACTTCTTGGCATAAAAAAGATTTCATACATTCGCGAACAACAAATCAATTGATTAAACACGAACATATTCATTCTTTTAATCATTCTGGAGAGCATTTCCAAGTCAATGGACCTTTATCGACACCAAGCAGTCCACAAGGTAAACCTGTTGCTATGCAAGCAGGCGCTTCTAAACAAGGAATTGCTTTAGCAGTCAAACACGCTGATGCTGTCTATTCTGTTTCTTGGAATTTGAAACAAGCAAAAGCCTATAGAACCAAATTAAACAACGCGATTCAACAAAGTAACACTCCAAATAAATATATTAAAGTATTCCCTGGATTAGTAACTTATGTGGCTGAAACGCATGAAGAAGCTTTGCTTAAAAAAGAAAAATTAGATAAACGTCTTCCAATAGAAAATGCTATAAAACAACTCAGCACTTTTGTAAGACAAGACTGTACAAAATGGTCATTAGATGAACCCGTTCCGGAATTGCCTCCAGTAGAATCATTCGATGGTCCAGTAGGCAGATATGAAACTATTTTAGAAATTATCGAAGACACCCAACCTACAGTAAGAGCATTATTAGGTTACCTCAATGCTGGTGGTGGGCATCTTACTTTAATAGGGACACCTGTTGAAATTGTAGATGAAATGGAACGTTGGTTTAAATTAGGCGTAGCTGACGGCTTTAATTTAATGCCCCCTACTCTTCCATATAGTTTAGAAGACTTTGTGAAATTTATTATTCCAGAGTTACAACGTCGTGGACTTTATCGTGAATATTACTCAGGAAATACTTTTAGAGAATGTTTAAATTTACATTAAAAAATAATATGAGATAAATAAATGACGATAACTACAGAAATCGAGCTGAATAAAGTAGACATAAAGACAAGTTCTGCCGCCAATTCTGGATAATTATCATATTCTTGAGCAATAACCGAACTATTTACAGATGTCGGCATAGCTGAAGCAATAAATAAAGTTTGTGCAATAATACCATCCAACCCCATGCATTTTATAATAACAAGTGCAATCGCTGGACCAACTATCAGTCGAACAAATATATAAATATAAGATGACGACCATCTGAAGTTAATTTTAATGTTCGCAATTTGAGCTCCTAATAGAATTAAAGCAACTGCAATCATGGCGTCAGACAAATAACTAACTGTTGTCCACATAAATTCAGGAATTGGAATATGATTGTAGTTTAGGATGATTGCTAGTAAAAGCGCATAAATAATCGGCATTTTAAAATAATTAATGAGTGCTTTAAGTTTACCTATTTGAACAGATTGAATCGCAAAGACACCATATGTAAACGTAAAGATATTTTGTAAAGTTAACACAATCACTTGCGCTGACATTGCTAAAGGATCACTCTTAAAAACAATATCATTTAAAGGTGCACCATAATTACCAGAGTTAAAAAAGAGCACGCTGTTCGTCAATGTCGTTTCTTTACCTTTATCTAAATTTTGTATTTTGGCCAATGCGAAAGCAACGATATATAACATCACGATGTAAATAATAAAGAAGATAACAATAGAAAACAGTAAATTAACAGCTAAGTCAGCTTTGTAGAACTTCGCAAAAATAAACCCAGGAACGAACACGTTAATATTCAACTTAGCTAATGTTCTCAAGTCTAACTTAACACGCTTTTGTAGAACATAACCTAATCCTGTCATTAGAAAGATAGGTACAACAACAGTAAGTAAAATATTCAACATTTCAGCCAAAAAAACACCCCCTCTTTCGAGTAACATATGCTATTGATTACATTTATCATAACATTATTAACAACTTGTTGGAGGGGGGTGTTTTCAACGGGTGCGTTATAACAAAAACGAGGCTAGGACATTTAACTTGTCCTAGCCTCGTTTCACACTATAATAAATCTTTACTCGTTATATTTGAAACAGCTCATAAATTTACTATAGCACGTTTTCCATTTAATCCCAATTAAAAGGCATTACTTCTCTTTTAAAGAATATTTACTATATAAATAAAAATTATAAAATTTTCGAATTTTTTAGTAAATTCTGTTTATTTTATTGAAAAATATTTTCATAAGTACTATGATTAGTTTTAATATGTTTTTTTTAAAACATAGTTTTTATACATACGAAGGAGAGTCAATCATGAGTGAAAAAAGTAATCTTGTTACTTCAACACAGAATATTATTGAAGAAGCATTATATAAATTAGGTTATGATGAAGGCCTTTACGAGCTTATTAAGGAACCTGCTAGATTCTTAAAAGTTCGCATACCAGTAAAAATGGATGATGGTTCAGTACAAACTTTTACAGGCTATCGTTCTCAACATAATAGTTCAGTAGGACCGACTAAAGGTGGCGTTCGTTTCCATCCAGATGTCGACGAAAATGAAGTCAAAGCTTTATCTATGTGGATGACTTTGAAATGTGGCATCGTTAATTTACCTTATGGTGGTGGTAAAGGGGCCATTCAATGTGACCCTCATAATATGAGCAAGACAGAGCTTGAACGATTATCTAGAGGTTTTGTCAGAGCTATATCTCAAATTGTTGGACCTTCTAAAGACATTCCGGCACCTGATGTGTACACGGATGCTCAAATCATGTCGTGGATGATGGACGAATATAGTTTGATGCATAAAGTAAATGCGCCAAACTTTATCACAGGTAAACCGATTGCATTAGGTGGTTCACTTGGACGTGAACAAGCGACTGCATTAGGTGCTGTTATTACAATCGAAGAAGCGGCTAAACGTAAAAATATTAAAATAAAAGATTCACGTGTTGTCATTCAAGGGTTTGGTAATGCTGGTAGCTTTATCGCTAAAATTCTACATGATAAGGGTGCGAAAATTGTCTGTATTTCTGAAAGTCGCGGTGCATTATATGATCCTGATGGTTTAGATATTGATCATTTATTAGAACTGCGTAAAGAACATGGTAGAATCACACCTTTATTTGATAATCTTATTACAAATAGTGAATTATTTGAAATTGATTGTGATATTTTAGTACCAGCAGCGTTAGCTAACCAAATCACTACTCAAAATGCCGGTGATATTAAAGCAACTATTGTAGCTGAAGCTGCTAACGGCCCTACTACACAGGAAGCTACACGCATCCTTACTGAGAAGGGTGTATTATTAATTCCTGACGTATTAGCTAGTGCTGGTGGCGTAACTGTTTCCTACTTTGAATGGGTTCAGAACAATCAAGGTCTTTATTGGACTGAAAAAGAAGTCAATGATTTATTAAAAGAAAAGATGGTTGAAGCTTTTGATAAAGTGTATGAAATATCTCAAAGTCGACATTTAGATATGAGATTATCTGCCTATGTCGTAGGAGTTAGACGAACTGCCGAAGCAACCCGTTTCAGAGGTTGGGCTTAGCATGATATATAAAGGAAGAGGCTGGGACAAATTATTGTCTCAGCCTCTTATCATTAGATTCGCATTAGTTAACCGGATGTGATTTCTGACTTACTTCTGCTTTTACATTTATTCGAAATAATTATGTTTTTTTAGGAACTTTTCTGCAATAATAGCTGGTTCTTCTTTTTCACCATCAGCTTTAAAATTTAGTTCTTGCATTTTTTTCGTAGAAACTTTATCAAGTAATTTTTCGATAGATTTTTTAGATTTCGGATTTTCTTTTAAATATTCATTTGTTGCTAATGGACTTGCATCATAAGGTGGGAAGAAATGACGATCATCTTCTAAAGTCACTAAATCATAAGCAGCAATTCTTCCGTCTGTCGTATAACCAAGTGCTGCATCGATACTCTTATTCTTCAATGCATCATATACGAGTCCAATTTGCATTGATCTTATATGTTCAAATTCAAATCCATAAGCTTTTGTAAATGCTGGATAGCCGTCACCTTTACGCTTTATCCATGTCGCGTCACTTGCAACTCTTAGTTCATCTTTATGTTTTTCTAAATCTGATACCTTTTTCAAATTATATTTTTTAGCTGTTTCTTTAGTTACAGTAAAGGCAAAAGTATTTTCAAATCCATATGAATCAAAAAATGTTTGGTCAAATTTCTTTTGAAAACCTGTCTTAACTGCTTTTTCAGCTTTTTTAGTATTTGTAATAGGATCAGAATCAAGCGCGCCTACTAAATCAGTACCTGTATATCTTGTAGCAGATATTTGAGCATCATCATTTAAAATCGCATTATGTTCAATGGCTGCAGAGCCAAGATTATTTACAATAACTGGTTTAACTTCCCCATTCGTATCATGTTCAATTTGTAGTCGAATCATATGTGCCATAATTTGAGATTCACTTGTCGCAAGCGCAGTTATTTTAACACTGTCAGCTGATGCTCCACCTAACCCCGGCAATGAACACCCACTTAATAATAATGTACAAATCATAATTAAAGTAAATTTTTGAAGTTTAATAACGTTCTCCTCCATAAGTTATATATCTATAGTATTTACTATTTATATTAACACAAATAGCTAATTCTGTTTTTCTAGTCTATATGAACGGCAGTCTACACGGTGTCTAGAATGATATTGTTTAGTTTATATTCAATATGACAACTGCTATAATATGTATGAGATAAAATAAATCATTAAACATTTAGATGCACGGAGGATAAATGAATGGACGACTCACTAAGAAGTAAAAGAAAGAATGAACATATTCAATTAGCTTTAGATACTTATCAATATGCAGGTACTGATTTTGATAAAGTACAGTTAATTCATCAATCCATTCCTTCAATAAATAAAAATCAAATCGACTTATCTGTACAATTCCCTCACTTCACTTTCAAATATCCTATTTATATTAATGCGATGACAGGTGGAAGTGAAAGAGCAGCAACAATAAATAAGGAATTAGCACAAATTGCGAAAGCATGTGATATTCCAATGGCAGTCGGTTCTACACATTCAGCTTTAAAAGATTCTAATGCTGAATCTAGCTTCACAGTTGTACGAGATGAGAATCCTGATGGACTAATTTTTAGTAACGTTGGAGCAGATATCGAATACGCTAAAGCAAAAAAATCAATTGAATTATTAAGTGCAGATGCCTTACAAATTCATGTTAACGCACCACAAGAATTAATTATGCCTGAAGGTGACACTGAATTTGAAAATTGGTTAACAAACATTCAAGAAATCCAAGAAAACATTGATATACCAGTCATTATTAAAGAAGTAGGCTTTGGTATGAGCGCCGAAACAATTAAAAAGGTAAAAGATATAGGAATTCAATATGTTGATATAAGCGGTAGAGGTGGAACTAACTTTGCAGATATTGAGAACCAAAGAAGACCATTAAAAGACATGGCATTCTTAAATCAATGGGGACAAAGTACAGTACAAAGTTTACTAGAAGCTAAATTATTAAACACAGATATCCATGTACTAGCAAGTGGCGGTGTTAAGAACCCATTAGATGCTATAAAATCATTAGTATTAGGTGCAGAAGCAGTCGGCCTATCTGGATACGTACTTAAATATCTAGATGAGTATGGAGTAGAAGATACAATAGAACATATGAAACAATTTATAGAACAAATGCACGTAATAGCAAACTTGTTGAATGCATCTAAAGTATCAGATTTAAGATCAGTCGGTTATGTATTGTCACCAGATTTACAAACATATCTAGAACAACGCTCAAAAGTAATATAATTTCAAAAAACGTAGCAGCTTTTTCTAAATCAGGAAAAGCTGCTTTTCATTTTATATTTATGTATTTATCCTATACACCCCCACTATCTCCTGTATATAAGACTTTTTTACGATATAATATTCATTTTCAATGTAAGATATAAAGTGATAATATTAAACATATATCTTAATCGTATCTTTAAAGTGCACGTGTGCTTTTTTATAGAGTATAAATTGAAGGAGAGTTGAATATGACTAATCAAGATATTCCATCTTTATATTACACAGAAGCCTCTAAAAGTGCTGTTCCACTTCTTGAGAGTGAACAACATATACAAACTGTTACTGCTGAGCCTTGGCTAAAAATTTCTGACGAGGGTCTTCAATTAGAAGGCTTGTGTTTTGATAGAGATCATAATCTTTTTTTATGTGAAGTATTTGGCGGAACCATTTTTAGAGTAGACTTACCTGAGAAAAAAGTGAATACTGTATTCAAATCTGAGAAAACAAACCCAGCTTCTGTTAAAATACATAAGGATGGAAGCTTATATTTGTCTTACTTAGGTGATTTCAAAAATTCTGGTGGTGTTATATCCACTGATTCGAATGGTAATAATCCTCAAAGTATTGTTTCAGACATTGATACTGAATATTGTATTGATGATTTAGTATTTGATAGTAAAGGTGGTTTCTATTTCACTGATTTTAGAGGTTACTCTACTAACCCTCTTGGCGGTGTTTATTATGTTTCACCCGATCATCAAACGATTACACCTATCATTCAAAACATGGCTGTAGCAAACGGCATTGCATTAAGTACAGATGAGCGTATCCTTTGGGTTACTGAAACAAACGCCAATAGATTACATCGTATTTCTTTAGAAGAAGATGGTGTTACGATTGAACCATTTGGCGCATCAATTCCTTATCATTTTACTGGTCATGAAGGTCCGGATTCTTGTTGTATAGACAGTGATGACAACCTTTATGTCGCTATGTACGGTCAAGGAAGAGTTCTTGTATTCAACAAAAATGGTTACCCTATTGGACAAATATTAATGCCAGGTCGAGATCAAGGTCACATGTTAAGATCTACACACCCTGCGTTTATCCCAGGTACAAATCAATTAATCATTTGTGCTAACGATATAGAACGTGGTGGCGATTCTTGGTTATTTACAGCAAAAGGCTTCGCAAAAGGACATAATAGTTATCAATTTCATTAAAAGTGTAATTTATATACATTAATTAGTTAAAGTTTTTGAATATATGGTGACAGAGCTTTATAATAATATAGTGTTGTTTAACAAAAATAAAATAGGAAATATTAAAGGTGATTGAAAATATGGCACAAATAGGATACGGGGAAGCAAATGGTAAAGTCATTTTAATAGGAGAGCATGCTGTTACTTTTGGACAACCAGCAATAGCAATTCCATTTACAACAGGTAAAGTGAAGGTAACAATTAAGTCTCTTAGTAAAGATGACGCTTCATACATTAATAGCGATGTATATGAAGGTCCGTTGCAACAAGCGCCTGAACATATAAAAGCTGTTACGACTCGCTTTGTCGAAAAACATCATATAGAAGACTCTATAAATGTTACTTTTGAAACGAATCTTCCCCCTTCAAGAGGATTAGGTTCCAGTGCTGCTATGGCTATCGCCTTTGTAAGAGCAAGTTATGATTATATAAATAAGCCACTTACCGACGAATTATTAATAGAAGAAGCGAATTGGGCAGAACAAATCGCTCACGGCAAACCGAGTGGCATCGATACTCAAACAATTGTTTCTAATAAACCTGTATGGTTCCATCAAGGAAAAGTAACAACTTTAAATCCTTTAGCATTAAAAGGATATATGGTTGTAATAGACACTGGTGTTAGAGGCTCTACAAAGAAAGCAGTAGAAGATGTCCATAACTTATGTGATCATAATGAGCAATATATGCGATTCATCGAACATATTGGCAATCTCGTATATGAAGCAAACGAAGCAATTGAACGTCATGATTTCAACCAATTAGCACATGTGTTTGAGCTAGCTCAAGATAATTTACGTAAGCTTACTGTCAGTCATGATAATATCGAAGCATTACTTGAAATAAGCAAAACACAAGGAGCAACTGCTGGTAAACTCACTGGCGGTGGTCGCGGCGGTAGTATGATTGTACTCGCACAAAACCTTGAAATAGCTGAAAAAGTGGCAACAAGTGCTGAAAAATTCGGTGCACATCATACTTGGATTGAAAACTTAGGAGGTTAACGAGATTGAATATTAGTGGCAAAGCCCGTGCACACACAAATATTGCTTTAATTAAATATTGGGGAAAAGCCAATGAGGACTTAATCATTCCCATGAATAATAGTTTATCCGTTACACTAGATAAATTTTATACAGAAACTAAAGTAACATTTAGTCCTGATTATAAAAAAGATACTTTAATATTAAATGGACAAGAAGTTAGCGAAGAACAATCTAAGAAAATTTATCGTTTTATGGATATCGTTAGAGAACGTAGTCAATCATCATTACACGCACACATCGAAAGCGTCAATTATGTACCTACTGCTGCTGGTCTTGCATCTTCTGCAAGTGCATATGCAGCCTTAGCAGCTGCTTGTAATGAAGCGTTAGATTTAAACATGTCAGATAAAGATTTATCTAGATTAGCACGAAGAGGTTCTGGTTCTGCTTCAAGAAGTATTTTCGGCGGATTTGCTGAATGGGAAAAAGGAATCGATGATGAAACATCATATGCACATTCAATAGAATCAGATGGTTGGGAAGACGATTTATCTATGATATTTGTCGTTATTAATAACCAATCTAAAAAAGTCTCTAGCCGTTCAGGTATGTCTCACACACGCGATACATCTCGATTCTATCAATATTGGTTAGATCATGTAGATGAAGATATTGCATCTGTAAAGCAAGCAATTAAACAGAAAGACTTCAAACATTTAGGTGAAGTCATAGAAGAAAATGGATTACGTATGCATTCTACAAACTTAGGTGCACAACCACCGTTTTCTTACTTAGTTCCTGAAAGTTATGAAGTTATGGAAATTGTCCACAAATGTAGAAAAGCTGGATATCCATGCTATTTCACAATGGATGCTGGACCAAATGTTAAAATTTTAGTTGAAAAGAACAACCAACAATATATAATAGACGCTTTACTTGAATCTTTTAATGAAGAACAAGTTATTGCGAGTGACATTACTCACACAGGTATTGAAATTATTGAATAAGGAAGAGATAAAATGATTCAAGTCAAAGCACCAGGAAAGCTGTATATCGCTGGAGAATATGCAGTTACAGAGCCTGGATATAAATCTGTATTAATCGCAGTTGACCGATTTGTGACGGCAACTATTGAAGATACTCATTCAACTTCAGGATTTATCCATTCTAAGACTTTACATCATGAACCGATTACTTTTAAGAGAGAACAAGATAAAATAATCATTTCTGATACAGATGCAGCAGATCAACTTAAATATATTACACAAGCTATTGAAGTGTTTGAGCAGTTTGCTAAAAGCTCAAACGTCACTTTAAGACATTACAATCTTACAATAGATAGTAATCTTGATGATTCATCAGGACATAAATATGGATTGGGTTCTAGCGCAGCAGTATTAGTATCCGTTATAAAAGCATTGAATGAATTTTACAATATGCAATTATCCAACTTGTACATCTATAAATTAGCCGTTATCGCAAACATGAAATTACAAAGTTTGAGCTCATGCGGTGATATTGCTGTTAGTGTTTATACAGGTTGGTTAGTTTATAGTACATTTGACCACGATTGGGTAAAACAACAAATCGAAGAAACATCTGTATTGGATGTTCTATTTAAAAACTGGCCAGGCTTACACATAGAACCACTTCAAGCACCAGAACATATGGAAGTACTAATCGGATGGACAGGTTCACCAGCCTCTTCACACCATTTAGTAAGTGAAGTTAAACGCTTGAAAGCCGATCCAACAATATATGGACAATTTCTTGACCAATCGCAAACATTTGTCGAGCAACTTATAAAAGCTTTTAAAACAAATAATATTCAAGGCGTACAAGAAACAATTAGAAAAAACCGCACAGTCATCCAATATTTAGATTCATTCGCTACAATAGACATCGAAACACCACATTTAAAAAAATTATGTGAAATCGGCGAAAAATATGGCGGCGCAAGTAAAACATCTGGCGCAGGTGGCGGTGACTGTGGCATAACAATCGTTGAAAATGATAAAAACAAAAGAAAAATATTTGAAGAATGGTCTAATAACGACATCAAACCACTCAATTTCAGCATTTATCACGGACAATAAAATATACCAAAAGAACCCCTTTGCTGAACGAATAAACACGTTGAGCAAAGGGGTTCTTTCGATATAGAATAAATTAATCTACATCTTCAACTAAAACTCATCTCTTCCTAATCAAAAACTAAGCACATCCATCGGTTTAGGACTGTGCTTTATTTATATTTATTCATTAATGTTTTTGGGATATGACAATAATCATTGGGAAATTTATCTAATCTGTCTTGATGTTCTTCTGCACTTTTTACATAATTCATCAACATCTTAACTTCAACTGCAATTTTTTCTGCATCGTATTGATTTTTAATAAATTGACGAGCAGTTTCTAAATGTTCTGGTTGCTCACTATAAATGCCTGTTCTATATTTCAAACCTACATCTTCACCTTGTTTGTTCACACTATAAGGATCAATAATTTCAAATAAATAACTCATCATATCATCAACTGTTACAATTTCAGGATTAAAGTTAACCTTTACACATTCTGCATAGCCATCATACTCACCTTCAATTGTACTACTATTGCCATTTGCCCTACCTGCTTCAGTCTCTATTACACCTGGTAAAGTCTTCAAAAAAGCTTGCACTCCCCATAAGCAACCACCAGCTACATATATTGTTTCCATCATTAACGCTCCTAAAAATAAGATACACTCATTATACAAGAAAGTTATATAAATACATTGAATTTCAATTGTTATGTTACAATACATTAACTCAATTTTTAAAATTTAGCTGTTTCACAATAAATTGGAGAACGAGGTGTTATATGAAACTAGTAGCTTATGATGACGCATACTATGATAAAATAGAGAACTTTCAAATCAATTCTTCACAATTAGAATTCACTAATGCACCACTTGATAACATAAGATTAGCAAAACAAAACCCTAATAGGCATTGTATATTGGGAATATCCTACCAAAATGATTTAGTTGTATTCTACGTCTTACATGAAGATTGTGAGTTTACAAATTACTTTTCGACCCCAGCAGAATCAACGATATTTATAAGATCTTTATCAACCGACGAACGTCACCTTAGAAAAGGTTATGCTAGGAAAAGTTTAGAACGCTTAGACGCATACTTAATTGAACATATGCCACATATCAAACACATAGCTTTACTCGTAGACATACCAAATCAAATTGCCTATCAATTATATACTAGTCTCGGCTTCAAAGACGTGAAAGTAGAAGTAGATAATGATGGGGATATTCAATTATTGATGGAAAAAAGCTTATAGTAAAGCAACTTATCTACTACCTACCTCCTAATCCTTAACTATTTCTTAACTAATATTAAATAACTTTTAACTGCCTCATTTTTATGTTTTTTTATATTATAATCAACTCATCAAACGATTTGGAGATGATTATATGAATATTAAAAAGTTAATTCCTGTTACTTTAGCAACTGTTATTTTAGGTTTTGGGGCAGCTAATATTACTGAAGCGAATCATGCTGATGCGAGAACTCATTCTCAAAATGGACTCACTTTACATGATGATACTCGCTTACCATTCCATACCAATCAAAATTTAGCAGCGCTTTTGAATAAGGATACAGATGCTTTAACTAAAAACCAACTTATTGATTATTTTAAAATGTTAGGGTTTAAAAATGTAGGGCAAGTTATACAAACTGCTGAAAAACAAAATTTAGATGTATCTGAATTTAATCAGTACAGAAATCACACAGGTTGGGAATAATAAAAAAGCAGGGACAAGTACACGTCCCTGCTTTTTTAAATTCTTGTCGAATTTCTATTTAAATCCTTCTTTAAATGTTGATTTATTTATTGATCCCGCATGTTCTAATTGACGATTTAATCTATCATTTATTACTGATTCATTATTATCAAGTTCTTTCAAAACCTCAACTAAATCATGATATTTTTCTAATGAATATTGATTTTCTGTAGCAACATAATTTTCATTATGTACCGTTTCTTTATATCCTAATATTAATAATTGATAGTCAAATGCTGCTTTAACTGCATCCAAAATTTCATTTCCTTTATTAATATCTAAATAAATATCGCATTTGTTATACAACGAAATAATTTTTTCTTTTGGAGCGTTCGGAAATAACGTTACATTAACGTAACTATTTAGTTTCATTAGTTTTTGTGACATTTCAGTTAAAGCTACAATATGAAATTGGTATTGAGGGAGACTATTAACTAAGTCTTCTAAATTAGGTATTTGATCAGAGTTTGTTAACGTTAATACATTATGCGAATGTTGATTCTGACTCACAAAATCATATACATACCCTAATTCTAAAATTTGATTTTTATGTTCCTCATCTACAAGTTCAATTAAATTGTTATATTCATTTTTACTCGGTGCTATCACGTGGCAGCCTCGCAATTTTTTAGAGAGCATCAATTTCATATTTCCCGGTAAATTACTATTCGATTTCTCTTGCCAAAACAAATAATCATTACCTTCAACCTTCAAGTCATGCAGTACAGCACATGGAATGGATAAAGAATTTATTAAGAAACTGTCCATAGGCATATTAGCTACTTTTAAGTAAAAAATAATAAACTGCACTTTTGAATGAAAAATATATTCTTTCTCTTGCCATTTTAAGATGATATCATTTGTTATAAAATTCTCTGTAATAATTTCTTGATTTTGATCATTGAACCAACGTTTGATGATTCTACGTTGATTTTCGTCTACAATTAATTGAGCATATTTTAGACCATTCTTATTATAGTAGTCTATTACTTGAGTTTTGCTATATTTATTTAGCCATTCAATGCGTTCAACAATTCTAAAGCCAAAATTATTTTTATAAATAATTCTTCCTTTAGTTTCACCCATATCCTTAATTTCTGCTGAGTTATTATTACCTTCTATTTCCCAAAATCGTGGAACATTAACTTGATTAAAAAACAATGCCTCTGATGATTGATCTTGATTACATGCAAAAAATTGATATGGTGTTAAAATATTTGAAGGTAAAAATCCATCTTCTTCAATCACAATTGTTACATTGTCCATATCAACATTTTTGAATGTTTTATAAAGAACTTTTGTTTTAGTATTGAATGATTCAAAAAGATTAATCATATAGCACCTCTTCAATTAAATTAAACCATCTTTGTCTTATTTTTTCTGTTTTAAAAGTTTCAGCAATCTCATAAGAATGATGATGATATGGATCCTGATCATTTTTGAAAAATTGAATAATGGCATTAGCTAAATTATCTACAATTTGTTGTTCAGATTGTTCATTTGTATTTATAGGTATTAAATAACCATTTTCATCATTACTTATAAAAGTTGTATTACCATAATCAACTTTAAAGCCAATCATTCCTAATCCTGAACCAATTGCCTCCATTAAAGTTAATCCAAACCCTTCGCTAGTTGAACCAGATAAAAACAACTCATATTCAGCATACACATCTTTTAAATCCACGTGTCCTAAAAGAGATATATAGTGACTTGCGTCATTTTCATTGATGATTTTTTGTAATGAACTTCTTTGACCACCTTCACCATAAATATCAAATTCAATCGCTGATATAGTTTGTTTGGCAATAACGACTGCTTTAATCAACCAATCTATATGTTTTTCAGAAGCTAATCTCGAAGCCGTAATAATTGAATTAGGACGTCTACTAAATGGCCTAATAATGTTATCAATACTACCAACTGGTATTGTGTATATTACTGGAGTAACATTGTAATATTTTCTGAATTGTCTCGTTAGCAAATCTTTTTGTCGGTCCGTTGCAGCGATATAAAAATCAATTTGCTTAGAATTTGAAAACACATATTCATAATGGTTATTCCATAAAATATGTTTATCTGATGTTGAATTTTCACTATAATGTTCCGCATGAATAACGATCCCTAACTTAGATTCACCTTTATTTTGAATTATAGATTGTGCAAATCCTTTGGAACGATCAACAATCACAATATCTTTGGAGGATAGTCTAAGCGACTCCATAAAATAAGCTACAAATTCTTGTTTAGAATATAAGATTTTATCCTTAAACATATATAATTCGCTAGTATCATTAATATACTCATTATAAGCAATAGACCCATCTTCATTGTAAAATTGTCTCATATATATTTTCGCTCTATTTTCATAAGGTGCATAATACTCTGAAAAAATTCTAGTATAAGAATAATAGTCTTTCCTAATTAATTTACCTCTAGATACAAATTCAGCTCTATCAACAAATGGCTGTCCTTGTTCCTTCAAATAACAAAGGACATACGTTTTATCTACATCATTAAAAAGTTTAATCGTCTTATTTTCTTCAACTTGGTGTGTTATCTCCATATCAAGTGTTTTAATCAAATCATTCACAGTATAAGAAGTTGGTGCAATTTTAATGTCAGTAAAATATTGGTATAGCCAAATAATTTCATCATCAAAAAATCCTAAATGACTCGTTAAAGACTGCAAATTTTCATGAGCAAAAAAATCTAAAAACACAAATTTAAAGTTTTCATTTTGTTTCCTTAACATATTTGCCCTATATAATTGTGCATACTCAACACCACTACTCGCCCAACCAATACCATAATTAATATTATAAATTGTCATAAAAAGCCCCTTCGCTACATATAAAAATCATTAAATAAACACTCTAAAAATACTAAACAACATAAAACTCACAATCATAAAAGTCCCTATAAACTTCAAAGATAAAAATTGTTTCTTCTCCTTGAGTTCCTCTTCAGATTCTTTAAATTGAAGTAACTCCTCTTCAATTTCCTTATTAATTTCTTCTAGATCTTTATAGTTTTCCATAAACTATCCTTCTCCTTTTACATTTGTAATAATTATACACTTTTCACACATTTATCACAAAACAAGCTAAGAGAAAAACCCTTAGCTCATTTAAAAAATTCAATAAATCATGAAGACTGATTATCACGTTTTTTTCTACGACGATTTTTAAATAAGAAAATTCCACCCATAGTAGCAAGTATTCCACTCATTAAACCAGAATTTTCTTTCACAACATCAGCTTCAGGTAATTTATCATCACTAGCTTGTTTATCCTTTTCATCATTACCTCTATCTTGATAATCACTTTGATCATCTAAGTTAGAAATAACCAAACGTTCATCATCAGCATTCAACTTTATATCATCAATTGAACTATTTGAATCACTTACTTCAAGCGTGTTCTCTACATCACTATTCTGAGATAATCTAGAAACACTCATAGTCTCCGAAGTTTCTTGAGATTCATTTGCACTTAAAGACTCACTCTCATTTGGTGACACAGAAATACTTTCTGACTCACTTGAATTAATCACTTCAGATGTATTTAGCGATTCACTTAAAGACACTCTTATTTCCTCGGAAATGCTAGACGATTCAGATGTACTTATTGATTCACTCTCGATTAGAGATATCGACTCACTTAATGATTCTGACGTGCTTAAGGATTCTGATGTACTTAATGATTCACTTTCACTAATAAACTCAGACTCACTTAATGACTCCGATGCACTCATTGATTCAGAAGTACTTAATGATTCCGACGTACTCAATGACTCGGATGCACTTAAGGATTCTGATGTACTTAACGATTCTGACTCAATCAAGGTCTCAGAAGTACTCAATGATTCGGACTCACTTAATGATGTTGACTCACTCAATGACTCAGACGTACTCAATGATTCTGATTCGCTTATTGATTCCGATGTACTTAATGATTCGCTTTCACTTAAGGATTCCGATGTACTCATTGATTCGGATTCGCTTAATGATTCTGATGTACTTAATGATGTTGACTCACTCAATGATTCTGACGTGCTCAACGATGTCGACTCACTCAAGGATTCGGATGTGCTCAATGATTCACTTTCGCTCAATGACTCAGATGCACTAATAGACTCGGATGTACTCAATGACTCGGATGTACTCAACGATTCGGACTCACTAATAGATCCCGACGTGCTTAACGATTCTGATTCACTGATTGATTCAGACGTGCTCAAAGATTCGGATTCGCTTATTGATTCAGACGTGCTCAATGATTCTGATTCACTAATTGACTCAGACGTACTTAACGATTCTGACTCACTAATAGATTCTGATGTACTTATAGATTCCGACTCACTCATTGACTCGGATGTACTTAAAGATTCACTTTCACTTATAGACTCGGATGTACTCAATGATTCACTTTCGCTTAATGACTCAGATGTACTCAATGATTCTGATTCACTGATTGATTCAGATGTACTTATTGATGTTGACTCACTCAATGATTCGGACTCACTTAATGATTCCGACGTACTTAATGATTCTGACTCACTCAATGATTCTGACGTACTTAACGACTCGCTCTCACTCATTGACTCGGACTTACTCAATGATTCTGATTCACTTAATGAATCAGACGTACTCAGCGACTCACTTTCACTCATTGACTCGGACGTACTAAATGATTCGCTCTCACTCATTGACTCCGATGTACTTAACGATTCGGACTCACTCAACGACTCAGACGCACTCAACGATTCTGATTCACTTAATGACTCGCTTTCACTTATTGATTCAGACTCACTCAATGATTCGGAGGTACTCATTGACTCGGATGTACTTAATGACTCTGATTCACTCAACGATTCTGATGTTCTTAATGATTCCGACTCACTTAATGACTCAGATCCACTTAATGACTCTGACTCACTTAATGACTCACTTTCACTTATAGACTCTGATGTACTCAACGATGTCGACTCACTCAATGACTCGCTGGTACTAAACGATGTCGACTCACTTAATGATTCAGACGTACTCAACGATTCACTTTCACTAATTGACTCAGACGTACTCAATGATTCAGATTCGCTCAACGATTCAGATGTACTTAATGACTCTGATTCACTTAATGATTCTGATGTACTTAACGATTCGGATTCACTTATAGACTCGGACGTACTTAACGATTCACTCTCACTGATTGACTCGGATGCACTCAATGACTCTGATGTGCTTAATGATTCACTCTCACTGATTGACTCGGATGCACTCAATGATTCTGATTCGCTTATTGATTCAGACGTACTTAGAGACTCACTTATCGATTCGGACGTACTCAATGATTCACTTTCGCTCAATGACTCAGATGCACTTAATGATTCGGATGTACTTAACGATTCACTCTCACTCAATGATTCTGATTCACTTAAGGATTCCGACGTGCTCAAAGACTCGGACTCACTAATTGACTCAGATGCACTCAACGATTCACTTTCACTTATTGATCCCGATGTACTTAAAGACTCACTTTCACTCAATGACTCGGACGTGCTCAAAGATGTCGACTCACTCAATGATTCGGAAGTACTTAATGATTCGGAAGTACTTAATGATTCGGATTCACTCAACGATTCGGAAGTACTTAATGATTCGGATTCACTCAACGATTCAGACGTGCTCAATGATTCCGATGTACTTAATGATTCCGATGTACTTAATGATTCCGATGTACTTAATGATTCGCTCTCACTCAAAGATTCCGACGTGCTTATAGATTCTGACTCACTAATAGATTCTGACTCACTTAATGATTCTGACGTACTCAATGATGTCGACTCACTCAATGACTCAGACGTACTCAATGATTCTGATTCACTTATTGATTCCGACGTACTCAATGATTCTGACGTACTCAATGATTCACTTTCTCTCAATGACTCTGATGTACTTATTGATTCACTTTCACTTAAAGACTCTGATGTACTCAATGACTCGGATGTACTGAATGATTCTGACGTACTTAATGATACTGACGTACTCAACGATGTCGACTCACTCAATGACTCGGACGTACTTAAAGATTCACTTTCACTTAATGACTCAGACGTACTCAACGATTCTGATTCACTTAATGACTCGGATGTACTCATTGACTCCGATGCACTTAATGATTCTGATTCACTGATTGATTCCGACGTACTTAACGATTCACTCTCACTCAACGATTCCGATTCGCTTAATGATTCGGAGGTACTTAATGATGTTGACTCACTCAACGATTCGGACTCACTCAATGACTCAGACGCACTCAATGACTCCGAAGTACTTAACGATTCACTTTCACTCATTGACTCTGATGTGCTTAACGATTCACTTTCGCTCAATGACTCAGATGTACTTAATGACTCACTGGTACTCAACGATTCACTTTCACTGATTGATCCTGATGTACTTAAAGACTCACTTTCACTTAATGACTCTGACGTACTCAACGATTCACTTTCACTAATAGATTCTGATGTACTTAATGACTCGGATTCACTTATTGATTCTGATGTGCTTAACGATTCTGATTCGCTTATTGATTCCGACGTACTTAACGATTCACTCTCACTTAAGGATTCTGACGTACTTAACGATTCACTCTCACTTAAGGATTCTGACGTACTCAACGATGTCGACTCACTCAATGACTCAGAAGTACTTAACGATTCACTTTCACTCATTGACTCTGATGTACTTAATGATTCACTTTCACTTATAGACTCTGATTCGCTCAATGACTCGGAGGTACTCAATGATTCAGACTCACTCAATGACTCAGACGCACTCAACGATTCCGACTCACTCAAGTACTCGGACGTACTCAACGATTCGGACTCACTCAATGACTCTGACGTACTCAATGATTCAGATTCACTTATTGACTCCGATGTACTTAGCGATTCGGACTCACTAATAGATTCTGATGTACTTAGGGATTCCGATGTACTCAACGATTCTGATTCGCTTAATGATTCAGATGTACTTATTGATTCTGACTCGCTCAATGACTCGGACGTGCTTAATGACTCACTGGTACTTAACGATTCTGATTCACTGATTGATTCTGATGTACTTAATGAAGTTGACTCGCTCAATGACTCTGATGTACTTAATGATTCCGCTGCACTTAATGACTCTGATGTACTCAACGATTCGGACTTGCTCAATGACTCGGATGTACTCAATGATGTCGACTCACTCAAAGACTCAGACGCACTCAACGATTCCGACTCACTCAAGGACTCTGACGTACTTAATGATTCACTTTCGCTAATAGACTCAGACGTGCTTAATGACTCACTGGTACTCAACGATTCTGATTCACTCAATGACTCAGATGCACTTAACGACTCGGACTCACTAATAGACTCGGATGTACTTAATGATTCGCTCTCACTCATTGACTCCGACGTACTTAGCGATTCACTCTCACTTAATGACTCCGACGTGCTTAACGATTCACTCTCACTCAACGACTCGGATGTACTTGTTGATTCACTTTCACTAATAGACTCTGATGTACTCAACGATTCGGACTCACTCACGGACTCCGATGTACTTAAAGATTCGGACTCACTCAATGACTCAGATGCACTCAACGATTCTGATTCGCTTAATGACTCTGACGTACTTAACGACTCGCTCTCACTTAATGATTCTGACGTACTCAATGATTCTGATTCACTAATTGATTCAGACGTACTCAATGACTCGGATTCACTTAATGACTCGGACTCACTTAATGATTCCGACGTACTTAATGATTCACTTTCACTCAATGACTCTGACGTACTCAACGATTCAGATGCACTTAATGACTCGGATTCACTTAAGGATTCCGATGTACTTAATGATTCGGATTCACTCAACGATTCAGACGTGCTCAATGATTCCGATGTACTTAATGATTCGCTCTCACTCAAAGATTCCGACGTGCTTATAGATTCTGACTCACTAATAGACTCTGATGTACTTAAAGATTCTGATTCGCTTATTGATTCAGACGTACTTAGAGACTCACTTTCACTGATTGATTCCGACGTACTCAATGATTCTGACGTACTCAATGATTCACTTTCTCTCAATGACTCTGATGTACTTATTGATTCACTTTCACTCAAAGACTCTGATGTACTCAACGATTCACTTTCGCTTATTGCCTCAGATGTACTTGTTGATTCGGATTCACTCAATGACTCTGACGTGCTTAATGACTCCGACGTACTTAGAGACTCACTCTCACTCATTGACTCTGATGTACTCAACGATGTCGACTCGCTCAATGACTCAGACGCACTCAACGATTCGGACTCACTCAATGACTCAGACGCACTCAACGATTCGGACTCACTTATAGACTCGGATGTACTTATTGATTCACTCTCACTTAATGATTCTGATGTACTTAACGATTCACTTTCACTGATTGATTCTGACGTACTCAATGATTCAGATGCACTTAATGATTCAGATGCACTTAATGATTCGGACTCACTTAATGACTCGGACGTACTCATTGATTCACTTTCGCTCAATGACTCTGATGTACTCAACGATGTCGACTCACTCAATGACTCAGATGCACTTATTGATTCAGATGTACTTAACGATTCACTTTCACTCAAGGACTCAGACGTACTTAACGATTCTGACTCACTAATAGATTCTGATGTACTTAAAGACTCACTTTCACTCAATGACTCGGAAGTACTCAACGATTCGGATGTGCTTAACGACTCGCTTTCACTTATTGATTCCGACGTGCTTGTTGATTCGGATTCGCTTATTGATGCTGACTCACTTATAGACTCGGATTCACTCAATGACTCTGACGTACTTAATGATTCACTCTCACTTAAGGATTCCGATGTGCTCAATGATTCTGATTCGCTTAATGACTCGCTGGTACTCAACGATTCTGACTCACTTATTGACCCCGAAGTACTTAATGACTCGGACTCACTTATCGATTCGGATTCACTCAATGACTCAGACGCACTCAACGATTCGGACTCACTTAATGATTCTGATTCGCTTATTGATTCTGACGTACTCATTGATTCAGACGTACTTAGAGACTCACTCTCACTCATTGACTCTGATGTACTCAAAGATTCACTTTCACTTATAGACTCGGATGTACTCAACGATTCTGACTCACTCAATGACTCTGATGTACTTAAAGATTCGCTCTCACTCATTGACTCCGACGTACTTAGCGATTCACTCTCACTCAACGATGTCGACTCACTCAATGACTCGGACTCACTTAATGATTCGGATTCGCTTAGTGATTCAGATGTACTTAATGATGTTGACTCACTCAATGACTCGGATGTACTCATTGATTCACTTTCACTAATAGACTCTGACGTGCTTAATGACTCGCTGGTACTCAACGATGTCGACTCGCTCAATGACTCTGACTCACTTATTGATTCTGATTCACTTATTGATTCCGATGTACTTAGCGATTCGGACTCACTAATAGATTCTGATGTACTTAAGGATTCCGACGTACTCAATGATTCTGATTCGCTTAATGATTCAGATGTACTTATTGATTCTGACTCGCTTAATGACTCTGACGTACTCAATGATTCTGATTCACTTAATGACTCAGAAGTACTCAACGATGTCGACTCACTTAATGACTCAGAAGTACTCAACGATGTCGACTCACTTAATGACTCAGAAGTACTCAACGATTCACTCTCACTCAATGACTCTGACGTGCTTAATGACTCACTGGTACTCAACGATTCTGATTCGCTTAATGATTCAGATGTACTTATTGATTCTGACTCGCTCAATGACTCGGATGTACTTAATGATTCCGCTGCACTTAATGACTCGGATGTACTCAACGATTCGGACTCACTTAATGATTCCGACGTACTTAATGATTCACTTTCACTCATTGACTCTGATGTACTTAACGATTCTGATTCACTCAATGACTCAGATGCACTTAATGACTCGCTTTCACTTATTGATTCTGACTCGCTCAATGATTCTGATTCGCTTAATGATACTGAATTGCTCAATGATTCAGATGTACTTATTGATTCTGACTCGCTCAATGACTCGCTGGTACTCAATGATTCAGACGTACTTATTGATTCAGACGTACTTATTGATTCAGACGTACTTATTGATTCGGATGTACTTAAAGATTCTGATTCACTTATTGATTCCGATGTACTCAACGATTCTGATTCGCTTAATGACTCGCTGGTACTCAACGATTCTGACTCACTTAATGATTCAGACGTACTCAACGATTCACTTTCACTAATTGACTCCGACGTACTCATTGATTCTGACTCACTTAATGATTCTGATGTACTTAACGATTCACTTTCACTGATTGATTCCGACGTACTTAGCGATTCACTCTCACTTAATGACTCCGACGTGCTTAACGATTCACTCTCACTTAATGATTCTGACGTACTCAACGATGTCGATTCACTCAATGACTCTGACGTACTCATTGACTCACTTTCACTTAATGACTCAGACGTGCTTAACGATTCACTCTCACTTAATGACTCTGATGTACTTAACGATTCACTTTCACTGATTGATTCTGATGTACTTAACGATTCACTTTCACTGATTGATTCTGACGTGCTTAATGATTCCGATTCACTTATTGATCCCGACGTACTTAATGACTCTGACGTACTCAACGATTCAGATGCACTTAATGACTCGGATTCACTTAAGGACTCCGACGTGCTTAACGATTCACTCTCACTCAAAGACTCAGATGTACTTAAAGATTCGCTTTCACTCAATGACTCGGATGTACTTATTGATTCCGACTCACTAATAGTCTCAGATTCACTTAATGATATTGACTCTGATGTACTCAATGATTCTGATTCGCTTAATGATACTGAATTGCTCAATGATTCAGACGTACTTGCTGACTCGGATGTACTCAATGATTCGGACGTGCTTAACGATTCTGAAGCTGCTGTACTTACTGTCAGTGTAGCGATATTAGAGGGATCAAATGGCTTAGCATTATTTCCTTCACCTACTGTTACTATTACATAATATCTTGAACCGTTTAATTCAGTACTGACATTACTTAGGACTAAATTTTTAGCTGTAGATACTTTTGTATCAGCATTTTCATTTATTACATCTCCATTTAATCTGTACCACTTATATGTAACGACTTGACCAATATCGTCAGGAATTAAACTTGGCGTTACTGTAAATGTAGCATCTTCTCCTACTTCAACTGTTTGATCAGATATAATATCTCCTATTTTAACGTCTATAAAATCTTCTATTTTTGAACCGTTTGAGTTAGTCATTTCTACTTTTACTCTAACTGTTCCTTTTTGTGATTTACTTGTTGTTAAAACTCCATATTGGTTTATTGTTGCTAAATTACTATTATTAACTGTCCACTGTATCGTTCCTGTTGCGTTTGTTGGATTAGTTATATATCCTAAGTTCCAATTTCTTTCGTTTGATAACATAATTGGATTATTTGTAATTGTAATCTTATCTGCTTGTATTTGCTTTTGTTGAACGTTCACTGAAAATACATTTGTACCATAAGTTGTAGCGGCACTCAACAAAGGTTTGTTTCGACCAACTAATTGGAAATAATAATCTCCTACATTGGTTAATGTATAATTTAAACTATTACTAGTTTGACCACTGATAGCCGACCACTGATTATTTTGATAGATATACCATTGATAAGTTGTCGTTCCTAATCCGCCATTAAATAAGTCAGATTTCAGTTCTGCATGTGCTTTTACTTTTTCTCCAGCAATAATTACATTTCTTTCAGCAAAAGTATCAGAAGTAAATCCAGGTCTACCAAATAGCCCAAGAAGACCACCATAATATTTTTCAGATACAGCATGATATGGAGCTGGTGCTGTACTTGCTGCTACTTTTGCCTGTTGTTTTACTTTTACATTTAAAGTCTGTTGCACTTTGTTTGTAGCTTGTGCTTTTGTAGTGTCAGATGTTAATTTGTCTTCTGTTATATTTTGTTGTTTTTCTTGAATATTGTCGTTTAACGACGTTGTTTCTTCCTTATTCTCAACTTGTTCTGTAATTGTGGATGAGTTCTCAGATTGTTCTTCTTTAGGAGTTTCATCTTTAGGAGTTTGTGTAGAAGTTATCGAAGAGGGTTCATCTTTTTCTTTTGTTGTTTCAATATGTGGTAATTCATGTTGTATTTCATTATCTTGTTCTTCTGGTTGATTTTCTTTTGTAATATCATTTTCTGCAGTAGGTAATGAAGGTTCTGGTTCAACTTCTTTTGTATCCTCTACTGTTGTATCAGTTGGTTTATCTTGAACAATTTCATTTGGTGATTCATCAGTAATTATTTCTTCATCATTATTTGTTTCATTTTGGTCTTCATTTGTTGTCACTTCAGGATTAACATTTTCATCTTTTTGTACATTTTTATCTTGTGTTGGTTCTTTTGCTTCTGTTACTTCTGTCGTTTCTTCGTTACTTACATTTCTTTCTGTAAGAATTTCCCGGTTCTCACCTTCTCGATTGACTGTTTGCGTACTACTAATTTCACTTGCATTAGCTTGATGTGATGCTGCGACTGAAAAAATTGTAAAGCCAAGTAATACAGATCCTATCCCCATTGAAAATTTTCTAATAGAAAATCTTTGTTTCTCAATATTATTCATTTTAACCTCACTAATTATATTTTTATTTGATTGTTCTTAATATTATACAATATAAGAATTAAAAATCTATTACTTTATAATAATATTACAAAATTAATGTACATATATAAGTACAAACGTAGTTATTTTGTGCATCATTAACTTTGTAAAACGAGGTTATTTATTTAAATAACAATATTCTATAAATAAAATTACATATGATTAACTATATATTCTTCATACTATTTCCCTCCCCAAACTTTTCCTTCTAATAAAAATTTGGTAAAATCTATTCCATAAAATTCATTAAATGGAGGATTTAATATGGAAACGTTAGATAATAATGAAAAATTAAAAGATTTTAAAACGAAACTTTTAAGAGTAAATGCCAATTTTAAATTTCTATGTGCCCATGTTGCTAATGAAAATGGTTATTCATTGAATTTTTGTAACTTATTATATGTTATAAGTGAAAATGAAGGAATGACTTTAGCAGAGTTAGCTGAATCTGTTGATATGGATAAAGGGAATTTAAGTAGATTGCTGAACCAACAAATTCAGAGTGGATATGTTGAGAAGAAAATGGATGCTATTGATAACAGAAAAATTCGTGTTTATATTACGGATACTGGCCAAAGTAAAATAAATGAAATTAGCCAAATTTGTATTACAAATCTTGATCAATTATTAAATATATTGCCTGAAGAAGAACTCGAAAATTTTATGATAACTTTAAATAAATTAGATGCACATTTCAGTGTTCTTTCTAAAAACTTAAAAGATTAAACGTCATTCCATCTCTATTTCTAGTTTAATTTTCTAAATAAAAACGATTTCATATTATTTTACAAAATCAAACAATTGAAAAATGCAACTTTTTTGATACAATATAATGAGGATAAAAATGTGCACTCATATAAATATTGTTCCACACTTCAACAAAGATAATTTCAAATAGACTTTTATATAAATTAATAAAGAAAAATAGAGGAGATAAGAAAATGGATTATAGAGTATTATTGTTTTATAAATATACAACAATTACTGACCCCGAAACTTTTGCAACAGAGCACTTAGAATTTTGTAAAGACTTAGAACTTAAAGGTCGTATTTTAGTAGCAACTGAAGGTATTAACGGTACACTTTCAGGTACGAAAGCTGATACAGACAAATACATGGAACAAATGAAAGCAGATGAAAGATTTGAAGGCATCACTTTTAAAGTTGATGAAGCTGAAGGTCATGCTTTCAAAAAAATGCACGTACGTCCAAGAGCTGAAATCGTAGCTTTAGATTTAAAAGATGATGTAAACCCAATAGAATTAACTGGTAATTATTTATCACCTAAAGAATTTAAAGAAGCATTATTAGCAGATGATACAATTGTTATCGATGCTAGAAATGATTATGAATATGACTTAGGTCATTTCCGTGGTGCAGTTCGTCCGAATATTACGAGATTTAGAGATTTACCAGATTGGATCAAAGAGAACAAAGAACAATTTATGGATAAAAAAATCGTCACTTACTGTACAGGCGGTATCCGTTGTGAAAAATTCTCAGGATTCTTACTTAAAGAAGGATTCGAAGATGTAAGCCAATTAGAAGGTGGCATTGCAACTTACGGTAAAGATCCAGAAACTAAAGGTGAATACTGGGATGGAAAAATGTATGTATTTGACGAACGTATTAGTGTAGATGTGAATCAAGTAGAAAAAACTGTAGTTGGTAAAGAATGGTTCGATGGAACACCATGTGAAAGATATATTAACTGTAGTAATCCAGAATGTAACCGTCAATTCTTAGTAAATGAAGAGAACGAACATAAATATTTAGGTGCATGTTCACACGAATGTGCAGAACACGAAAGCAACCGATATGTAAAAGCACATGATATCAGTGAAGAAGAAAAAGCAAAACGCTTAGAAAACTTTAAAGAATTAGTATAGAAGGATAAGAGGCTGAGACAATTAATTGTCTCAGCCTCTTTTGTTATTGTGGTTTAACGAGCTTGTTTCGTTAGTCCTGATCGTTAGAATTTCTAACGATCATGTTTCCTCAGTCTTGCTCGTTAGCCGACTACAAAACATCTACTATAGAGCAGTAAGTCCACCATCTATTACAAATTCAGCACCAGTAGAATAGCTTGAGTCATCTGAAGCTAAGAAAGTTACCATGTTTGAAACTTCTTCTGCTTGTGCTACACGTCTCATTGGTATTGTCTTTTTGAATTCTTCTACCGCTTCTTTTACGCCTTCTTGTTCCAACATTGGTGTTTGAATAACACCAGGATGTACAGAGTTTACTCGAATATTAAATGGTGATAATTCTCTAGAAGCTGCTTTAGTCATACCTCTTACAGCAAACTTAGTATCTGTGTATCCAATTGCGCCACCAACTAAACCATTCATAGATGAAATATTTATAATAGAACCTTTATTTTGTTCTTTCATAATAGGCGCTACTGACTTCATTCCTAAAAATACTGATAATTGGTTAATTTGTACAATCTTCATATAATCATCTGTAGTCAATTCTTCCAAAGGCGTATTGTACGTAATTCCCGCATTATTCACTAATACATCAATACGTCCCCATTTATCCATAGTTTGTTGAACAACATTTTTCCAATCATTTTCGTCAGATACATTATGTTTAATAAACATAACTTCTCCTTTTAATTCAGATTCAGTCTGATGACCGCTTTCTTCATTAATATCTGTAATGACAACTTTTGCTCCTTGTTCTAATGCTTTTTCTGCATGTATTTTCCCCATGCCTTGTGCTGCTCCCGTGATCATAACAACTTTATTTTCTAATCTTTCCATAATAAACACCCTTCCTTTTATTTTAAACGATCAACTTGTTCTAATAACTTTTTCTGTATTTTAAGAAGTTGTTCGGTTTCTTCATCATTCAATGTTGAATATATATCATTCCTTAAAATTTCTTCTTGCTTTTGAGCTTCTTCAAGTAACTTAATGCCTTTATCCGTAATCGAAATTAGCGTTACTCTACGATCATACTCTTGAGGAACTCTTAAAATATATTCTTCTTTGATTAATTTATTTGTCATACCTGTAATAGCACCAGGTGTATAACCAATCTTTTCAGCAATTGTTGAAGACTTTTGAGGTCCGTCTTCTTTAAGCTTTGATAGTAAAATGATTTGAGAGATATTAACATTTTTAAAACGGTTCATAAATATTGTTATCGTCTTATCTTTTAATAATTCTAGCGTATGTAGCAATTCAAAAAATTTAGTATCCATCATGTCCTCCTTAGCTCTTGTTTGATTTGTTAATTATATTATATGACTAAATAGTTTAGCTGTAAACTATTTAGCATTAAAAGGTTTAGTACTAAAATATTTAGAGATAAAGTTATTGCTGTAAAGCTATTCTTGTGAACATTTCTCCTGAGTTTTGTCTATATGGCTATCCTTATCAGCACTGTAACTTGCTTGCTCAAATAAAAAAGCTTATCTTTTGGTTATATCCCGCTAGATAAGCTTTTTTAAAGTTTTATTCAATTATTTTTGTTTCTGATAACTTCTTATACCAATATGCACTTTTCTTTGGATACCTTTCCTGTGTATCAAAATCTACATAGAATAATCCATATCTTTTTTCATAACCATTTGACCATGAGAACACATCCATTAACGACCAGATAAAATATCCTTGAACATTCGCACCGTCTGCTATAGCGTCTGATATAATTTCTAAATGTTTCTTAACATAATCTATACGCGCATCATCATTAACTGTATTACTTTCAAATTCATCTTTATATCCTAGTCCATTTTCCGTTATATAAATCTTCTTATAGTTTGGATAGTCTGCCTTCACTCTCATAATTTGGTCATAAAGTCCTTTAGGATATATCATCCAATCCCAATCTGTACGTGGCACATCGATGTCAAATTCACGTTGCCCTATACCTTTAAGCTGATATTTAGATCCACCTTTATTACCTTTAGAATTGTGCGTAATTTCAGTTTCTCCATCAAATGCGCTCATCCAATCACTCATATAATAATTGATGCCTAAGAAGTCATTTAAATCTTTTGAATCATTTAATATTCTTAAATCTTCATCACGAATATCAAGTTCTCCCCCATTGACTTCCAAAATGTGCTGAACCCCTTGCATTGTTTTATCGGAATATTTACCCAAATATGTGGCATCTAAAATAAATTTATTATGGATAATGTCTTCAAGTTCTGCCGCTCTCACATCTTCTGGATTATTTGAATCATATGGATACTTAGTAGGAAGTGCATGAACAATACCAATTTCTCCTTTATATCCTTTGTCTTTAAATAATTTAATTGCTCTTGCGTGTGCTATCATCATGTTATGGTGAGACTGAAATACTTTTGCGAAATCATATTTAATACCTGGTGGAAATTTACCTACTAAATACTGCCCGTCTCCGATAGGTCCAATTTCATTAAATGTAGTCCAATAATTCACTTCTTCAAATTCATTAAAGCAAAAATCAGCATATTCAACGAAGTAATCAATATTTTGACGATTTAAAAAATCTCCATCAGAATGTAACTTTTCTGGTGTATCAAAATGATGTAGCGTTACAAACGGTTCTACCTTTCTTTTATGACATTCTTTAAATAAATTATGATAAAATTCAACACCTTTAGCATTCACATTTCCGTAACCATCTGGAAAAATTCTTGACCATGCTATCGAAATTCTTATTCCATTAATCCCAAATTTTTCACTAAGCTCTAAATCTATTGGGTATTGATTATAAAAATCACTAGCTGGCTCTGCTGTGTACCAATAATTTTCTTCTAAATAAGTATCCCAAGCTACTCTACCTTTTCCATCTGTTTGAGTTGCACCTTCAGCTTGATATGCTGCCGTTGCACCACCAAAAATAAAATCTTCTGGTAAGTCTTTCATATCTATATCTATTCCCTTCTATATATTGAGTTGATTTCTTACAAACGCTAAAGCACCTTTACCATCACGTGTTAATTTAATGTATTCTGCACCTTCAGTTTTTGCTAATTTAACACCTAATCTATCGGCATCTTTTTTAATATCCTCATAATTTGAAGCAACTTGTGGTGCAAGAACGATTAGATCATAATCTTTCATAATATCCATATGAGCGCCATAACCTCCAGCTGCTGCAGTAATTGGTTCTCCAAATTCTTTAGCTGCTTTATTTAAAGCGTTAGCAAGCAATCCACTCGTACCACCACCTGCGCATAATACTAATACGCTTTTTGATTCTTTGTTGCATAAATGATCATTGCTTACTTTTCTATCTTCTTTTTTAATTTCATTGTTGCGAGAATTACTTATAATACTTTCAGCCTTACTTGTATCAAAATTTTCTTTAACTTTATTTTGCAAATTTTCAGATTTTTTAAGTCCAGAAATTTCTTCTTCAACAATTTGTCTGTCATAGACCCTCACGAATGGATAATAAATCATAATATCTACAATCACTAACGTAATTGCTAAAATAAATGACCATACACCTAAACCTGTACCCATCACTATTCCAATTGGTGCTGGCGTTGTCCAAGGAAGATTGACACTGAAGCTGTTCATACCTATTACATCAACAAATATTTTAAAAATCCATACGTTTGCAATTGGTGCTAATATAAATGGAATGAAGAACACAGGATTCAAAACTAATGGTGCACCGAAGAGAATTGGTTCATTTACACCAAAGAATGTAGGTACTACAGATGCTCTACCAATCGCTTTATTGCGTTTAGATTTAGTAAGCCACATAAACATGAAGGGAACAACTAAGGTAGCCCCTGTCCCGCCCATAGTTACAATAAACATTTGTGTCCCAGACGTTATTATCTTGTCTGCGTGCGCACCAGAACTTAATAATTGATAGTTCGTTTCAATATTGGCATACGTTATAGCCGCTATTGCTGGCTCTACTATTGAAGGACCGTGAATACCAACGAACCAAAATAATGCAAATGCCCCAAATATGATTGTAATACCGACATAGCCATCAGCTGCTGTAAATAATGGTGCGAAGAATTCAATAATAGCGTGCGCAACATTTGTTCCTAATAAAGCTCTACTTAATAAATCAAATCCATATAACACTAAAATAACTAAAGCGAATGGAATAATATCTTTAAATACTTGTGAAATATTTGGTGGTACTTCTTCAGGCATTTTGATTGTAACGTTTTTCTTAACACAGATGTGATATATGATTACTGTGACAAATGCAGATAGAAATGCTGTTAGTAAACCTTTAGTACCTAAAAATTCACTCGTAAATCCACCATCTTTAATCGAATCAGAAGCTAAAAATAAAAAGCCACAAATCGACGCTATCATAGTAGATATAAAGTTAATTTGATTTGTATTTTCTAATCTTCGGTTATAAGAATCAGTTAACGATTTAGCAGTTGTACCTGCAACTAATAATGCAACAATACCCATTGTGTATTGATAAGGTTTCATAAGTGCCGCTTCAGAAGTCTTGCTCCAAGTGAAACCAAATACGTTTGGTACATATGCTATTAATAAGAAAATACTTGAAAATAAAATGACCGGCATTGCTGAAATAAAACCATCACGAATAGCCCTTAAATAAATATTGCGAGAAATTTTTTCAAAAAGTGGTTTAGCTTTTTCAATTTGCGCGATAATTGCTTCCATAATTATTAACTCCCTCTTTTGTAAAGTTCAACGATATGCTTCATCATATCTTTCAGAAGCAGCGTAGTCATAAGGTGGTCTTGGCCATGCATCATCGTTACACTATACGCAATGTCTTCGCCAGAAGCTTCTTTAGTTAATAATTCTGTTTGTGCATTATGTGCACTTACAATATGTTGATTAGCCTCTTCTATTAATTGTTCTGCTTCATTAAAGTCCCCTTGTTGTGCTGCATTTAAAGCGTTGAGTAATTTTGATCTAGCATCTCCTGCATAAGCTACTATTTCAAAACCTAACATTGTTGTTTCTTCACGATTCATGGTTAACACTCCTTTAATTCCTTGTTATAATTTCTCCCTAACTGAAACAGCTGTTTGTTTAAGCACCTTATTTAATGCATTAATATTGTTAAACCCTTCTGTCTGCAACCATTTTCTAGCCGCTTCTTCCCCTTTTTCTATGTAAATAGGTACGACTCCTGCCCAAGTTGCCCGTCCACAAAGGACACCATTGAATTTAGCGCCAGATGCATGTGCAAATTCCAAAGTATCTTGAAATAATTTTGCTGATACACCTGCACTCAAATAAATATATGGTAGATTTGTAGAAGCTTCTTGCTCTTTAAAATATTGCATAGCTTCTTCTTTCGTATATACCATTTCACTTTCGCCAAATCCTTCAACGTACGCCATGTTTACAGGGACTTCGACTTTTAATACATCGACATTAAATCTCTCATCTGAGAATACTTTCATAGCACCATTAACTTTTCTAGGCTTTACTTTAGCGAATTCAACACTTCCATTATCAGGAATGTTATCGTCATAAGTTAATACTTCTAAGAAGAATGGCATATTTTCAGCTACACACTCAGAACCAATTCTTTCTATGTATGCCTTCTTCTTAAGATTGATACTTTCAGAATCATCAACATCATAATATAGAAGAAATTTAACAGCATCTGCACCATGCTCTTTAATTCTTTTAACTGACCAATCTTCTAGACAATCAGGTAATCGTCCTTTAGTGTTCACATCATAGCCCGTTTTTTCATAGGCTAATAATAATCCTGACTCGTCATTACGTGCTTTAGAAGCTGGTAAACCGTATTCTGGATCCAGCAATATGGACGAAGCATATTCTGTCAAAGTTTTAGAAACCAATGACTTTAAATTTTCTATTTGTTCTAATGTTGGTTCTGTATCTTGATACTTGGCCATCATACGTTTTAAAGCACCTCGTTGATCAAATGCTAAAGCTGATATGATACCTTTCTCATCGCTTAAACTTCTTAATTGTTCAAATTTCCGATCTTTTTTACTCATTTATTCACACCTCAATAATATTGATTTTGTTATAAAGGTCATCATAGTTCTTTAAATTGATAGAACCTGTAACTGTTTCTTGTGCGTTTAACATACCTAGAGTATTCGCCTTTTTAAGTAATGCTTCGTCAGTTGCTTTATTCATCAAAGCAGAAGAAAAACCAGCAATCATTGAATCGCCTGAGCCAACAGGATTCACTACTTGAATTTGGGGTATATCTACTTTGTAATATTTGTCGTTATGTTTAGCGAATACACCATTTGAACCTAAAGAGACAACCACCCACTCGATATTTTCAAACATTGGGTCTGATACTGCTTGCTTCAAGGATTCAATATCTTCATCTATATCTACTCCAAGCAATTCAGACAGCTCATCGATATTCGGCTTAATTAACAATGGTTTATATTGTCCTCTTAACACTTCTATAAGCGCTTTATTAGAACAATCTAGTATTGCAGGAACAGCGTATTTATCACAAATCTTTATTAAATTCGAATAAAATTTGGTATCCACGCCTTTAGGTAAGCTTCCAGAAATTACAGCAATGTCTGATTTACTTACAAGTTCTTCAAAATGTGCTTTGAAATCCTCAATTTCTGCAGAACTAATAGTCGGACCATCTTCAAGAATTTCTGTTTGGTTTCCTTCGTGTAATATAGCGATACAATTTCTTGTGTTGCCTTGAATTTCAAAAAAATGATTGGTTATTTTATAGTCATTCAAAGATTGTTCAAGGTATTCTCCGAGTTTACCGCCTTTTAAACCTGAAGCTACAACTTGTTCATTTATTTGATTTAAGACTCTCGTTACATTTAATCCTTTGCCACCAGCTGTTTTACTCCATTTATTCGTTCTATTCACATGATTGATTGATAAATTATCCACTTGATATGATATGTCTACTGAAGGGTTCATCGTAATCGTTAAAATCATAATAAATTCCCTTTAATCATGATATTCACCTTTATCCCACTTCTCTAAAAATTCATCAAAGAACTGAGGATCTGTTTGGCTTTCGCTTTCTGTTTCTAAATATTTAATTTTGGAAATCAACTTTTTGTTCTCTTCAGTAGGTTTGTATTCAGCATCTATAAAAGCTTCAATAATATCGCACATTAATAATTCACCAACGATCTTGCCCCCAAAACCAATCACGTTAGCATTTAATTCTTCTTTTGCATAAATAGCAGTAGTCATATCTCTTACTAGTGCAGAACGTATACCTGGAACTTTATTAACAGCATTATTTATACCAACACCCGTCCCACAAATACATACACCTAAGTCTGCTTCTCCACTTGAAACTGCTTCTCCAACCTTTTTTCCGAAAATAGGATAATGCGTTCTTGCAAAATCATATGTTCCACAATCCATCACTTCATGACCAAGTGTTTTTAAAAATTGTGAAACTGCCATTTTTGTATCTGTAACAATATGATCACAACCAATTGCAATCTTCATATAAACTTCCTCCTTATTTAGCACATTTTATTTAACATATCGACACGAATTTGATGTCTTCCACCGTCATATTTACCATTAATAAATGCTTTAACAATGTTAATTGCAAGTTGTTCACCAACAATTTCTGAACCTAACGTAATCATTCTCGAATTATTATGTCCCCTAGTCATATACGCTGATCTTTCTTCAGAAACTTCTGCAGCAATCATGCCTTTTATTTTTGTTGCTACCATGAAACTACCTGCACCATATGCATCTATTACAATCCCTAAATTCTTTTCATTTTTCTGTACTTCTTTAGCAACATTTAAAGTTGCATCTACTAAATCCACATCTTTATCTTCTGTAGTATCGACAACTTTATAATTGTTGTTTAATAAATATTGTTTGATACATAATTTTAAATTTTTCCCATTTTCATCTGATCCGATTACGACATTCATTCATATCTTCCTTTCCATTTGTTTATTTCATGTTGCTTTAAACAATATAAACGCTTACAACAATCATTATGTTTAAATTATAAACTCAATTAAACATATATTCAACATTTAATGTTGTATTTTGTTTAAAAATTATAAAAAAAAGACAAAACCTGTTTAGATTTTGTCTTTTTATGTTTAATTTTTATTTATATGATGACTTCTGTAAAATCTGCTATTATTTTATTTTTATCCTCGTCTTTACCATCTGTTATGACTCCGTTTAATGATTTTAAATCACAAAATGAAACGAAATCTTCTTTTCCAATTTTAGAAGAATCAACAAGTAAGTATTTCTCTATCGAATTTCTAAGCGCCAATTTTTGTGTGTATGCTTCTTCATGTGTCGACGTCATCACGTCTATTCCTTTTACGCCGTTAGCGCTGAAGAACATTTTACTAAATCTCATTGTTTCTAATGCACTGTTTGTCATGTCCCCTGTGAACGATTCAGTAATTTCTCTCATTTCTCCACCTATTAAGTAGACTTTGAAATATTCACTTTTCTTTTTAAATAAAATATTAAATACAGGCAAACAGTTTGTTATGACTGATAAATTTTTATTATGAATTTCTTCTGCTAAAAATTCTACAGTAGTACCTGGTCCTAGAAAAACTGTGTTTCCTTCTTCAATAATTGTGGCTGCCTTCTTAGCTATTTGTTTTTTCTCTTCAATATATTGTGTATGCTTCTCTTTATGTGACATTTCTTTAAATTGAAAAGCCGAATTACTTCTTGCACCGCCATGTATTTTGGTTAGTACACCTTGTCCATCTAATTCAGCTAAATCTCGTCTTATTGTCATATCAGAAACATTGAGTTCTTCAACTATTTCAGCAATTCTGATTGAACCTTTTCTATTTACTAAGTCTGTTATTTCGTCTAATCTATCATATTTATTCAATGCATATAGCCCCCTTATAATATTGTTGATTTTACAATAAAATTGTTTGAAAAAGAAACATTTACATACTAATATATCAGACTTTGTTTGATTATGTTAATTTTTAATAAATTAATTACTTTTATAAAACAATTTCAAAAGTTAAAAAGCATGAAGTATTAAAGAAAAATACTCCATATGGGAGGTTAAATATATAATTGTGAATGAAAAAAAGAGCAGAAATTCAAGTTTAACAATGAATTTCTGCTCTTTTAATTTTAAAATATTAATATCACTGGAACGGTTATGATTTAATTGATCTTATAAATTTATTTCACTTTAAATGCTCTCATTGATTTCTCTAGATGTGATTTCATTGAAGTTATAATAGCGTCAGTATTTTTTGTTGAGAGTGCTTTAAGTATTTTATTATGTTCATCAAGGACATCTAACATTCTTCCCTGGCTTTTCAATCCTTGTGTTCCAATCAATATAGATAAGTCATGTTGAACATTATAACTTTTTAGAAATAATTTAAATTCTATTATTTCCATTAAATATGTGTGGAATTCTTTATCTAATAACATGAAAGTATAATAATCATTCTTTTCTGCTGCTATTGATTGATGTTCTATAATGGTTTGTAAATCAAGTATGTGTTTATCAGTAATTACTTCTACTAAAAAAGGTACACATGCGATTTCCAAAGATTCTCTCAATAAAAATATTTGATCAATTTCATGATTTGTAAATGTGTTTACTTTATAACCTTTTCTAGGCTTAAATATCATGAGTTGTTCCAACACCAATTCATTCATTGCTTCTCTAACAGGTGTACGAGACACATCAAGTAAATTAGATAATTCAACTTCAGTAATGAACTCATTTAGTGGCAACTCATTATTGAATAAGGAGTATTTAACTTGATCGTAGATTTCTTGTTTAATTGAATTTCTATTAACTTTTTTTAGTGAATTATACATACATACACCTCCTTAGAAAATTTATTTAAATAATGAAACTGGATAAGTAATTAGCCATGGCACATACGTAATAATTACAAGTACGACGATTAAAATAGCTAATTGTGGAATAATAGATTTAATAATTTTCTTAATATCCACTTTACTTATAGATGAAACAACAAATAGACAGACACCTACTGGCGGTGTAATCATTCCAATTGATAGATTCACTGCCATAACCACTCCAAAATGAATCGGATCAATATTCGTAGCTAATATTAACGGCAAGAATATTGGTGTGAAGATGGTTACTGCACTTATTGTATCTATAAAAGTACCAGCAATTAACAATACTATATTAATAACCAATAAGAGCAATAATGGATTCTCAGCAAATATTCCTAGCATGTTTTGTATCTGTTCTGGCACATTGTTAAATGATACAAACCAAATAAATACTGCTGCACTTCCTATTAAGAATATTATACCAACTGATGTCTTTGTACTGCTAACCAAAGCATCATATAATTTTTTAAAAGTAAGCTCTTTATAAACTAATGTACTTATAAGTATGGCATATAGTACCGCTATTACGCCAGATTCAGTAGCTGTAAATAAGCCACTAATAATACCGCCAATTATAATTGCAGGCATTAATAATGCTAATATCGCATCTTTAAATCCTAGAAGAATATCTTTAATAGGTGGAAAGCTATCCATAGATTTGTAGTTATTCTTTTTACCTACAAAATAACTATAAATCATTAATCCTACACCCATTAAAATTCCTGGAACTATTCCGCCTATAAATAAATCACTTATAGATTGATTGGCCATTACACCAAATAAAATAAATATAATACTTGGTGGTATAATCGGTCCTACTGTAGAAGCTGATGCAACTAATGCAGAAGAAAATCCTTCATCATATCCTTCCTTCTTCATTAAAGGTAAAAGCATTCCACCAATTGCAGCTGCTGCAGCAATCGCTGTACCTGTTAAAGCAGCAAAGAATACACTCGAAATAATAACTACCATCGCTAATCCACCAGGTAATGGGCCAATTAACAACTTAGAAAAATTCACAATTCTTTGGGACATGCCCCCTTTAGACATAATCTCTCCAGCTAGTACAAATAGAGGGATAGCTAACAGTGAAAAGTTATTAATCCCGAAGTACATTTTTCTCGGTATAATTTCTAGAAACTCAATACCTGTCCAGCCTATACCAATTATTGAAACAGCCATTAATGAGAAAGCAATAGGCGTTCTTAAAAGTATGAGTACAAACAGCAAAATAATTAAAAATAGTATCATGATTCATCACCTGTCTTCCATGTGAAATAAATCATGAGTAGAAAACATAAAGCCATCGGAATATACATAATCCATCTACCTATTGGAATTGATGTCATTACTTGATTAGCATCTATACTCAAATATACTTGTAAAATGCTGTAATAAACTAATATTAATAGCACTAATGTAATCACTGTTTTCACAAAATAGCTAAGTATGTTATTAATTTTAGCTGGCATTTCTTCAAATAAATCTACTTGTAAATGCTCTTGTTTATACATTAAGATTACTGCCCCAAACAAAATACTATAAACAAAAAATAGCATTAACACTTCTTGTGACCAAAATATAGAAGTCTTAAATATGAATCGAGTTAGTACTTGCAACAAAATCATAGCAATTGATAAAATCATGAAAAACGTCATGATATGTGTCAAAATATTTATAAACTTCTTCTCTAGTATATCCAGTTTATTCATAATTAGCCCCCTTATTTGCTAAATTGACGAACTATGGATTTAGGTACTTGGTCTGTAATTTGAGAATCTACATTTTTAGTTTTATTTTTAAATTCATCCCTATTAACATTCGTAATAATCATACCTTCATCCTTCAATTGCTTCTTAATTTTCTTCTCTTGACTTGCAATATATTTTCTTTGATAATCAGTTGCCTCTTTCACACTTTCGTCCACTATCTTTTTCTCGTTTTTAGATAATTGATTATAATAATCGTCATTCATAAGCACAACAGCAGGTGTATAAGTATGATTTGTTAAAGATATATATTTTTGTACTTCAAATAATTTCTGAGAATAAATCGTCGGTAAAGGATTTTCTTGTCCATCTACCACACCTTGATCTAATGCTGAGTACAGTTCACTAAAACTGATTGGAGTTGGAATAGCATCAAGTGTTTTTAAATGTTCATTCCATACTTTTGCAGATTGGACTCTTAGTTTCAGATTTTTCATATCTTCTGGATGTTTGATTTCTCGCTTTTTATTAGTAAAATGTCTAAAACCAACTTCCCAATAACCAAGTCCTTTCATGTCTTTCTTTTTAGCTAATACTAATAAATCTTTACCCGGCTTACCGTCTAATTTCGAATAAACATCCTTTTTACTATCAAATAAATAAGGAATACCAAACAAATTCATTTCAGGCATTGTATTGGATAAACTACTATCCGCTGCAACTGTTGTCATTTGTATAGTACCAGTCATCGTTTGATCTACTAACTCATCTTCGTTTCCTAAGCTTCCATTCCCATATACATTCACTTTCATTTTCCCATCAGACTTCTCTTCTACTAACTCTTTAAACTTTTGAGAAGCAATATTATATTGATGAGTATCAGATCCTGTATGCGCTAATCTTATGGTTTTTTGTTCACTTCCATTCACTTTTTCAGTAGAATTTTGACAACCACTTAAGATTAGAAGAAGCAATAAGGATAGTGAAATAAACTTTTTCATTAAACGTCATCCCCTTATAATCTGTCTCCGTTTACGAATATAAATCAGTTCTTCTATTTTTAAATACAGGTATTTGATTACGCATTTCATCAACTTTATCTAAATCGATTTCTACATTAAACGTTGTTTCTTGATTATCAGCTTCTGATAATACATCACCATTTGGAGCAATCACCATAGAATGACCAGCATATTCCGTGTTGCCATCATTTCCACATGAGTTACAAGCCACAATATATGATTCATTTTCAATTGCTCTAGCAATATTTAAATGTCTCCAATGATATAACCTAGACTCGGGCCACTCAGCTACTACAAAAATCACTTTACTGCCTTCAATAGCTAATCGTCGTATAGGCTCTGGAAATCTTAAATCGTAGCAAATAATGCCACTCATTTTGTTCTGACATAATTCAAATGTTTCAGGCAACAATTTACCCGGTGCTAAATACTTAGGTTCATCAAGCATCGGAACTAAATGAATCTTATCGTAGTCATAAATTAAATCACCTTGATTGTTAAATACAATTAGCGTATTATAAACCCCTTCATCCTTCTTATTTGAAACCGAGCCAGCTACAACATTAACGTTAAATTCTCTCGCTAAATTCGATATGAATTTCGTCGAATTTCCCAGGTTATGATCAGCTTTTTCATTTAAATGTTCTAAATCATAACCGTTGTTCCACATTTCAGGTAATACAACAATATCCGTATCACTTCTTAAGTCATTTTTGAAAAAATGCTCAATTTTAGCTTCATTCTTTTCAACATCGCCAAGCACAACCTCAAATTGATAAAGTTGAATATTCATCATAAATTACTCACCCCATATTCCAATTGAATAGACTTATTCCGATTAGCATCAACAAGTTCAGCTTTAAATTTATCAGGATATTTGAAACCATCAACTAAAGGAACAGTCCCACAATAAACAACTGTGCTATTTAAATGAGCACCAAATTCATTCAAAGCATCCATTAACTTGTCATAAGGTAAAATACCACTCACTTTATCCTCTTGGTACAAAGTCCATTTGTCATCATCATAAACATAAGACCTCAACTCTAAATCATCCCAATGCCCCTCAACATCTTCAAATTTCCATACACTATCAGCAATAGGCTTTGCACATAATTGCTTAGACTTATGAATACTTACAGTCTCTAACTCTCTATCAGTATGGTCACTACCTAAAGTTACATATCGCTTATCCCCATCAAAAATGACAACAATTTCCGCTTCACCACTCGAACGTTCACCAATAATAGAAATATCATTATCTTGTCTAAATAAATAAGGATCTAAATGATAAATCTCAGGAATCGAATCCGGTTCAGGAACACCAAGTTCTTTCAACTCATTAATATGTGCCTTCGTCTTCTCAACATCCCTACCAGAATAACCAATACAATATGCATGATCGAAAGATAAATCTATACCTTGCGCACCTAATTTAAATTCCATATTAACACCCCTTTTTAATGTATACATTATACAGTATACATATTAGGGTATATATTTACAACTTTAGGTTAAAAAAACTTATAAAAAAAGCCCCTTACTATTGGAAAAGTAAGGGACTCATTATCAAAATTGATCTATCGTCTTAATTATTGTAGAGTTTTTAATTGTGTGTATGTCCTTATGGCTATCTGAGTCGTTTAAGAAGTCGCTTTTATGTACACTTAATAACTTTTCAACAAAGTTTCGTGCCCATCTGCCATTTGATTTTTGTGACTGTTCTAATTGATTATATTTTTGTTCAACTTGTACGCTTAATATTTGATCGTTAAACTTCCACTCTGAACTTAACCTTCTATAAACAATTTCTGCAACTTCTTCACCTGTATAATCTTCAAAATGAATTTTAGTTGGTACACGAGACTTCAATCCTTCATTCGCATCTAAGAATCGTTTCATATCTCCTTCATAACCTGCAAAAATAGCTAAGAATTTATCTCGTTTATTTTCTAACTCTGTTATTAAAGTTTCAATTGCTAATACACCAAAGTCATTACTACTTCCGTCTTTAGGCAATAATTGATACGCTTCATCGATAAATAGTACACCACCCATTGAACTGTCTACAACTTGGGTTGTCTTCTCTTCAGTTTGTCCTATATAACTTCCGATAAGTTTACTACGTTCAGTTTCTACTAAGTGTCCTTTACTTAATAAACCTAACTCTTTAAAAATTTGAGCAATCAACCTTGCAACTGTTGTCTTGCCTGTCCCAGGTGCACCTGTAAAAATCATATGGTTATTAGATTTTTCAACTTTACTACCACGTTCTTCTAACAATTGATCAAATTTAACATCATTTATTATCGATTTTACTTTTTCTTTAACAGCATTCAAACCAACAAGATTGTCTAATTCTTCTAAATACTTTTCGAGATTATTTTGTTTTGTTTCATCATCAGCTTGATTAAATATTTTATAATCATCATTTTCAATTGTCATTAAACTATCATCATCAAAGTTACTTTCAATAGAAAGTCGATGCATCTGTGACGTTGTTAATTTTTCATTAAAGTTACGCACCCATCTAGCATTACTATCATCAAAAGATCGTCTATATTCATTTCTTAGTACACGACGATATTCTTTTTCATTAAATTCATAACTTTTATTTCTCAAATCCAATACACCTATGTCCAATAATGCATCTAAACTGTAATTTTCAAAGTCAAATACATTTGGGATTCTTGATTCTAAACCTGGATTAGATTTTAAGAATAAATTCATTTCATTGGTATAGCCTGCAAATATAATCATAATACTGTCACGATGATCTTCCATGTACTTCAATATTGTATCGATAGCTTCTTGTCCAACTTGGTTACTACCACTATTCTGACTTAATGTGTATGCTTCATCTATAAACAAGACCCCATTTTCAGCACTTTCTAACACTTCTAAAGTTTGTTGGGTCGTTTTGCCAACGAATTCAGATACTAGATCTTGCTTACTCACTTCTACATAGTTTTCAGATAACACAACGCCTTCTTCATACAATGCTCTCGCAATCAATCTTGCTACAGTAGTTTTACCTGTTCCTGGATTTCCTATAAAGATAGAATGTAATGATGGCATACTTGTCACAATGTTTTTTTCTTGTTTAATTTTATTTATTTTAGCAACATTGATGAATTTTTCAGTCGTTTTCTTTACATTTTCCAGACCAATTAAACTTTCTAGTTCTTCCAAAGCAGATATTGTTTCCTCACTATCAAACTGTACTTCTTCATATTCTTCATCTTCAGGATCTAATTCAAATGCTCTTTCTAACTCCTCATCATCTTCATAATAAGATTCTTGAGTCTCTCCATCCATTTGTCTAACGTTTGCTTGTTTCTGTTCATCTAAATTTAACACTTCAAAATCAGAACCTTGAACTTGAGAGGTATTGTCACTATGAACAATCAGCTCTCTACCATTCTCAAACTCTACTTCTAAATCAACAGCCTTTAATTCAAAAGTACTATCGTCTAACTTTACAAACCCATTTCCTTTAATGACAGTTAATTGATCAAGAAATACTTTACTTTTATCTTGAGCGATTATTTCATATGTATCTTCAATTTCATTTTCGATAAATAGATTTTCAGAACGTAACACGCCCTTCTCATATACCGATGCAGTATCCACTAATAATGTATTATTAACTATTGCATTTCCGCCTATAACAGCAAAATTCTCAATTAATGAATCTGAAATATTAACAGAAGCACCATTTTTGATTACTGCACTAAATAAGTTGTTATTAGCTTTTGTAATTGTCACATTCTGAAAAATACTTCCACTTCTTAAACCTTCCAATACTAGACCATTGCAATCATTATTAGGTTTGATAATGACATTGTTTAAGATAAGTTGACTGTTGAAAGAATTTACAGCAACTACTTCCGCAAGATGGCTAACATCAATTGTCATGTTCTCAATCGTAACAATCGCATTTTCTAGACTAATCGGTACCTCTAAAGTTACTTCTTCAGGAGCAGCATTGCTTTTAAGTTTATACTTACCATTCTTAAAACCAAGCCCACTCGGGAAATAATAAGAGTCTTTCATAGCATCAAATACAATAACAGCCTCATTGCCTATCGGTAGCTCAGCAAATTCTTCAATCGATTTTTTAAAAAAGCCTTTTCCAACTAAAATAGGTTTTTTCACTAATAAAACTCCTTTATTACATTTTTCTTGCTGTAAAACACATATAAACTAATGAAACCAAACCTAAAATAAACGAATATCCCCATACAAAATATAAAAAGACATATTTTATAACCACTCTAATACTAGCAACAAAACAACCAGAGCTTTGTAATTGTTCAGCAAAGCTTGTTTTTTGAGTGAGTTTTCCAATAAAATCATCAACAACACTAATAATAAAAGGAAATAGTAGAAAATTAAGTAGCACCACAATCCAAAGACTATTCCCCATCATCGTAATAAATAACAGAGTAATAATTAATGAAATTAAGTACCTTTTAATCCATTCATTTCTGTCATACAATAAAAACATTTTTTTGAAATTCTCAATAAACGAACTCTTATTCTTATCAGAAGCACCAAATTCATGATGCGTTCTTTGACTCTGAGAACCCTCGTTCTTATCGTCACTATTATGAAATGCCTCTTCATTATTTATCTTTTTAGCCTTACCACTACTTTTAGCACCAAATTGTCTCTTATGATTTCCTTCAGACATAGTTACACTCCAAACATTTTTAATAAATAATAACAAATATATATTTATAATTTTTAAAATACTATTACTGTTAATTCTATACTAAATAAGAATCTATAAAAAGTCCAAAATCCCTTTTTGTGTCAAATTTCAACACTTTGCATTTTTGAGAGTAAATTAGCTTACTTTAATAACCTAACCATTACCCAATCGTTTACCGATCCTCACTTGCATAAATCTAATATAAAAAATCAAAAATAAAGTATTCTCTAAACCACAATTAAACTAAAATATAAATGTCGTCAATCACACTTCATAGACACAGATTTCTGTGGAGGAGGTGATGTCTATGGAGATTATGCTATCTAACATAGTCTCACCTATAATCGTAGGTGCGACACTTACGCTACTATCATACTGGTTAGATAAACGTAAGACAAAAGACGACAAATAACCAGCATCAAATAAACCCCCTTACTACCACAAATAGTAAGGGGGTTTGATGTATGTCTCGGAAATTATGCTCTATAGTTATTATACAAAATCTCCTAGAAAATGTAAATAATCAACTTCTTAAAGATTTTGAATAATACAGATAATCATTTAGATAATCTAAAGTTAATATACATCTTTTATTCCTAGAATCCATTAGATATATCATTTCCTTTTCAAATACAGATAGCATCATAATTAAAGATATTATTTGAATAGCTAATCCAAGCAGTAATAGAGCTAAATCTTTTAATTGTTCAAACTGCAAGACAGCATCATTCGAATTAAAGTAAAAAGCACACAAAAAACCTGAAGGAATCCAGAATACATATAAAAAAATCCTATTAATTCTACCTTTTTTATTATTAAGATCATCTTTTAGTTCAGCAATTTCTATTTTCAATTCTTCTTTTAACAACTGAATACTGCTTTTATCATTAATATTATTCTCATTTAAAATCTTCATTACTTCGTTAGACATAGAGTATTTAATAACCTTAGACCTATAAGTTCTGCTTTTATAACCAATTATGATAGAACAGCTTAAAACAATAATAGTCAGAATGATATATCCCTTTATAGAATTCAAACCAGAAAAAAAGTTCAAACAATATAATATAGAACAGATAATTCCTATAGTAAAAATTGATCTTAAAACCCAATCGAATTTATAAATTTTTTTATGTTTTTTATACACTTCATTTGAAACTTTGAAACATTTATCACTCAAATTTGAAACCCCCATAATAAATCGCAATGTTTCTATTTACATCTTTTTAGTTAAGTTAAATTCATTCAAACGATTTCTTTTTCTCTAGAGCTAAATCAATATATTTTTGTGTATTTTCTTTAAATGTTTCGTAAGGTACTAAAGATATATATGAGTCATGCTTAGAATCATATAGCCCAACACACTTATTCTTTTTAAATTCAGGCTTTATATTCAAAGTGTTTCTACTAACTAAATTATCAAATTCTAATAGATTATTAACAGTATGTTCTTGATTACAAGTAGAACAATTATGCACTGTCTCTCTCATAATTGATGCTTTTGCTTCTTCAGTATACAAAGCTATAACACCATTTGTTTTATTTTTCCGTCTTTCTTCTAAGAAATATTTTATTCCAAGTTAACATTAAGCATTGTTCTCGTTAATATATATCATAATTTTCATAGAAATAACTTAAAACTATATTATTTTAGTATTCAACTTTATACACTTTGATTTTACCATAATGTAATTTACTTTTTTCAAAATTTTATAAATATTTAACTCTTATCCAAATACACAAACCATAAATCCTCATACTATTATATTAGTAAATAAAGTGTCCGTGAGATAATATCTAAGAAAATTAAAAAGAGCAGAAATTCATTGTTAAAACTGAATTCCTGCTCTTATTTCTTATATAAATCATTCACACTTCTTTTAATTTGTGTAAATATGGCTACCCTTGCTTACTCTTCTCTTGACTTGTGTGAATATGACTATCATTACTTACTCTTCTCTCGACTTGTGTGAATATAGCTACCTTTGCTTACTCTTCTCCCGACTTGTGTGAATATGGCTACCCTTGTTTACTCTTCTCTCGACTTGTGTGAATATGGCTATCCTTGTTTACTCTTCTCCCGACTTGTGTGAATATGGCTACTCTTCTTTACTCAACTCTTCATTTGCTGCATCTATAAAGTCGCGAACTGTTTTGATGTCTATGTTAACCATGATAAGTGAGCGTAATGGCATGTTCTCAAATATTGAGGTTAGTTCTGGGTTCTCTATTACGGCATCTATTATTTTATCTAAATTGTATTGTTCTAGTGACTGCTTGAATGCTTCTTTTCTTTTTACGATTTCTGATAGGTATGTGTCTTCGTGTATCTGATTTGATGTTGTTTGGTTTGTTATATTTAGTGTGATTGGTTGTTCTAATCGTATGTCTTCTACTGATGACCCTGCATAAATTATATATTCTCCGTCGTCTATTTGCCATTGTCCTCTGTTTTCATTGTACCAACGCATTGCTTTATGTGGTATTTCAAAGCTGATTGTTTTTGTTTCGTTTGCTTCTAAAGCTAGGCGTTCGAATTCTCTAAGTTCTTTGAATGGCATATCGATATCACTTGTACGATTTCCTATATAAATTTGTACAACTTCTTCTCCAAATATGTTCCCTGTATTTTTAATATCTAGACTAACCTTTAGACTACTCTCTTGATTGGTTATTTGCATATTACTGTAATCGAATGTTGTATAACTTAAACCATGACCGAATGGGAATTGTGTTTCAATATTTTTTGTATCGTAATATCTATAGCCTACGTATATACCTTCTCTATAATTTTCATCTGCTTTACTTTGATTAAATGTTAAGTAGGAAGGGACGTCTTCTATTCGTTGTGGTACTGTTTCTGCTAATTTACCTGCTGGGTTCTGTTTACCTGTTAATATATCGTAAATTGCTTCTCCTACCGCTTCTCCTGGTAAATATGTTTCAACGATAGATTTCACTTTATCCGCCCATGGCATAAGTACTGTTCCACCATTTTGTAAGACTATTGTTACGTTTTCGTTTTCTTTAGTCACTGCATCTATTAAAGCTAATTGGTTGTCTGGTAATGATAAGGAGTCTTTATCTAGTCCTTCTGTTTCATAACTTTCTGGATACCCTAAGAATAATACTACTTGATCATTTTGTTGTGCTACTTTTACTGCTTGTTGTTGAAGTTGTTGATCTACTTCATGATTATTTATATTGTAACCTTGTGCATATACATATTGTTGATTTTTAAAAGCTTCTAATGGTGTTACGACATGATATGGATTTACTTTAGACGAACCCCCACCTTGGTATCTTGGATTTTCTGCAAGTTCACCAATTAATCCTAATGATGAAGGTTTCAAAGGTAGATTTTCGTTTTCATTTTTTAATAAAACAATACTTTTACGTGCAAGTTCTCTTGCGAAATCGTGGTAAGTTTCTTTGTCATAAGACTGTACTTCTTCTTTAATTTGATAGTCTTTCATTAAAGTTAAAACACGATCCACTGAAACATCTAAGATATTCTCATCTAATTGACCATTTTTTATAGCATCTTTCACTTCAGTTAACGTAGCTTCACCTTTACCTGGCATTTCTAAATTTAGACCTGCCTTCAATGACTGTGGGCGACGTTTAACTGCTGACCAATCAGATACAACTACACCTTGATATCCCCATTCATTTCTTAATAAATCTGTAAGTAACCATTTGTTCTCTGAAACAGGAACTTGATTCAAAAAGTTATAAGAACTCATTATTGTTGCAGGTTCCGCTTCTTTTACAATTGTTTCAAACGCACTAAGATAAATTTCTCTTAATGTACGTTCGTCAATGTTAGATGAATTTGTAAAACGTTGATTCTCTCTATTATTAGTCGCAAAATGTTTAACACTTGCACCTACACCTTGAGATTGTAACCCTTTAATATATGCTGTACCAAGTTTACCTGATACAAATGGATCTTCAGACATATATTCAAAATTTCTACCTGCTAGAGGATTTCTCTTAATATTAATCCCTGGTCCTAACAATACATTCACTTTTTCACTTTTAGCGATTTGTCCTAAATATTCCCCATATTGACGTAACAAATCTTTATCAAACGAACATGCGATTAATGCTAAGCTTGGAAAACTAATTGTTTCAATACTTTGATTCAAACCTAAAGCATCAATGTCCTCTTCTTGTTTCCTTACTCCAGAAGGTCCATCTGTAAGTAATAGTGACTTTAATCCTTCATTTTCCAATTCTTTTGTATACCAAAAATCTTGTCCCGTTACAATTTTGATCTTGTCATCTAATGATAAGCTTTTAATGATTTCACTATTTTTCATAGATACCACTACCTTTATATTGTTATAAATATCTGTAAAGATGAATGCTCTTTATATTCAAACTATAATATAGGACAATGATATTTAATTGTATTTATTCTAGAAAAATAGTATATTCTCTATAAATAAGGAGTGATTTTATGGACCATACTATAAATGATGAATTTGATTATATATGTAAACTGACACAAGCTAATACGGGTATGAATATTTTCATCAAAACTTCAAACAACCTGATTAAAGAATATAAATTTCCTTATTTAGAAAACCCCTTTTTCTCTTCAGAAGACTTATGCGAACAACTTTTTACCGAAAATGAAGCAACTGCTGAAATACCTTTCATAAAATTACTCAATAACATAGAGTATTATTCATGTATAAGAACAGCAAAGTTCGACTTTATCATGGGTCCATGTGTATTAGAAGAGGTGTCTAATAATCTCTTTTACGATTATATTAAACGTCATAACGTACCACTTTATTTAAAGAAAAGTTTACAAACTTATTTAAACTCGGTTCCACATTATAAAAAAGCTAATCTCATGAACATGAGTCAACTTGTATACTTTCTGTTATTTAGAAAACAAATTAATGTGTCAGATATCGAAGACCATTCTCAAAACATAACTCATGCAGAAGAAAATATCGATTTTGAACTTTCAATTAAACGTGTAAAAGAACAATTACATCATGATATTTTATTAGAAAATAATTTTAATAAGTATATAAAAAACGGTGATGTAGAAAATATAAAAAGTGCATTTAGAAATACACTGTATATAGATAAAGTTGGCGTAGTGACTCCAGACAATCTTATTCGAAATGATAAGAATTTAGCAATTGCAGCAGTAACAATTGCAACTAGAGCAGCTATAGAAGGCGGCTTACACTATGAAGTCGCATATTCACTAAGTGATATCCTTATTCAAAAAATAGAAACAGAACAAGAATTTGTACTAGTAAAAACAGTCGAACGAATCTTTATAGAATTTGCCACTAAAGTAAAGAACTTAAATACAACTAAATATTCACAACCCATAAACCAAGTTCAACAATATATTTATAACCACTTATACCAACCATTAACATTAGACAAGTTGGCAGAACAAGTACATATAAGTCCAAAATACTTATCCCATCTATTTAAAGAAGAAGTAGGCGTAACTTTAAGCACCTATATAACAGATAAAAAACTAGAAGAAGCTAAAATATGGTTAGATAACTCAAACCTATCCATTTCCGAAATCGCACATCAACTCAGCTTTTCAGATCAAAGCCACTTCATAAAAGTATTCAAACGCAATAACGGAATAACCCCAAAGCAATATCGAGTTAGTAAAGTAGAGGAATAAGAAGGAGGTCTAGATGGTGCTGATAAGAAGTACAGTATAAGCAGGTCCCAGTGAAATTGCTGATAAGAAAAGCCATAAAAATTGACCTGATAACAAAAATAGAAGCTGAGACATAAATTTGTCCCAACTTCTTAATTTATTTCGACAACGCTAATTTTATATGTGCAAGATGATGTTCTTCATGAAATGATAATTTAGCGATTTTATATGCAACTGTTGTTTCTCCGGTATCTTCGTGTAAGAATGCTCGATATAGTTGATCTTCTGTTAATTTACGACCAACAGCTACAATTCGTTCGTTCATACCCTCTAACATTCTAAGTGAACATTCTATCGGTAAATCATTATCCGGTAATTTAATCCATTCTTCTTGGTCAAAAGCTACTATTGTCGGTATTCTATCATCTGTTAAAGCTATTTTTAATCGTTGATACATATTGAGTTGAGAGTCAGCTATGTGATGGACCAATTGTCTTACTGTCCAACTGCCTTCTCGATATGTCTTATTTAACTCTTCACTATCTAATCCATCTACAACTTTTCTTAACCGATTAGAGTAATTCCCAATTTCATCTAACCATTGCTGTATATGGTCCATTGTTACTTTTTCAGGTAATTCCAATTCTCCAATAGGAAATCTTGCATCCATGTTAATCACCCTTTTTAGTTATTTTAAATTCATCTTCATTATATGACATATTCTCTCTTTCTAGAAATTTAAACATAGAAGCGACTATGTGGCTGGGCAAAGTTGTACTAGAAAATCAAAAATTATTCTCTATTTCTTTTATCTTGTGTGAATATAACTACCCTTGCACACACTTCCCTCTACTTGTGTGAATATGGCTATCCTTGCTTACACTTCTCCCAACTTGTGTGAATTTGGATACTCTTGCTTACACTCCCCTCTACTTGTGTGAATATGGCTATCCTATGACTAAGAGGCTGAGACAAATTTGTCTCAGCCTCTTCTAGTCTTCTTAATTTATTATTTTGTAATTTTAACTTTGCCAACTGTATTATCTTTACTTTTTGCTGTTACTTCAAATTTCAAACCGTGATTTGGTAATAATACGCCTGCATCTTTTTGCCCTTTGTTTGAGTAATCTTTGCTGTCGTCGAACAGTGGGTTTTTCTTAATTTTTTTATCATGTAATTCATAGCCTTCTGCATTTTTAAGTTTCATTTGAGGCTGATGGTCTAAACTGAATGCTGCATCTCTTATTTGGAATTGTGTTGTTGCAGGATCATCTGCTACACCTTTTTTCTCCCAGTTTAATGCATTTTGATCTGCATCAACAATACTAATGAAACCTTGTCCTGGATGATTACTTACATTGTTATCAGAGAAACTCTTGTCTACATACCAAACTGTCAAACCTTTGTTATAAGACATTGTTCCGCCACCGCGTTTAATGTTTTGTAAGCCTTTATCTGGACCTGTGAAGTTTCTCCATTGTAATAAGTAATAGTTCTCGTCATATCTATTACCATCACTTTGTTCAAAGCCTTGTAATTCAAATTTAGAATCCGCTTCTGCATCATCACTTAAAATTTCTTTACCGTCATTTGATGATACTTTGATTTGGTCGATGAACCAACCTGGATTAGATTCATATTTATCAGTTACATATAAGAATCTTAGTTTTACTTTTTTACCGTCGTATTTAGATAAATCGAATTTCGCATCAACATAGCCGTTAGACTTACCGTCTATACCATTACCTTGGTTTTGTCCACTTCCTGCTGGGTCATCGTTATTTGTGATACTTCCTTTAACGTTTTCCCAATTTTCACCGTCATCTGTAGATACTTGTACGTATCCGTAATCAAATCCTTGTTCGATGTCATACCAAGTTTTGAAATTTAATTCACTCGTCTTAGCTGATGTTAAATCTAAAGAAGAAGTCATAGAGTATTGAGAATCATCATCTGCTCCGCTCCAGTAAGCCTTCTTACCTTGTGCTGGTTTTTGTATTAATGTAGATTTTTCAGGTAAATTAACTTTCAGAGCATCACTGTTTGTACCTTTAGTTGTTGCTTCATCAATTAATTCAGAAGTTTCGCCATTAAATTCAGTTGCATCAAGCTCATTACCTGTTTGCCAGTTACCACCATGTTGTTGTTGAAGCATTTCTTTCATGTATGGATCAAATCCAGTTGGTTCAGTACCTGGAATTGCACCTGCCCAACTTCCTGAAGACATAATTGACCAGAATGATACCGGTTCGCCTTTACCTGAATATTCCGTGTCGTACTCATCTGGTAAACCTAAATCATGTCCGTATTCATGTGAGAACACGCCTGCAGCACCATCTTCTGGTTGAACAGTATAATCAATAGCTGCTAATTTACCATCGAATTGGTCAAGACCTGAATCTGTACCAGGAATTGTGTACGGTTCTCCTTGCTCATCGAAATCAAGAGACCATCTATGAGACCAAATTGCATCAGTACCTAATTTACCACCACCAGCTTCTTCACCTGGACCAGAATGTACAATCATAATGTGGTCAACGATACCATCTTTTTCATCATAGACACCGTCACCATCTATATCATCACGATCCCATTGATCATAGTCACTTAAATTAATACTTGAATCTTTAGCAGCTTGTTCCAAAGCTTCTTTAATTAATTCTTTCGGCTTACCATCACTACCGCTATCATCTGGAACGTTACCACCATAATAACTTGCATCATGTTTTGCTTTATACCAACCATGTACTTGGCCGTCTACATCATAACTGCCACCAGATTGATTTTTATAATATTGTTTCATACTCATTAAGTTCTCATCGTTTGGACCTTTATAACCATTTTCTCCAAACACCATATCTTGAAAATGAGAAATCGGGTATTCGTCATAATACATATCCGTTTCGTCTTTCGTAATCGAACTGTTTGGATAGTCTGGAAATTCCATAGCAAGTACTAGTACTTTATCTTTACGCACTTTGCCATTATATTTTTCTTCTTGAACTTTATCTACACGTTTACCGTTATTTTGTTTCTTATACATTTCTTTTTTATTTTTTTCTAATTTACCAAGACGCTTACCATTATTCCCCTTGTTATATCGCTTATCAAAAAGTCCTTTATTAGGTATGTATTTTTGACGATATTGTTCACCTTTGTCATCCATATATTGCTTTAATTTTTCATCCTTTTGTTCAGGTGTATTCGAAGATTCAATCACACCTTCTTTTTCCAGCGTTTCAAGCAAACGATCTTCATTAGGCGCGACATTATTTGCAGATGCTTGAGAAGCAAAAGCAGGTAATGCAATCAGAGCACTCAACGAAGCAATTGATAATTTCTTTAAAAATAAACTCACTTTAGAAAATCCCCCTTTTTATCTAATATAAATATATTATATACAATTATCCATAAAATAGTAGAAAGAATTCAAAAAATTCTAAATTTTATTATTTAGTATATCAAAATAATACACCCCATATTAATTCGATAAGCCGAATAATATGGGGGTGCTAAGTTTAGAAATGTTGTGAGCTTGGGATGAGCTGAATCGCACGATATCTTTGGAGTCTTCGTGCGTTTTTACCAGTTTTCGCCTGAATCGCACGATATCTCTGGAGTCTTCGTGCGTTTTCACCGATTTGCACCTGAATCGCACGATATCTTTGAAGTCTTCGTGCGTTTAAACCAGTTTTCGCCTGAATCGCACGATATCTTTGGAGTCTTCGTGCGTTTTTACCGATTTTCACCTGAATCGCACGATATCTTTGGAGTCTTCGTGCGTTTTGGCTCGATTTTGTCCGAATCGCACGATATCTTCACAGTCTTCGTGCGTTTTTACCGGATTTCACCTAAATCGCACGAAGTCTTTCTCACATCGTTATTCTACTATATACTGATTTTGCTTTAAGTCTCTTACAGCATTGTCTAATATTTTTTCTGTATGTGCTGAGATTGTATGTAAATGCAGATTATCTGTAAGGTGTGCTAACATTTGGCCTTCGAATTTTTCCATTTCACTTATAAATTTATCTAAGTCTTCTTGGGTTTCAATCATGAGGTCTGCTTTTATACTGCCATAAACTGGATGATCGATTGCGACATCATTTATCATTGCGCCATTGTCTATAATGATTTGCAGTTCTTCTTCCATTTGCTCGCTATCATGTTGGCAAACGATTACGCGTTTATATGCTTTTCCTTGTGGTTCATTATTGATAACATAACCTCTGCTAGTAGAAGTTATCATATGATTTTGTGATTTGAGTATAGATATATCTTTCACAATAATTTGTCTTGATACATCAAATTGTTGGCTAAGTTGCTTCCCACTAATTGGTTCGTTTGATGTCTCAAGTAATTCCAGAATTTGTTCTCTTCGTTTAAAAGGGTTATTCATTTCACTGATCTCCTCTTACAATTGTTTTTAAGTGATCAAAACATTTATCAATATCTTCTATTGTCGTAAATTTACTAATGGATAAACGTATATATTGATCGTATGTTTTTTTCGGTATTGAGTCTATTTTAACTTGTAAACCTCTACTTAACAACGCACCATGACCGCAAGCTGTTCCTGTCGATATACATATATTTCTATTTGATAGATATTGCATTATATATTGTCCTTCATATTTTGGAGACAACAATGCAACTATATGTGGTGCACACTCTCTGTAAACTATTTGTGTAAACTCTAACTCTGTCGATTTCTTTATCATATATTGGTGCATAGATTTCATATGTTGTATGTTACTTGATAAAGATAATGCTTTTGTCATTGCTATAATACTTGGTGAATCTATTGTACCATTTTGTGTATACATTTCATGAAAGTAATATTCATTTAATGGCTTCACATATTCATGATTCATTAATAATCCACCTGAACCTTTAGTTCCATGAAACTTATGTCCCGAAAATGCATATGAACTAAATGATTGTACATCGGCAGTTTCTATTTTATGTACAGCTTGCACACCATCAACATGTATTGGAACATTATGATGTCTTGCGATCTCACTTAATGCCATTACTGGCAATATGTAACCAGTCTCTGAATTCACATGTTGAGCTATGATTAGAAGGACTTCATCTGACATCATTTCTTTAGTTTTTTCTAAATAAATCTCCCCCGTACCCTCTAAAGGTAAGTCTAAAATTTCGAATTCTGTTTTGAAATTTTCCAATGCTGCATGTACTGAAGGATGTTCATATGGAGATACAAGTATCGTCCCTCCATTTTGTCCTTTTAAATAACTATGTATCGCAATTTCATTTGCATGTGAACCACTTCGTGTAAAAATAACTTCTTTGTTTGTTGAAAAGTGTTGCTTAATATAGTGTTTACATTCATCCAACAGTTGTCTTGTATGCAGACCTCCGATATGTAAACTTTCACTATTATAATATGCTTCTCTTTGTGTATCTTGATAAACATCTAGTACTTCACTATCAACCATCGTAGTTGATGCGTTATCTAAATAAATCATTTATAATCCCCCACTTGTTATTTATCTTTTAATGTGTCAATATATTGTATATAAAATGATAACATATATGTAAAGTAAGGTGTAAACTTGAAAAAAGTTATAATTATTGGTTCTGGAATTGCTGCATTGTCTGCTATTCGCTCACTTAATGAACATACCGAGATTTATTGCATTACGAAAGATAAATTGAATACTCATAACAGTTCACTCGCACAAGGTGGTATTTGCTTTTCTAAATTTGAGGATGATGATGGACTTTCTCATATACAAGATACTTATAAAGCCGGTAATAAGCTCGGCGATATGACTGTTATTGAACCGATCATCCAACATAGTCATGAGATTATCCAGCAGATGATAGAAGAAGGTTTAACCTTTGATAAACAAGTCGATAAACATAATTTAGACTTTGCAATGGAAGGCGCTCATTCTAAGCCACGTATTCTACATATAGGCGGTGATCAAACTGGCGCATACATCACAAAATATTTAATCGAGCAGTTATCATCAAAAGACTTAACAATTTATGAAGAAACTGAAGTTGTTAATTTATTAAGAGACGATTCAAACGAAATATGTGGTGTTCTTGCTCTCGATAAACATGGAAATAAGACAGAATTTTTAGCGCATGATGTCATTTTAGCAACAGGTGGTTATAGCAATCTCTACCCAACTAACTCAAATGCATCAACAACGATAAGTTCAGGTCATATTATTGCTTATCACCATCAACTTCCGTTACGACATATGGAAATGATTCAATTTCATCCAACTTTACTAGGGACTAAAAGCAATACATACGGTCTCGTTTCAGAAGCTGTGAGAGGTCATGGAGGCTTTTTAGTGAACGATTTTGGTGAGGCATTTATGAAAAATATTCATCCTTTAGGTAGTCTAGCACCTCGAGATGTTACGAGTAGAGCCATTTTCCAACAACAAACAGAAGGTCATCAATGTTTTATAAACATAGAGCATATCGAACATTTCTCTTCACGATTTCCAACAATATACCAAAATGTCATAAGCCATTTTCCAAATGAATATCACAATCATCTTATACCTGTTACACCTGGTGCACATTACACAATGGGTGGCGTAGAAACTGATATTTATGGAAGAACGGATGAACAACATTTTTATGTAATTGGTGAGGCAAGTAACACAAACTTCCATGGTGCAAATCGTTTAGCAAGCAACTCACTTTTAGAAGGACTCGTTATGGGACACCTTTGTAGTCAAGCTATTAACCAATCTACCATTAGAGATATTTATATGACTAATTCACAATCTTTGAGCATACCTATAATGAATACTCAAGAAGTTGAAAGAATACGTCAGTTAAGCTCTGAAGTACTAGGCATTGAACGAAATGGTCATGATATGACGCAATATTTAAGTGACTTACAGATATGTTTAAAAAATTCTACAGTTACAACTCAATGGTCGAAAGATGATTGGCAAAGATATGTTGCCATTAAGACATTAGAGATGGTTTGTCTATCAGCCTTAAATCGCAATGAATCAAGAGGTGTTCACTTTAGAACGGATTACCCAAATGTTCAACAAACATTACAACATACAGATATAGAAATTTTAATGGAGGATATATTTCATGCTAAACAAGTTGCACGTACAAGAAAAACTCAAACAATTTTACCTTGAAGATAATCATTATGGTGATTTGTCGTCGAGCATTTTTGATATAAATCAACAAGGAACATTAACGCTGTTAAGTAAAGATGAAGGTATTTTTTGTGGAGAAATCATTCTTCAAGAAAGTTTCAAAATCATCGAAAGTGATATTCAAACTGATATTGCAGTTAAAGATGGAGATTCAGTTAAAAAAGGACAAGTACTTGCAGTGGTTAAAGGAAGTGTTACTACTTTACTCACTATGGAACGCATCACTTTAAATTTAATTCAACGTATGTCAGGTATCGCCACGTCTACCCATCAAATCGTTCAAAAAGTACAACATACTAACGTTAAAATTGTGGATACGAGAAAGACGACGCCAGGATTAGGTATGTTTGAAAAGCACGCTGTTCATGTAGGTGGAGGTTACAATCACCGTCGAACATTAAATGACGGATTAATGTTGAAAGACAATCATATTAGCTTTAGTAAATCAATTGATGATCTAGTATCAAAAGCTAAAAGTCATATTGGACCTATGGATAAAATTGAAATCGAAATAGAAGACGAGCAAACATTGACTAACGCTATTCAAGCAGATGTAGATATTATTATGTTCGATAATTGTACACCTGAATGGATTAAAGAACATATCACTAAAGTACCGAATCATATTCAAACAGAAGCTTCAGGAAATATTAACATAAACAATGTCGTTCAATATGCAGAAACAGGTGTTGATTACATTTCTATCGGTTCATTATTTTATGATCAACATGCATTAGATATCTCAGCAAAGGTGGTTATTTAAATGTTCAATCCTACAATAGAAAAAGCACAATCTATACCTGAAAAATACTTAAATATGACAACAGAACAACTAGAAAATAAAATTACAACCATTAAAGAAGCGCTTGGAGAGCGACTATTTATGCCGACACATCATTATCAAAAAGATGAAGTAGCACAATTCGCTGATATAATGGGAGATTCTCTTGAATTAGCACGAATTTGTAAAGAAAATACTCAAGCTCAATACTTTGTTTTTAATGGTGTGCATTTTATGGCAGAAACTGCTGATATCCTTACGAACGACAATCAAAACATCTATTTACCCGATTTATCAGCAGGTTGCTCTATGGCAGATATGGCAAATATTGATCAAGCGTTACACGGATATGATGTCTTAACGAATCGATTAGGCGATAACATACTTCCTCTTACATACGTAAACTCAACAGCAGCTATTAAAAAATTCGTCGGCGAAAATGGCGGTTCATGTGTCACAAGTGGAAATGCAGATAGTGTGATTCAATGGGCACTAGATCAAGACAAACGCATACTGTTTCTGCCCGACCAACATTTAGGGCGCAATACTGCTTTTAAATTAGGTATTAAACTAGAAGAAATGGCCGTATGGGATCCTATTCAAAAAACATTAGATTTTGACGGAAATGATGAAGATATTAGAATTATTTTGTGGAAAGGACACTGCTCTGTTCATGAAAAGTTCTATCCAATTCATATAAAGCAAGCACGTAAAAAAGACCCTAACGTCAATGTCATCGTCCATCCTGAATGTCAATTTGACATCGTACAAATGGCAGACTACGCGGGGTCTACAAAATATATTATAGATATGATAAAAAACGCACCAAAAGGCTCACATTGGGTGATTGGGACAGAGATGAATCTCGTTAATCGATTAAAAACAACATACACAGATGTTACTATAGAATCACTCAATCCACTTATGTGTTCATGTCTCACAATGAACAGAATAGACTTACCACATTTAGCGTGGTGTCTAGATAAAATTCAAGACGGACATAAAGAGAACATCATCAAAGTAGATAAAGAAACTGCATATTATGCCAAGCAATCATTAGAACGCATGTTGAGTATCGTATAAACTATCTTATGACTAAGAGGTGCAGTGAAAATAGAATTGCTTACAAAATGGAGGCTGAGACAATTAATTTGTCCCAGCCTCTAATTTGCTTTTTACAGTGAAATTTTATCATGCTCTCCACTGATATCTAAAATGGGTTTCTATTTAGCCATTGTCCACCATCCATCGTGATACAATCTCCATTTATATATTCCGCTTCTTTTGAAAATAGGAATCTAGCTAATCCTGCGATTTCTTCTGGTTGTCCCATTCTTCCTAATGGCACGCTATCTAATGTTTGTTGTTTTGCTTCTTCTGATAATGATAACTTTTTAGCTCCACCTGTATTATCTATTGGTCCTGGTGCAATGGCATTAACTGTTATACCGTATTTACTTCCCCATTCAACTGCAAGTGTTCTCGTCATTGCAAGTACACCTGCCTTAGCACTTGCTGAATGTATCACACCTGCTCCTGCAGTCCATGAATATGTTGCTACTATATTTAATATGCGCCCTTTGTGTCCACTTTTAATCCATTCTTTACCTACTGCTTGTGAACAATAAAATGTGCCATTTAAGACGATATCAATTACAGAGTTCCAACCATTTATAGATAAATCTTCTGCTGCACATAAAAAGTTTCCTGCTGCATTATTAACAAGTCCATCTATTTTACCAAATGTTTTAATCGTTTCATCTACAGTATATTGTACTCTTTCAGTATCTCGAACATCCATATCTATACAAAGAACTTGACCATCATATTGTTCCATTTCTTTTTTAGCTTCTTCAAGACGGTCTAGAGTGCGACCAGTTATAACAACTTTAGCACCATCAGCAGCAAATCGTTTAGCCATTGCTTTTCCCATTCCACTACTGCCACCTGTTACGATTATCACTTTATCTTTCATATATATTCTCCTTAATGTTACTATATTTGAATAACTAAATTTAGTAAGCGCTTACATATAGTGTACAATAAGTTAGAATAAAGAACAATTGAACAGCTGTTACTAATCAATAAGACTAGCGTCACTCTATATCACTATAATATAAAGAACCATCCAAGCTATTTAGCCTAGATGGTTCTTTGTTCTATTTTAATATCCAGATCCTACTTTATCTCCATCTTCATCGTACTCAGTTACTTCACCATCATCATCAATAATATATGATCCGGCTAAGTTACCCTCTTTATCTTCAAATGAGAATCCCCATTTACCATCGTCTGTTTTTTCAGGTTCTTTATACGTATAAGTGTCTGTATCTAAAGTTGACCCTTCATATGATTCAACTTTATCTATTACATTTTCGCGTGTTACTTTTTCAGAACTATCATCTGAATCAGAATCATCATTTGAATTTGACCCATCAAACATTTCGACAGTTTGTTCCATCTCATCATTCGATGCATTATAAAGTTTAACCACTTTAGGATTATTTATAATATCTTCAGATTTTCGCTGTGAGTAGTCATCATCTTCCAACCATCTTTCATCATGAAAATGAGATGGTACATCATAAATTGATATTGTGCCGTCTCCATTATTCTTATAAACAACTTGTCCAGCAGCTGTTGGTGTACCTGCTAGTCTTTGTACACCTTTAGGATATTTAACTGTATTTTCTTCGTTATAAGGATTTAATAGATCACCTTCTATATTTTGATGCTCAAGTTCTGCATCCATTTCACTATCTCCAGAATCTCGATAACTTGGTAAAGCTGTTAACCATACTTTGGCGTAATATTCATTACTATTTGTATCTACATTAGAAGTGTCTTCATTATTTGATGGCATTGGATCACCATACTCTATTTTATTAGCTATATTTGCTACTTTACGATTGTCTTTATATTTACTGTATAAATCAGAAATATTTAATGTTTTAGAAGTTTCACTATTCTTAACTTCATTAAAGTCAAAGATTGCACTTTGGGTCATAATATAAACAACCTCTTCTTTATTCACTCCGATAATCGTCGCATAACTCCCTTTAGATTCACTCAAACCATAGAACTTCATACCATCTGGTTTATTTTTCATCTTATTGAGTTCAGGACTTTCAGAAAGCTCTAAAGTATCAACTTGTTGTTCTTGTTTCTCACCTGCACCAGAAGTTCTAGTATATTTCCCAGATAATAATTCATCACCCGTTACAATATCAGACTCTATGCTAGGTTCAAGCATCGCCATCGCAATACTTTGTTGTTCAGTTATATTAGATTCATCCTTAATACCACTTTCATTACCATTATCTTTAGTATCTCCAGATTGCTCATTATTTGAATCACGATTGGATTTATTACTCGTTGATTCACTTTTACTATCGCTATTTGATGATTTCGTATCATCAGAATTTCCACCAATACTAAAGCTACATCCCGCAATAGTTAATGATGAAACAAGTACAATCCCAGCCAAAAACTGCTTCTTCAAAAGAACCACCCCTTAAATTTTATAATATATTTTCTAAATAAAATTATATTCGATCATTATATATTTATTACTATTGTAACAAACACTTCGTAAATTGAAATGATTATCAAATTTTGTGATAAGATATCTATGAATTATGAATATTGAAAGGAATGAAGAGAATGGGATTTAGTATTATGATTATTTCAATAATTTTAGGTATTTACTTAACTATTCAAGGAATATCTCGTAGAAGGCAAAATTTTCTATATAAGAGTTTTATTGTGATAGGCATTGCACTAATTATTTTCGCTATATATTTAGCTTTGCCCCACTAACTTTTTAAAAAATGAGGTAAGTTGTAGATTAAGTCTGGAGTTAATCGAAGAGTTCGACCATGTTGTAGATTAAGTACCTAGTTAATCGAAGAGTTCAACCATGTTGTAGATTAAGTACTGAGTTAATCGAAGAGTTTAACCATGTTGTAGATTAAGTACTGAGTTAATCGAAGAGTTTGACCATGTTGTAGATTAAGTACTGAGTTAATCTAAGACATTCTCAAAATCATCTCCATACAATGAAAGGCTGAGACAAATTAATTTGTCTCAGCCTTATTATTTAACTTCTATCTTGTATTGATTCTGTGAATACTGGTGGTTCAACATTGTCTGATGTTGTTTTGACTTTTTTATCTTTTTGCCATATTGTTTCTAACTCTTCTAATGTCTTACCTTTTGTTTCAGGGATGAATTTCCAAACGAATATTCCTGATAGTATACTCATTGCTGCGTAGAATCCGTATGTCATTGTTCCACTGATATCCATCATAAATGGATATGTTGATGTAATTGTAAAGTTTGCTAACCACTGTACGGCTACGGCTATAGCCATTGCCCCGCTTCTTATTCTATTAGGGAATATTTCTGATAATAATACCCATATAATTGGTCCCCAACTCATCATAAATGAAGCTGTATAAATAACCATGAAGATTAATGTAATGATTCCGAAGACCCCATTAGCTGTTAATACACTCATACCTATCATACCGATTGCCATTCCTGTTGATCCAATTATAAGTAATGGTTTACGTCCAAATTTATCTACATAGATTATAGCAATTAATGTAAAGATTACATTTACTAATCCCATTACTACTGTTTGCATCATTGATGTATTGCTTCCTACACCTAAATTTTCAAATATTCTTGGTGCGTAATAAAGTGCAACGTTTATACCGATAAATTGTTGGAATATTGATAGTAATATCCCGATAATAATAACTGTCTTACCGAAACTAAATAATGGTGCTTTTATTTCTTTAGTTTTACTTTTTGTAGATAATATATCATTTAATACTTTCTTAGCATGTTCACTTGATGAATATATTTTATTAAGTACATTTAATGCATCTTTATCTTTATTAACTAAAATTAAATACCTTGGTGTTTCAGGTACTAAGAATAATAATACGAAAAAGACAACTGCTGGTATTGCTTCTGTCATAAACATGTAACGCCAACCGATTAAATCAACCCATTTTTGTGGTTGACCGAATGTAATTCCATAGTTCACGAAGTATACGACTAACATACCAAATATAATTGCAAACTGATTCCAAGACACAAGTCTACCTCTTATTGAGGATGGTGAAATCTCACTAATATACATTGGTGAAATTGCAGATGCTAATCCTACACCAATACCACCTATAATACGATAGATGTTAAACATAATAAGTAATCCAAGTGATGATTCTCCAGTATCAAAAAATAGAAATTCTGGATAACCTGATAAAATAGCAGAAATTGTAAATAAAACTGCTGCTACTTGTAAAGATTTCTTACGTCCTAAACTTTTTGAAATATTTGAAGATAATATTCCACCTATGATACACCCTATTAATGCACTTGATACGGTTATACCATGTACGAAACTCCCATAATCAGCTGTAATATATTTTTGTAATGATTGTTCTGCACCAGAAATTACTGCTGTATCGTAACCAAATAATAGTCCACCAAGAGTTGCTATTAACGCAATCTTAAAGATAAACTTCTTATTATCATAACTACTCATTACCCCATCTCCCCAGTTTTTTATTTAAATTGAGTTAAATCTTTCGTTATTGGCTGAGTTGCAGTATAAATTAATTTATAGATGTTAAATAGTTTTTCATATGATTCTGTATGACTCGAAACAGGTGATACATGCTCACGATAATTAATCCAAGTTTCGTTCATATCATTGAATGAATTAAACCATTGTTCACCCATTGCTGCTAACATAGCTGCACCATATGCAGGGCCTTGTTCTTCTGTTCTTGTTGTAATTGGTACATTAAAGACATCTGCTTGAATTTGTAGCCATTCTGCATTTTTAGCACCGCCACCGATAGATACAATTTCTTTAATATCTATATCTTTACTTCTCATAATTTCAATACTTTCATTTATAGAATATGTAATGCCTTCAAGAACAGAACGTTTCATATCCAATTGAGTTGTATTTGCATCTAAGCCTATAAAGCTACCCCTAATAGATGCATCGTTATACGGTGTACGTTCACCTAATAAATATGGTGTATACATCAAACCATTTGATCCTAATTTTGATTTTGAAATATCTTGTAAAAATGTATTAAAGTCTTCAGACGGCTCAATCAATTGTTTGAGCCACTCTAAACTATAACCTGCAGAAAGTGTTACACCCATTACGTATTTTTGATTTGGTACACAATGACTGAAATAATGCATATTACCATCATTCTCGTAATTTGCACTATTCTCAATAGATAGTGCCACACCTGAAGTTCCAATACTTACAAGTTGTTTTGTTTCATCTGTAATTCCTGAACCGAGTGCTCCACAAGCATTGTCAGCTCCACCTTGATAAACATTTATTTCCCAGTCAATATTTATCTTCTCTTTAATGTCTTTTGTTAAAGTACCGCTTCTATCATGGGAAGCTATTACCTCTGGACAAATATTAGAATCAACATTTAATTGATTTAATATTTCTTTAGACCATTTTTCAGATTTAATGTTATACATAATTGTTCCAGCAGCATCTGATGGTTCTGTATAAATATTGCCAGTCAATTTATAAACAACATAGTCTTTAGGTAACATAAACTTATGAATTTTATTATAATTTTCTGGTTCATATGATTTTAACCACATTAATTTAGGAAGTGTAAATCCTTCGAGGACTGTATTTTGTGTATGTTTAAGTAACGTTTCTATACCAATAGCTTGTTTAATGTCTTCAACTTCTTGAGATGTTCGAGTATCATTCCATAAAATAGCTGGTCTTATACTATTACCATCTTCATCAACGACAACTAAACCATGCATTTGTCCTGAAAAACTAATACCTGAAATCGTTTCTTTATCAAACTTACTTAATAAGTGATTTAAACTATCTAATGTTGCTTTGTACCAAATATTTGGATCCATTTCGCTGTAACCAGATTGTGGATGCTCAGTCTTATAGCTAATACTGTGTGAATCAACTACTTTACCTTTTTTATTAACTACTATCGATTTCAATCCACTTGTACCGATATCAATTCCAATTACGAAGTTCATCATTATCAGTCTCCATTATTAATATTTAAAATATATTGATTAATTTGAGTTTTAATAACTTCTAAATGATCAGATTCATTCTCGATTTTTTTAATATTATGTGCATATTCTTCAAGTTCTTTAAATGAAGTAGTACCTTCAACAATTTGTTTGCCTATACCTTCATTAAATGATTGGTATTTTTTATTAATAATATTTTCAAAGAAATTATCTTCTATCATTTTGTAAGCTACTTTTAAACCTAATGCAAATGTATCCATACCTGCAATATGTGTTAATAATAAATCTTCTTGTTTAAATGAAGTTCTTCTAGGTTTAGCATCAAAGTTTAAACCACCTGGATTTAAGCCACCATTCTTAAGAATTTCGTACATAGCTAATGTAGTATCATACACATCAGTTGGAAATTCATCCGTATCCCAACCTAGTTGTGGATGTCCCTGGTTAGCATCAACTGAACCTAACAATTGATTATCACGTGCATATCTCAACTCGTGTTGGAAAGTATGTCCAGCTAAAGTTGCATGGTTTGCTTCAATATTAAATTTGAAGATTTTATCTAAACCATATTTTTGTAAAAATGCATGTCCAGTAGCAACATCTGTGTCATATTGATGAGAAGTTGGTTCTTTCGGTTTAGGTTCAATTAAAAATTGTCCTTCATAACCAATTTCTTCAGCATAACTCTTCGCCATTTTGAAGAAATTAGCTAAGTTATCTAATTCTAATTTCATATCAGTATTTAATAAGCTTTCGTAACCTTCACGACCTCCCCAGAATACAAAGTTTTCAGAACCTAACTTTTTAGCAATTTCTAAAGACTTTTTAACTTTTGCTGCTGCATATGCGTATACTTCAGCATTAGAAGAAGTTGCTGCACCATGAACAAAACGCTCGTGAGTGAAGTTGTTAGTTGTATTCCATAATAATTTCTTACCAGTCTGTTTCATCTTCTCTTGAATTAAATCTACAATCACATCTAAATTTTCATTAGATTCTTTTAAAGTTTTACCTTCTGGAGCAATATCTACATCGTGGAAACAGAAATATTCGATACTTAATTTTTCCATGAATTCAAAAATTGCTTCAACACGAGCCTTCGCTTTACCCATTTCATCTAAATTATCCCAATCACGCTCAGCCGTACCAACACCGAATGGATCTGAAAGGTCAGCTGTGAACGTATGCCAGTATGCAACACTAAATCTTAAATGCTCCGCCATCGTTTTGTCGCCAAGTTTTTCTTCTGGATTATAATATTTAAAACTAAATATATTATTTGAATTAGAACCTTCGTATTTTATTTTATCAACGTTAAAATATGTCATGATAATCCCCCTAGTTTTAGTTGGTTAGTTTATTAAACAAACTAACTTTAAAAACAATATAGCATAACGAAATAAATATGTAAACGCTTACTCATATAAAAATCTTTCATAACCTCCAAGACTCGTGTAAATAATTAACCTCATAAATTCAAACATCAAAAAACTGGCTACAAAGTATGTGCTTTGTAGCCAGTTTGAATTAATATGTGCTTCATGATTTTATATCTAAGTAAATATCATTAATCTGCAGTACTTTTTGGATAATTGCTAATGTTCCACCTAACAAAGTTGCAAATTTTACATTTGATGTTAATTTTATTTGAATTTCGTTACGTGAATATTGTTTGAACTGGTTCTTAATTGCTTCTAATATTTCAGGCATTTCATTGAACAATGGACAATTAATGTAAATTGCATTCGGATTAAACTGGGTGTTTAAATTATGTATTAAAACAGCAATTTTATTTATAAATTGTTCCATTTCTTCAACTACGATTGGATTTTTTTCATTATAAAATTGAATTAATTTGCTAAGCGTCATCTTCTCATTTAATTGATTACTTAAATTATGCAGTAAAGCTTCTTGTGAAAAAATATCTTCAATCTTATGAAAGATCTCCACATTATCACTAACTTTTGAGACAAGTGTTTTTCCAATTTCACCCGCTTCTCCATTTGCACCACGATACAATTGATTATTAATTATGAGCCCAGCACCTATGCCCTTATGTATACTTAAAGCAATAAGATTATTGTAGGATAAATTATGATTAAAATTACGTTCATATAACGCTGAAAGATTCGCTTCATTTTCAACTACGACCGGCACATTAGTAATCCTTCTTATCTCTTTAGCAATAGATATTCCTTCAGTTTCATGGAATGGTAAATATGTCACATGCTGCTCATTATCCACAACTCCATGTATGGAAACAGACACACCTAATAGTCCGTTATAAGTATCAAGTTTCTCCTGAATATCTATATGGTTTTTTATTATGCTTAATATACTACTAACCTTCTCATCAGGTAAATCATAAGATTCATGCTTAATGATATTACCATCAAAATAATTGTACATCACTTCAACAGAACTATAAGTTAAATCCAAAGAAATAAAATAACCATAAAGATGATTAACCTTCAGAAGAATAGGTTTTCTACCACCACTCTTCGTGCTATCACCCTCACCAACCTCATTAACAAGAGATTTATACTTTAACTTATTCAAAATACTAGAAATCGTTGCCTTATTAATCTCAAGATTTTTAGATATTTGAGTACGCGAAATATTATGATGGTTATAAATTTCCCTTAGCACTCTTTTTTCATTATCATTTATATTTAAAATATTTTCCATAATTGCCTACCCCATAAGTTATTTTGAATTTAGTTTATAGTTTATCATGTATTTTTATACCAACTATTTTAACATAAATTAAATTAAACCTTAGAACAACTTAAAACCTCACTTAGGTTATCTACTTTGTTCTTTTAATTTGATTATTATTTCAATAAATTACTTATTTCCAAAATGACGATTTTTTATGCAAAGTCGTTATATGTTTTTCAAATTTTTGACATTTATGCAATCTAAATAGCCAATTAGGGAATTTTTAACATTTTTTATATGTTTGATTTTATACTTAATGTATCTTAAATAGAAAGAGGGTATGCATATGGATTTCACTGGTGTTATTACAAGCATTATTGATTTAATCAAGACTTGCATTCAGACTTTCGGTTAATTTTTTCAACTAAAAAACAGAGGAAATATTCAACGACTTGATTGTTTCCTCTGTTTTCTATGTATTGTTGTAAACCCAACAATTTTATTTTTTATTCAATATATTTCTCAATTCTTCTATTTCATCTTGTGATAGATCTTCTTTTTCTACAAAGTTTAAGACAAGTGAATTGAAACCGCCTTTGTATACTTTGTTGATAAAGTTTTTAGATGTTTTATATTTTATATCACTTTCTTCTACAAGAGAGTAATATTGAAAAATTTTATTGTCTTTTTTACGATCTATAAATCCCTTTTTATACAATCTCGTTATAAGTGTACGAATGGTTTTTGGACTCCAGTCCTTTTGCATTTGTATTTCTTCTATTATATTATTCGCACTTGCATATTTTTTCATCCAAATAATATTCATAACTTCCCATTCTGCAGATGATATTTCATACGTTTTATTATCCATTATATTAACTCCATTTCTTTTAAAATACGCTCAGAAATTTGTTGTGCTTTTTCGCCATTCGCATTGTCTTCGCCTTTTAAATGTGTAGCAAAATAATACGTATTATCTTTCGTTTCAACATAACCTACGAACCATCCATTTGCTTCTTTGTGATTCACGATTCCTGTTCCAGTTTTACCTACATATTTATAAGTATCTTTTTGTTTCAATGTCATACTATTTTCAACTTTTTCAATAGCCTTATTATCAAAATGCATATTATGTTGTTTCATATTTTTCAACAATTTAACCTGTTCTATTGCAGAAATTTTTAATGAAGATTCATTCCAATAATTTTCATTCCCTGATATTTCTTCATTACCATATTCAATTTGATCTAAATAAGATTTAACCTCATCTTGTTTTAAATGTTTGTTTAAATTTTCGTAATACCAATTTACTGAATATTTCATTGAAGAATTTAAATTTTGATCTTGATTCCATTCTTTAAATGGATATTGATGTTTATCCCATTGTTGTTCTGTATGATTTAATGAGAGTAAATTTTGGTCGAATGCCATTAACGCTAAATAAATTTTGTAAGTAGAATTAGGTGAATATCGTTGTTTACTTTCTGGTTCATTATAAATAGAATAAGCTTGCTCCCGTTCATTATAAAGCACAAAACTTCCATCAAATCCTTTGAAATACGGAGCTAGTTGATTTAATTTTTTATATGATACATTTGTTTCATATTTGTCTTGTTGAACATGCGCAGATAGTAACGGCGCTTGTATTAAAAGCGATATACTACATACAATATACGCAACAATACGCTTGTTTCGATTAGGTTTAGGCATTGAATCATAAAGTGCAATATACTTAACACGTTCTTTAATATTTGAATTAAAACCTAGTAAATATTGTGCTGCCACATTATTTATGTGATGAGATTTTAAAATAGAGCATTTTAATATCGATTCACCATAATGTATCTGTTCATGTCGATTCAAAATTTTTAAAACGTTTCTATCACATACTTTTTCACAGTCATTGTCCATCATTGTTTTACTTATATATAGTGCAGGATTAAACCAGAATATCATTTTAAAAACAACATAAATCTGGTTGAATATTAAGTCATGACTTTTCACATGTGATAGTTCATGTAGAATAATATATTCAATTTCTTTGTCATTCATGGTTTCGACTACAACAGTTGGTAGTACAATTTGAGATTTCACTATACCAAATACCATCGGATTATCAATGTTTGAACTATAACTAATTGTTATATGCTTTTTGTAGAACTGCATCTTACTTTGACATACTTTAAGTCGTTCATTAAGATATGGCGATTCCAATGACGAACTTTTAATAATATCAATTTGTCGGAATGCCTTAATCATATAAAATAAGCACAACAAACTACCAAATACCCATATCAAAAGAATCATATACGTTATATTTGAGGTCTCAAACTGATTAACATTAATTGCTAAGTCTTTCGTAACAGATGATTGTTGACCATCTAACATATGACTAACCGAAGAAGTCGTGTCAGATACATTTCGATTCATCATATCTTTTGAAAATGTAAAATTCGATATTTTGTAAAATGGTATTAATGGAATTAACGTTGAGACGAGCACTAATAACCAAATCTTATGTGACATAATATTTTGAGTATATTTTATATAGAGCATTCTCACTAAAAAAATTACACATATCGTGAGCAATGAACTGATTATACTTAACATTAAAAATGATGATAACACCTGATACACCTCCATATCACAAAAATTATAACATTATTTTGACATAAATACTACACTTGTAATATACTACAAATGTAGTCCTATATGAGGAGGATATTGATGAAGAAGATAAAAATTGTTCCACTTATTTTAATAGTTGTAGTTGTCGGGTTTGGTATATATTTGTATGCTTCAAAAGATAAAGAAATTAATAAAACTATTGATGCAATTGAAGATAAAAATTTCAAACAAGTTTATAAAGATAGCAGTTATATTTCTAAAAGCGATAATGGCGAAGTAGAAATGACTGAACGTCCGATAAAAATATATAAAAGTTTAGGCGTTAAAGATATAAACATTCAGGACCGCAAAATAAAAAAAATATCTAAAAATAAAAAAAGAGTAGATGCTCAATATAAAATTAAAACAAACTACGGTAACATTGATCGCAACGTTCAATTTAATTTTGTTAAAGAAGATGGCATGTGGAAATTAGATTGGGATCATAGCGTCATTATTCCAGGAATGCAGAAAGACCAAAGCATACATATTGAAAATTTAAAATCAGAACGTGGTAAAATTTTAGACCGAAACAATGTGGAATTGGCCAATACAGGAACAGCATATGAGATAGGCATCGTTCCAAAGAGTGTATCTAAAAAAGATTATAAAGCAATCGCTAAAGAACTAAGTATTTCTGAAGACTATATCAAACAACAAATGGATCAAAATTGGGTACAAGATGATACCTTCGTTCCACTTAAAACCGTTAAAAAAATGGATGAAGATTTAAGTGATTTCGCAAAAAAATTTCATCTTACAACTAACGAAACAGAAAGTCGTAACTATCCTCTAGAAGAAGCGACTTCACATCTATTAGGTTATGTTGGTCCCATTAACTCTGAAGAATTAAAACAAAAAGAATATAAAGGTTATAAAGATGATGCAGTTGTTGGTAAAAAGGGACTCGAAAAACTTTACGATAAAAAGCTCCAACATGAAGATGGCTATCGTGTCACAATCTTTGACGATAATAGCAATACAATCGCACATACATTAATAGAGAAAAAGAAAAAAGATGGCAAAGATATTCAACTAACTATTGATGCTAAAGTTCAAAAGAGTATTTATAACAACATGAAAAATGATTATGGCTCAGGTACTGCTATTCACCCTCAAACAGGTGAATTGTTAGCACTTGTAAGCACACCTTCATATGACGTGTACCCATTTATGTATGGCATGAGTAACGAAGAATATAATAAATTAACCGAAGATAAAAAAGAACCACTGCTCAACAAGTTCCAGATTACAACTTCACCAGGTTCAACTCAAAAAATATTAACAGCAATGATTGGGTTAAATAACAAAACATTAGACGATAAAACAAGTTATAAAATCGAAGGTAAAGGTTGGCAAAAAGATAAATCTTGGGGTGGTTACAACGTTACAAGATATGAAGTGGTAAATGGTAATATCGACTTAAAACAAGCAATAGAATCATCAGATAACATTTTCTTTGCTAGAGTAGCACTCGAATTAGGCAGTAAGAAGTTTGAAAAAGGCATGAAAAAACTAGGTGTTGGTGAAGATATACCAAGTGATTATCCATTTTATAATGCTCAAATTTCAAACAAAAATTTAGATAATGAAATATTATTAGCTGATTCAGGTTACGGACAAGGTGAAATACTGATTAACCCAGTACAGATCCTTTCAATCTATAGCGCATTAGAAAACAATGGCAATATCAATGCACCTCACTTATTAAAAGACACGAAAAACAAAGTTTGGAAGAAAAATATTATTTCCAAAGAAAATATCAATCTATTAACTGATGGTATGCAACAAGTCGTAAATAAAACACATAAAGAAGATATTTATAGACCTTACGCAAACTTAATTGGCAAATCCGGTACTGCAGAACTCAAAATGAAACAAGGAGAAACTGGGAGACAAATTGGGTGGTTTATATCATATGATAAAGATAATCCAAACATGATGATGGCTATTAATGTTAAAGATGTACAAGATAAAGGAATGGCTAGCTACAATGCCAAAATCTCAGGTAAAGTGTATGATGAGCTATATGAGAACGGTAATAAAAAATACGATATAGATAAATAACAAAACAGTGAAGCAATCCGTAACGATGGTTGCTTCACTGTTTTATTATGAATTATTAATAAGTGCTGTTACTTCTCCTTGAAATACAATTTCTTCATTTTCATTGTATGTTGAAAGTGACACTGTAACGAGTCCATTTTCTTTTTTTATGGATTTCTTATTTGTAATTTCAGCGATAACGTACAATGTATTACCTGGGTATACAGGTTTAATAAATTTAACGTTATTCATTTGTGTTCCTGCTACAACTTCTTCTCCATATTTACCTTCTTCTACCCATAATTTAAATGATATTGAAAGTGTATGCATGCCAGATGCAATGATACCTTTAAATCTACTTTGTTCTGCTTTTTCTTTATCTATATGCATATATTGAGGATCAAAAGTTGTTGCAAATTGGATAATTTCTTCTTCTGTAATATGAAGGCTTTTTGTTTTGAATGTTTCTCCTACTATAAAATCATCGTATTTCATATATGTCTCTCTTTCTTATTCAAATTACTTTTTTAGTATGTAACATGTTAAAGGTAAGTCTACCGTCACTGAAACGTAAGACTCACCTCTAACTTTCTATTGAGACAAATGCACCATTTTATCTGCATTGTCTGTAAAGATACCATCAACACCCCAATTAGCAAGTTGGTTTGCACGTGCTGGTTTGTTTACAGTCCATACGTTCAATTCATAACCCGCTTCTTTTACCATTTTTACTTTTGCTTTAGTAAGTTTGGCATCTTCAGTGTTTACTATTTTAGCATTACAGTAATCTAAAAGTGTTCGCCAGTCTTCGCGAAACGAAGTTGTATGGAATATAACTGCTCTGTTATATTGTGGCATGATTTCTTCCGCAAGTTTAACAAGCACAACATTAAAGCTTGAAATGAGCACTTCTTGATTCTGATTTAAGTTTGTTAATTGTTCTTCCACTTGCTTAACCATACTTTTAGAAAGTGCTAGTCCATTCGGTCCAGTAATACCTTTTAATTCTACATTTAAATTCATATTATATTCATTTGCTATTTTTACTACATCATCGAAAGTTGGCAAGTGTTCATCTTTGAATTTTTCACCAAACCAAGATCCTGCAGAAGCATCTTTAATTTCATCATAATTCAATTCAGTTATTTCCCCGGACATATTTGTAGTCCGTTCTAAATAATCATCATGAATGATAATCAGTTGTTCATCTTTTGTAATTGCAACATCTAACTCCAACCAGTTTATACCTTCTACTTCTGAAGCAGCTTTAAATGATGCAATTGTATTTTCCGGAGCTTTACTAGGTAATCCTCTATGTCCATATACAGTTAGCATATTACCTCTCCTTGCATTTTTATTTTTTTAATTAACGTAACTGTATTATCACATTAATCCCACTTTTATTTCCATTAAAAAGAGATGAATATCATAAATAAAGGAGTCCATAGATTCGGATTGATTATGGAGTTAATCTACGTCTTGGTCAAACTCTTCGATTAACTCATAAATTAATCTACGTCTCATCTCATTTTTAAAAAAATATTTATGTCCCAAGCTCCATTTTGTAATCAAGTCTAGTTTTTCTGTACTCCTTATCAGTATAATCTCAGTAAGAATGCGTATAAAAATGAATATTACCAACGATTTTGTATAGTGCTGACGCCTGAGGGAATAGTATGTGTGAGAGACTACAGGCTCGAGCCATACCCCTAGGCAAGCATGCACTATACAAAATCGTAAGATAAAAAAATAAGCATATCACTGTAAACTTTAAAAAATCAGTTTAGTGATATGCTTATTTATTTTGAGTTAGGAAATATGCTCCAAGCTCATCAACCATAATCGGCCATACTCTAGTTTATTTCTCTATCTTATATGTTCTGATATGGTCTTCTATGCTGTGTAAGTACACTTTTGAATATGGATCTTGTGTCAATTCACGTTCGAAATCAAATTCTTGATTATCAAATCTGTTAAAGAATGTTTCGTATTCTTCGACTGATAATTGCTCTCTAGATTCTAGCATATTTAAGTGTTTCTCTTTATCTAATGCTTTGTCATATCCTTCAACGATTGAACCACTAAAGATTTCTCCTACTGCTCCTGAACCATAACTAAATAGACATACTTTCTCTTCTGGTTGGAATGTGTGGTTTTGTAATAACGAAATTAAACTTAAATATAATGATCCTGTATAAATGTTACCAACATCTCTATTCCATAATACTGATTCTTGGTAAGCATCCATTAATCTATTTTTGATTGAATCTTCTACGTTTTCGTTTAAAATAGTCTTGAAAGTCTTTTCCCCCATTTTAGTAAATGGTACGTGGAAACAGAATGATTCAAAGTCGTTTACAGTATATCCAGTACGTTTAGAGTATTCATTCCAAACTGTATTAAATGATTCGATATATGCGTCTTTAGATAAAGCGCCATCTACGACAGGATATTTTTCAGAAGTTGGTCTCCAAAAATCGTATACATTATTCGTATATGCTACGCTATCATCATTTAATTCTAAAATTCTAGGATTATGACTTAGTAATAACGCAACTGCTCCTGCACCTTGTGTAGGTTCGCCACCTGAATTTAATCCGTAACGTGCGATATCTGATGCGATAACAAGAACTTTTTTACCAGGATGGTTGGATAAGAAATCTTTTGCAAGTTGTATCGCTGCAGTAGCAGAGTAACATGCTTCTTTCATTTCTATACAACGCGCGAAAGGTTGAATATTTAATTGATTGTGTATTTCAACAGATGCTGCTTTTGAGTGATCAATTCCCGATTCAGTAGCTACGATTACCATATCGATATCTTTTTTGTCTTGCTCAGATAAAATATCTTGAGCTGCATTAATACCCATTGATATAATATCTTGGCTCACTGGATTAACAGCCATTTTTGTTTGGCCAATACCAATCTTGAATTTATTTGGGTCTACTTCACGAGCTTTTGCCAAATCATCCATGCTAACATAGAAATTTGGGATGTAAAAATCTAATTTATCAATACCTATTGCCATAATAATTTCCTCTCAATATGTTATTTTATAGTTAAATCATATCAAAATAACATATTTAATGACAATTATTAATAAATAAATTTTTTAAGGAGAACATAAACATGAACAAAGTTGTAATAGTTAGTGCTCAAAGAACACCTGTAGGAAAATTTAGAGGAAAGTTGAGTAACTACTCTGCAGTAGAATTAGGGACTGCTGCATTAAAATCTGCAATTAACAAAATTCAACTAGATCCTAATCATATAGAAAACGTTATTTTCGGGAATGTCATTCAAGCAGGAACTGGTCAAAACCCAGCACGTCAAATAGCAGTTAACGCTGGGTTACCTTATTCAACACCTGGTATGACTGTGAATGAAGTTTGCGGTTCAGGTCTTAAATCTATTATTTTAGGTAAACAACTGATCCAACTTGGAGAAGCAAATGTTGTTGCTGTAGGTGGTGTTGAAAGTATGACGAATACACCAGACCTTATTCTTAAAAAAGGTGATTCACCAGTAAAAAGCTTTATGCATGATGGATTAACTGATGTGTTTCATCAAATAGCTATGGGCTTAACTGCTGAAGAAATAGCAACTAAATACGAAGTTACTCGTACACAACAAGATGAATTTGCTATGAACTCTCATTTGAAATCTGACAAAGCAACAAAAGCAGGTAAATTTAACGAAGAGATAGTACCTCTAGAAGATCTAAATGGTGAAACTATGACTTCTGATGAATTAATTAGACCTGAAAGCAATATGGAAGACTTAGCAACTTTAAAAACAATTTTCAAAGAAGATGGTTCTGTTACAGCTGGTAACGCATCAGCTTTAAGTGATGGCGGTTCTGCTTTAATTCTTATGAGCGAAGCGTATGCTAAAGAAAATGGTTATACAATTTTAGCTACTTTAGGACAACATGCCGAAATAGGTTGTGATCCATTATACATGGGTTACGCACCTTTTTATGCAGTAGAAGCATTGTTAAATAAAACTGAAAAAAGTATTGAAGATATTGATTTAGTGGAAATGACGGAAGCTTTTTCAGCACAAAGTATTCCTGTGAAAAAGAATCTCAACATACCCGATGAGAAATTCAACATATACGGTGGCGCGATTGCTTTAGGACATCCACTAGGTTCAACAGGATCTAGACTTGTTACGACACTTACTCATGCGTTGAAGCAAGAAGATAAACATACTGGCATAGCGACTGCTTGTATTGGTGGTGGCCTAGGTATCGCATTAATGATAGAAAAAGGAGCAGGACTTTAATGAAACCTTTAACTAAAGATTTCAGACACTTATCCAGACCAGAAAAAATTAATCAATTAAAAGAACATGGTTGGATTAAAGAACAATCTGAACAAATATTACTAAACAATTCAGAAATAGATAAAGAATTATTAGAGAACTTAATCGAAAATGTAATCGGTCAAGGGACTTTACCAGTTGGCGTATTGCCTGAAATTATTGTGAATGGTAAATCGTATGCTGTTCCAATGATGGTTGAAGAGCCTTCAGTTGTAGCTGCAGCAAGTTACGGTTCTAAACTATTTAACAAGTCCGGTGGTCTAAAAATCATTCAAAGCGACAACATTAAATTAGGTCAAATTGTATTTGATAATGTAACAGACACTACACAATTATCTAAAGACATCCTTGAATTAGAACAAGAAATACACCAAATGGCTGATCAAGTCTATCCATCTATTTTAAAAAGAGGTGGCGGATATCAAAAAATCGAAACTGATGAATTCCCAGAAGAAGGTATGCTGTCATTAAAAGTATATATCGATACTCGTGATGCAATGGGTGCTAATATCATCAATACAATTCTTGAAGGTATTGCACATTATTTAGAAGAACAATTAGACGACGCTGATATATTGATGAGTATTTTATCAAATTATTCAACAACTTCAGTTATAAGCATTCAAGGTGAAATCGCTGTATCTGATTTAGAAAAAAGTAATATGAGTGGCGAAGAAGTTGCACATCGTATGGAAAGAGCTTCTGTATTAGCTCATATCGACCCATATAGAGCTGTAACACACAATAAAGGCGTAATGAATGGTATTAGTTCTGTCGTGCTCGCTTCAGGTAATGATACAAGAAGCGTTGAAGCTGGTGCGCATGCTTATGCTAGTAAAGATGGTCAGTATAGAAGTTTAACTACTTGGAAATATGATAGAGAAGGACAATGTCTTGTAGGGACAATAGAGCTACCTTTAACGCTTGGTATTATAGGAGGTAGCATTGATCTCTTACCGATGTCTAAAGTTACTTTAGATATATTAAACGTTGAATCAGCACAAGAGTTAGCTCATATTGTAGCAGCAGTCGGTTTAGCACAGAATTTCTCTGCATGTCGTGCACTCGTTTCTGAAGGTATACAACATGGTCATATGAACTTACACTACAAATCTTTAGCTATTAAAATCGGTGCAAAAGGTGTCGAAATAAATCTCATAACTGAAGCGCTTAAAAATATGGACAAACCAAATTTAGAAACCGCGCAAGCATTGCTCTATGAAATGAGAAATAATTAAATATAGTATATAGATACACTATTTATTTCTTAGTACTTATTGACTTTCCGCTCTTGTAAAATATAAGATAGTGGAAGCGAAAAAAGACTAGGAGAACACATCATTATTATGAAAAACAAACTAAGTTTCAAAGAAAATCTATATATAGGGTCATTATTATTTGGCTTATTTTTCGGTGCAGGAAATTTAATATTTCCAATACATTTAGGTCAAACAGCTGGTGCAAATGTTTTTACAGCTAACTTAGGTTTCTTAATTACTGCGATTGGATTACCTTTCTTAGGTATTATTGCAATTGGCATTTCTAAGACGAATGGCATTTTCGAAATAGCAACAAGAGTAAATACTAAATATGCTTATATTTTTACGATTTTGCTTTATTTAGTCATTGGTCCATTTTATGCATTACCAAGACTTGCGACTACATCATTTGAAATTGCTTTTACGCCATTTATTTCAAAATCATCTATCACGTTATATTTATCAATATTTAGTATTTTATTCTTTTTAGTTGCTTGGTTCTTCTCGAAGAAACCATCCAAAATTTTAGAATATATCGGCAAATTCTTAAACCCGATATTTTTAGTATTGTTAGGTGTACTTATTTTATTAGCTTTCATTAATCCAATTGGCAATATTTCTAGTGCTTCAATTAGTCCTGATTATGAAAACAGCGCATTGTTAAAAGGATTTATAGACGGTTACAATACGTTAGATGCATTAGCAGCACTTGCTTTCGGCATCATTGTTGTTTCAACTATTAAAAAGCTTGGTGTTACAAATCCAAATCACATTGCGAAAGAAACTTTTAAATCTGGTACTATCAGCATCGTGTTAATGGGTGTTATTTACAGTTTGTTAGCATTTATGGGTACAATGAGTTTAGGTCATTTCAAAGCTAGTGAAAACGGTGGTATTGCATTAGCGCAAATTGCTCAATATTACCTAGGTGATTATGGAATAATCCTATTATCATTAATTATTATTGTTGCTTGTTTAAAGACAGCAATTGGCTTAATCACAGCTTTTTCAGAAACATTTACAGACCTATTCCCTAAGCAAAACTACTTAATGTTCGCGACAGTAGTCAGCATTATATCATGTGTATTTGCTAACGTCGGTTTAACAAAAATTATCGAATATTCAACACCAGTATTGATGTTCTTGTATCCATTAGCGATTACAATTATATTGCTAACACTATTTAGTTCATTATTTAATCACTCAACAATCGTTTACCAATTTACAACTTATTTCACAATGATTGCTTCATTTGTAGACGGTATAAAAGCTAGCCCAGAATTCATTGCGAATACTAAATTTGCACATGTAGTCATTACATTTGGAGAAAAATGCTTGCCATTCTTCACTATCGGTATGGGTTGGGTACTACCAGCTGTAATAGGCTTTATTATAGGGTTCATCGTATACAAATTTAAAAAAGAACGTTATACAGCAGCTAAATAATAACTATTTTTATAAAATCTTACGATTTTGTAGTGCATGCTTGCCTAGGGTATGGTTCGAGCCTGTAGTCTCTCACGCATACTTTTCCCTCAGGCGTCAGCACTTACAAAATCGTTAACAATATCTATTTATATAAAATCTTACGATTTTGTTCGTGCATGCTTGCCTAGGGATATGGTTCGAGCCCGTAGTCTCTCACTCATACTATTCCCTCAGGCGTCAGCACTTTACAAAATCATTACCAATAACTATTTATATAAAATCTTACGATTTTGTAGTGCATGCTTGCCTAGGGGTATGACTCGAGCCTGTAGTCTCTCACTCATACTATTCCCTCAGGCGTCAGCACTTACAAAATCGTACAAATATTCATTTTTATACAAAAATAAGAGCAGAAATTCAATTTTAATAATGAATTTCTGCTCTTAATATTATTCTAGGATATATATATCTTAAGCTCTATTTTGTAATCAAATCTACTTTTATAGATACCCTTATCAGCAATTTTGCCTAGTACTGCTTTTAACGCACTTCTTATCAGCAATTTTATTTACTATAAGGTTGTCTTCCCATTACAAACTTGAATACATGGAATTCTTTTAATAATATGCCAACGCCTAAACAACATCCTACGATAAAGAGTAAGGATACTGGTATGAATATAATTGTTTTTTCTTGGAATATGCTTGTGTATTGGAATATATATTCAAGTATGATTGGATGTAATAAATATATAAAGAATGAATACATACTTAGGATCTCGACTGAGTTATACATAAATGTTTCAAATTGTGAACTGAAATTGATCAGTAGTAAAAATGCAAAACTAATATATAGTAAAATGCGATAATCCATACTACTTACCATCCAGTAATCGTGATCTCCTACTAATTCAAAAGTTAAATATGCTGCTATCGTTAAAAATATAATTAATGCGATGTTTTTACTTACAAAGTATTTTATTTTAGCGTAATTATGCCCTAAATATGAGCCTAAGAAGTAGTAGAATATCCAACCAACTATAAATGTTTCGGGACTAAATGGATAATATGCATCCACAAATTTCGTTACGCTGTCTATATTTTGATGACTATACAAATAGACTGTGTTGATGATAAATGCAATGATGAGACTCCATTTTGAATACAATATTTTAGAGTTAATTCGATAAATCAACCAGTTTAATAAGAAGAACTGAATAATGATAATAATGAAATAACCATACCAATTACCTTGAATAACATTCTCTAAAAATTGTTTTAGAAATGAATTATTTAATTTAAGACTTTCAGAATAACTATAAAAAGCACCCATAATAAGATACGGTAGTAAAATGAATTTTAAGCGTGCTTTTAAATATCCTGGCTTTAGTTTCTCGTTATAATTTAAAGTTGTTAATAGCTGAGATAATATAATAAATGAAGGTGTCCCGATGATTAATATCATTCTAATCCAATATAATACTTGGATTTGATTATCATCTGGTTCGTTTGTATTACTAAATTCTGTCAGGACATGCGTTAACACGATCAATAAACAGAGAAATGTTCTTAAATATATAAATTCTATGCGTCTTCCTTTATTCATGATTAAATCCTTTCCAGTTTTTAACGAGTTTGTTAAAGGCATCATCACTTACCATAACTCTTGGAATAATATAGTTGTCATTGTCTGCAACTACTGCTTTTTCTTTCAAAGTAAACCCATATTTGATTGAAGTGTCTGCTTTAAGTTGATCAACTACTTCATCACTCATTTGACCATATGGATATGCAATAGCGCGTGTATTACCATCTAATTCGTCTTTAATATATTGTGTGCTTTTATTCATATCTTTCTTAATACCTGTTGTTTCAGCTGATTTAATAAGTGTTGATGTCTTCTTTTTCATTGAATGCATTTTATGTGTATGTGATGCAAAATCCCACAATCCACTGCGTTTCATTTTTAACAATTCTTTTTTAGACGAAAGACTAATATTGTGAAAATCATTAGACCCTACTTTACCTGTTATGACAAATCCTGTAGCGTGTACATCGTATTTTTTCATAATTGGGAAAGCATTGTCGTATATACTTTCATCCATATCATCAAAGTTGATCCAAACACAATTTTTAGGGAATTTGCCATTTTCTTTATATTTTATAAATTCATCTAAAGTGACAAAGTGAGCTTTATGTTCTTTCAACCACTTTATATGTGATTCAAATTCTGTATCTGTAACGCTATAAATTTTCAATTCTTTACTATTTGAGAAAGCGGATAATAATTTATCAGTCCATGTATCTTCTCTAACTCTATGATAATTTAATGCTAGACAGCCATTCTCTTCTCCACCCAATGATTTCTTTTTAGCAAAAGTAACGTCATCATGTGGATACAAAAATATACACAACAAAAAAACGATCATAAATCGTTTACATTTCATCATAAGGTAAAACTCTCTTTCTTTTAACATTAAAGATAAAAGTACACATTAAATAAATAACGATGATTGCTGACCCTATAATGAAATAGCTAAAGATTGTAAAGATATCACCTTTGTCAATATTTAAAATCACTCTTACCATTTGGATAAAATGATTATTGTAAGGTAATAACGACCCAACCATTACAAATAAAACTGTTACACAATATAACCAAAGTATTGTTGATGCTATAAATACGATTGTTTCTCTATAAATATTTAATCTTGATTTGACTCTTTTAAGTTCCCTCTGTCTGGACTTGTCCATGTAGCAAACTCTCCTTTTTTACGTTTTAGTGCTTTTGGAAAAGCAACAATCACAACTAACGCATTGATTATCCAATAAAATGTTGGATACCAACTTAAGAAAATAACAAACAAATTATTTTTGCGCTCATACCTACTATCAATCATTAATGAAAGTGTAAATTGTATAATGTTAACGAAAGTAAGTAAGAAGGCAGAAAGTAGAAAAATGTTTAATTGATAATCGTAAAAATAATAATCCAAGAAGTTTAACTGGAGAAGTGTGTACGCTAGCATGGCAACTATTCCATACACCCAAACTACAGAGAGAATTTGTTCAAGAAATAGTAACCATAATGAAACATTACGTACTTTCAGCATGTTTTTTAAATCTCTTAATATAACTTCGTGTCCTCCTTGAGACCACCTTATTCTTTGTTTCCAAAGTCCTTTAAATGTCTCCGGTACAAGCATCCAACATAACGCTCTTGGTTCATATTTAATTTTGTAACCTGATAAATGAAACTTCCATGACACAGCAATATCTTCTGTAATCATATCTGTATCCCAGAAATCATTTTTCTGTAATGCTTTTTTGTTAAATAACGAGAATACACCAGATATTGTATTAACATATCCATTAATTGTTTGTGCCCTTTTAATACTTCCAATCATACTTGCATATTCAATCGTTTGAATCTTGCCTAACAATGTAGACTTATTACGAATACGCGGATTACCTGTCACTGCACCGATTGAAGCGTCATTAACTAAACTTTCAATCATATAATAAGGTGCATCGTCATCGATAATGGTATCTGCATCCACACACATCAAATATGGATATTTCGCAAGTTTAGCTGCAACATTTAAAGCATTTGCTTTCCCCTTATTCTCTTCTAAATTGATGAATTTGATGTGATATTCATCTTCTAGCTTTAACAGTTCTTCTTTCGTGTGATCCGAACTACCATCATTAACGGCGATAATTTCTTTCAGTGGAAAAGATAATCCATCTAAATTCTTAATCGTGTCCGCTATTGTCTCGGCCTCGTTATAACAAGCTATAATAAACGAGATACCTTCTGACGGATGGTAGTTAATATTTTTACGCTTTAAACGCCTTTCGATAAAAATATAATAAATTAATGTCCCAATTATCCAAAAAATCGACATAGTAATGGGATAAGCAATAAAAAACATCAATAATGATTCCATAATTTTCCTCCTAACTAACGACCGGTAGTTTGTCAGATAATTATATCATCTTATTTTAAAAAGGCAATGCGTAATTTATTGAGTGAAATGTAAACGCTATACCAGATGATTTTTACCTAATTTTGATGTATAGTTATCCATATGAAATAAAGGAGGCAATGGCAGTGAATAATACATCTGAGAAACTTATCCAAATAAGTATGAGAACCTTTTCTGAGAAAGGTTACTATGGAACATCACTAAATAATATTGCCAATGATTTAGGTGTCAAAAAATCAAGTTTATATAACTATATTAAAAGTAAAGACGACCTTTATGGGATATGTTTAGAAAAGTGTATGAAAAAAGGACTAAGCTTAATTGAAAACATTAATACACAAACAGATAATTTACATGAAGAACTTCTCTCCTTTCTTCGAAAATATATATATGATTCTGATTATATGGTGAAATTCTATTTACAATTATCATTTGCGCCATGTAACTTCACAAAAGATATAGAAGAATATAACGATAAATTTGCTGTCGTCTTTAGTGATAAATTAAGACAAATACATTCGTATAATCAACTAAAAATAGATCAAGACGATTTCGTGCTATTTGTTAATATGTTTGTAAACGGTTGGCTTTATAAAAAAGCCTTCGTACAATCAGCGACAACCCCGAAAAAAATTATAAAAGAATTCGAACAACAAGCTAATTTGTTGCTAGATAGTATCCAAAATAAAGAAAAATAAATACATTTTTTTATTACCGCATTCACAACCAAATAAACACATGATTTAAGTTTTAATTATTTGATGTGTAAAGAGGCTGGGACAAATTAATTTGTCTCAGCCTCTTGTCATTATATTTACTCTTAACTGATGAAGAACAAACTAACAACCCGCTTATATATAATTATTTTATATAAATAAGATAATTTAAATGATGAATTTAAATACACTTGTGGTTAAATTTGTTTTCAAAACCTTTTGAATTATGTATAATTTGATTTAAAAAGAAAAGATGAAATAACTTTTTAAAAATTTTTAAAGTTTTTATTTACAGTTTTTGTTAGAAGTCTATAATTTTCGGGTATTACAATTATAGAATTTGTAGAGGAAGAGGTTTAACAATGGTCATGAAACATGGGAAAGACTATTACGAAGATATTAGTGATGATTTATTATATGTGTCTCAAGAAATTAATCAAAAAATTTCTGATGATGTATACAACTTGTCAGAAGAATTAGACACAATAAAAGAAATCATAGAAAGGTTGGAATCCCCATCAGATTAATTTATGAAAATTTTTTACTATAACTATTCCCATCATTTTTGGGAGTAGTTATTTTTTTATATACATTTCAACTCACTTTACGAACTGAGATAAGCTTTTATTAACGGTATTTCTTGGTTAATCAATTCTGTTTGTGACATATTCAATGCATCTTCTCCCCAAAATGATAAGGCTGATCCTTTCACGTTGTCACTGTCTACTTCTTGATAAGGTTCATTAGTATAGAAAAACTTATTATATGCATATGCCCAACTTATGTAATCTGCTTGTTCTTCGATATCTGCATTAGTAAATTGATTCGATGGTAAAAAGTATAATGAATAAAAGTTATAATTATATATTTTGAAATCATATTCCGCGAAATCTTCTACAGTTAAATCTGATTTACTGTTTTCATTTTGTTTCCAATATAAAATTGAGAATGTATCACTTAAAGATTTAATCCCTTCATGCGATATCATATCGTTCCACATTTGAGGCTCATAACCTTGCCCTGTAGCGTAACTTCCAATGTGATTCATATAACTTATAAAATCACTTTGGTAAGCACCCCCGCCTGGCACTTCATCTCCACCTAATACCATTCTTTGCTGGCCATTATATTTTGGCTGATTAAATAATGTTGTTATTTCACCTATCTGTCGCTTACTTATTGATAAAGCTTTATCATTTGAGAAAAAATCAAACGTATTATCACTATAGTCACTAATAATTTGATTATACAAATCTTTATCCTCATTCTGTATCAATGATAAAAGTGCTTTTGAATGGGAAGGAAAATCAATATCTGGAACTACCATTACATCCAACTCATTGCTGTATGCTATAAGTGATTTTATTTCTGCCTTTGTTAAATAATTTTCATTTGGAATACCTTGATGCGAGAAATAATCTGACTCGATTGCATAATTTTCATCATCAGAAAAATGCAATTGAAGATATTGTCCGTTATTTTCATGAATAGTATCGACTATTTGTTTTAAGGACTCTAATGAGTATTCTTTTCTAGCAATGTCTACCGAAACACCTTCTTGAATACTTTCTGCACTTACATCTTTAAATGAAAAAGCAATGCTAAATAAAAAAGTTATAACAAGTGCAAAAATAAATTTCATATAGCCACCTATTTTCTATAGTTTGTAGAGACTGCGTTGAATATGAAACATATAATAAATGAAATAAACTGTTTTTAAAAAAATCAGTAAACTAAATATAATACTAGTATAATGTTTTTACAATAATCAAAAAATGCAAAATAATGTTCTTGGTATAGGAGTTCCCCGCTAATCCTAAAATAAACATATATAATAGAAGAAATTTGTATAAAATAACCGAATTTCGTTAGCATATTAACTTTTAAATAAAGTAATTTGTTTTTCCGATAAAATATAAATCATAGATTAACTACAGCTTGTATATTTTATAAGTTTGTTATGTAGCATATATAAGTGATTTTTAATAACATGAATATGAGAAACTACTGACAAGGGAGATAAAGAACATGAAGATATCAATTTTTGGTGCAACAGGGAGAGTTGGTCATGAAATATTGGATCATGCACTTAACGATGGACATGACGTGACAATATTAGTTAGAAATAAAGAAAAAATAACAAACACACATAAACACTTAAATATTATAGAAGGAAATGCCTTAAATAAACGTGATGTGGAAGAAGCAATACAAGGAAATGAAGTAGTGATAAGCGCGCTAGGTACAGATGGTTCAACAACATTAACAGAGGTTATGCCGATGATTATTGAAGAAATGGAACAAGAAGGCATCCGTCGCATCATCACAATAGGAACTGCAGGAATATTACAAAGTAAAACAGAAAGTAACTTGTTACGCTATCAATCAAACGAGTCAAAAAGAAAAACTACACGCGCTGCAGCTGAACACCATAAAGTGTATGAGCTGTTAAATCAATCTTCACTAGATTGGACAATTGTGTGCCCAACCTATTTACCAGACGGAGAACGGATTGGTAAATACCGAGTAGAACGAAATTATTTACCAGATAATGCTGTGAAAATATCCGTACCAGATACAGCAGACTTCGCTTATGCTCTAATATCGTCAGAAGAATATATTAAAGCACGCGTTGGCATTGCATATTGATCATAGATTTTAATTAGAATATCGCATTTCGCGTTTTCGGGTCGCTAATTTATTTTATCGGCCTGTATTTTACATTTTCGGGTCGCTAATTTTATTTATCGGCCTGTATTTCGCATTTTCGGGTCGCTAATTTTATTTATCGGCCTGTATTTTGCATTTTCGGGTCGCTAATTTTATTTATCGGCCTGTATTTTGCGTTTTCGGGTCGCTAATTTTATTTATCGGCCTGTATTTCATGTTTCACTTCCATCCCACTAGAATGTTTCATATGAAACAGTTCTAGTGGGATTTCCTTATTCTAATTTAATTAAATATGACTAATAATAATACAAAAAGAATACTCAATATAATAGCTTGCAATTATTTATTATTATTACCTTTCATTGACAAAATACTCAAACATTTTATAATTGAGAATGTTTCTCACTATAAAATATATAAATTATAAAGGAAGTTGATTTTTTTGGAAATTGTTGCTAACGATTACATTCAAGATATACATAATTATTTTCAAGATTTCACTGTGGAAGATATAGAAATTCTATACAAGAAGGCTTACGACGAAGTTATTGGTCGTGTTAATCAACTTGCTAAATTTGAACATATTGATCAAGACTCTATTTTTAAAGATGCTCGTATTGTGAATGAAATTCGCAATTCTATTCGCAATTTAATGTTGAGTTATATTCAATTTGAACAAGATCATAATCAATATGCTAAGAAATATCATAATATTTTTGAATTTGTTGAGAATGAAGCACTAACTGATGTCTTTTTTGAACAGAGTGTAACTGAGGGACATCCTTTTCACCCTATGACTAAGACCAAATTAGGTTTAGATATAAATGAGGTAATTAAATATTCTCCTGAATTTCGAAATTCAGTAAAAGTTATTCCTGTATTATGTGATGCGACAATCGTTAATGAAGTCCATACGACTCAAACTCATGAATTAGATAAATTTAAGCAGAGGGTTCATGAATACTGTCAGTCTCATCAAATACAGCTTATAGATTATTCGTTACTGTTTATTCACGAATGGCAACTCGAATATTTCATGGGTCCACAGTTTGAAGACTTGTTCACGAATCAATTTATGATACCTTTATACGATTTAGCTGTTGAAAGTAGTCCGCTATTATCATTTAGAACTTTAGATGTTGCAGAGCTGAATTGTATTGTTAAGACGGCAGTCAATGTACAAGCTACAAGTGCTGTTAGAAATGTCTCTCCCGCTTCTATCCACAATGGCATTGTACTTAGTGAAGCTGTTGAACGTATATACCGTGCAAATGGATATCATAAGAGCTATATCCAACGAGACTTATCTGGCGCTTATTTAAATGTTAATCAAGAGCATGCCAATAAATGTAGTTATATGTTGAGAGAACGTATACCCCATGATACTAATAGCCATCATTTAGTATGCGGTAGCCTTATTACTAAAAGTTTCATTACTAAGCAGCATATATTGATTGAATGCATTGAAACGATAATGAACGCTCAAAATGTATCATTCGAATCTGCTGCTGAGCTATTCTTAACTGAATACGCACATATTTTGTTAGAAGCTACTTATCGATTAATTTTAGAAGAAGGCATTAGTTTAGAGGCACATATGCAAAACAGTACGGTTGTAATAAAAGACGGCATGCCTATCTCTATTTATGTTAGAGACTTTGGTGGTGTAAGACTATTTGATCGAGATATAGACATTGATTCTTCTACTGGATTAATCACTGATTCATTTGAAGATTTATTATCTGTATTCTCTCACGCAGTACTTTATAATCACCTATTCCAACTGATACAAGTATTGGAATCTTACGGTTATAAAAGTGAAGAAGGCTATACAATTATTCGAAGTAAAATTGCTGAACATCACGAACATTGTGCACCTGAAATAAATATTTTAGAACAATCCGCTTTCAATATTAAATCATTATTAAAAATGAGAATTTTCTCTGAAGGTTACGACTATCAATATACAAAAATTAATAATCCGTTATTCATGGAGGACAAATAAATGCGTTGGACTAACGAGGTATATGCAAATACAGAAAAATACGAGCGCCATTACATCGAACAATGTATACAAGATAGCATTACGATCACATTCAAGAAATTATTAACATGTTTGTATGAAGAAGTCACACATCCCATTACACGTGTAGAAATAGTAGATGATATCTCAGTATTATATATTAGCAATCGTATATACATCACTTACGATTCACGCAATCATCATATTCAAATAATTGAAGGTGATACTACACTTAATATTCATGATCCACTTGAATTGATTCATTGGCTTAATCATCACAGCGATGACGCATTTAACTATCATAAATTACTTGTTGAAATAGAAAATCACCTTATCAATCAAGCAATGAGTTTCATTCACTGTTCGCATACACCTAAAAGTGATCATCCATTATTACACAGTGAACAGTATGTCATTACAGGACATAATATACATCCATGTGCTAAGACGAAATTAGGACTATCTTTCAAAGAAGTCATGCAATATTCACCCGAATATAATCAAGCTTTCAAACTTAACTGGTTATTCGTTAAAAAAGGACTACTTTATAACAATTTAGAAACATCAGAAATGAATACAATAGCTGAATTTAGTGGCTATACGGGATTAATTCCGGATGGTTATGACTTAATACCTGTTCATCCTTATCAATACGAACATGTTATACCTAATGTTTATCATGAAGAAATTCAATCCAAAGAAATTATCCCATTACAACATAAAGGTGGTTTAGTTAAAAGTACTTCATCATTCCGAACTGTCTGTCCATTAGATGCCGTTACACCCATTATTAAACTGCCAGTAAATTCACAAATGACTTCAACGATACGTTCGATAAGCAATAATAGTATTATTAATTCTAAAAATATCGGAGAATATTTTAAATTTATATATAAGACTGACAAACGTCTAAATGATATTAGTTTGCCTGTTTTAGAATATGGCGGTATGACTTACATTCACGAACAAGAAGATAAACAACGTAATTTATCATTTATTCTACGAGAAAATAACACGCAATACTTACAAACACAATCATTGCTTTATACTGCCACATGTTTATTTGAATTTAACGAAAATAACAAAAAAGTTTACATCGATGTTATTGAATCAGCTCGTGAAACGCAAACACCAATCGATTGGTTCGATCAATATACTTCGATATTAGTTGAGACTGCCCTCACACTTATGACGAAATATGGCATTGGCTTAGAAGCACATCTGCAAAATATGTCATTTGAATTTATGCACGGTGTCCCTACTCGTTTACATGTAAGAGACTTTGGCGGTCTACGTATTGATACGAGTCGCGTTCCCGAATGGCTAAAATTAAGCGATGCTTTAACAAACGCTACAACGGATAGCATGTACGAAAAAGTGCAAAACACTTTAATTAGCAATCATTTAAACACACTCGTTCATCATTTTAGCGAAGATTTTCATTATGATAAGAAACAATTATGGCATCGTATTAATCGTAAATTCAAAGCTGTATTTGAAATGTTAAAAACTCAAAACAGAGAACATACTGAAGCAGATATAAAAGCATTCTACACAGAGACTATAAACGAAAAAGCATTGTTAACGATGCGCATATCAAATGATAAACAAGATATTTATGTACAAAGAGCAAACCCGCTCTTAATGAATGATGAAGTTAAAATTTAATCCTTATCATCGTTTTATAAGTTCTCAGTGTATCGCTCGAACGATTGATTGGGTAGATATTATTGCGTTAAATTGGATTACGTTGCAGCTAACGGGAAGTGCCATCTATATCGCTTATATTAACTTTGCAAGATTAATGCCACAGTTAGCCTTTGCGTTTATCATTGGTAAACTCATCGATACCGTTAGCTCAACAAAGTTAATGTATATCATCCATTTATTTAATATGTTGTTAACGGTAAGTGTAGTTTGTGCATTTTGGCAAAAATGGAATATTTATATCATTCTATTTATCATTATGGTGCGTTCCTTCTTCCAAGCAATTGATACGATTCAAAGGAATGCATTGATTCAAAGTTTCGTGTCACCTGACCGCTTGCATAAAGCTATCAGTTTAAATGCATTAATATTAAATCTTGCGAGATTGATTGGCCCATTTCTTGGTGGTTTATTATTAGCACAGTTTAACTCGAACGTCGTCTTATCATTGCCGATACTAGGAAGTTTAATGGTCATATTACTCAACCAAACTTTACCTAAAGTACATCATCAAAAGAAAGCAAAACATAAAATATGGTCATACTTAAGATCTCAACCAGTTATCATACTGCTGATGTTATCGAGTGTGTTCTCAATGTTGTTTGGCTTTTCTTATACGATTATTCTACCTAGTATTGTAGACGAACAATTTGGCAGTCGCACGATGATCTATTCACTCTTTACAGCAATGATTGCAGCAGGTTCTATTATCATATTGCTGATTTTTATGCATTCAAAAGACATGAACAGTATAAAAAGTTTAAAACTATGGACTGTTATATTTATCATCACGATTGTATTACTCATGTTCATAAAAAATATTTATTTATATGCTGCGGTCCTATTATTAATGGGCTTCGCATCACAAGCATTTAGAACAACTAATAGAATTCTTGTACAACAACATGTAGAAGCTAAATATAGAGGCTCTGTATTATCTATTTCCATGATGGATAAAGGATTCATCCCGCTCGGTGGTATTTTACTAAGCTTTATATTCGAACAGTTCAATATACAAATTGTTTATATCACAATGATTTCTGGACTGCTCTTAACACTCATTTGCGTCATGCTCATGATAAATAAGGAGAATCAATATGAACAGAATAGCTAAGACACTCGAAGACCCAAATCATGATTATTATATTTACGATTTAACAGAATTAAAAAATAGAATCAATTGGATAAAGTCAGTTACTAAACATGATATTTATTATGCCGTAAAGGCGAACTCAAATCTCAAAATATTAGAAACGCTTTTACCTTTTGTTTCAGGATTTGAGGTTGCCTCTTCAGGTGAAATTGAAAAAGTAAGATCGCTTTCTTCAAACATTCCCATTATATATGGTGGTCCAGTGAAGACTAAGAGACACTTAGAATATGCATTAGAAGAACACGTAAAGTCTATTCAAGTAGAAAGTCTATTTGAACTAGATTATTTAATAGATTTACTTAAAAATTCTAACCAAACTATTGAAGTGATGATCCGAATTAATTTAAGCAATATTAAATCTACAGCAAAATTGAAAATGGCAGGTGTTCCAACACAATTTGGCATGCCTTACAGTGATATCAATGAAGCCATTCAAATCTGCAAAGAAACGAAGGGTATCAAATTCACTGGTTTTCATTTTCATTCAATGAGCAATAATTTAGATGAAGATGCACATGTAACATTCATAGAAAGTGCAGTCGAATTTACAAATCAATATAAAGCACATTTACCTGAAGATTATTCCATCAATGTAGGTGGAGGTATTGGTATAGATTATGATGAACAAAAGCTGTTTGACTTTGACTACTTTGCAACACGTATTCACCACTTACCTCGCTTAACATTTGAATTAGGTCGTTTTGTTACGGGACCAATTGGTTATTATGCAGCAAATGTATTTGATATTAAATCCATGCATGACAAGACATTTGTATTATTAAATGGTGGTACAAATCATTTCAGATTTCCTAAAGCATGGAACCATAATCAACCTTATGAAATTTTAGAATCCAAAGATACAATTGGTAGAACTAAATCAATCATTGATGATACAGTCGTATTTGCAGGTAAATTATGTACCCCTAATGACGTATTCGGCCAACCTTATAAAATTAACCATATAAAAACAGGAGATTGGGTCGTGTTTAAATACGCTGGTAGCTATGGATACGACATCAGTCATTTACAATTTTTATCTCATGAACTACCTAACATCCGCTATATTTAAGCACAACTATACACAGATTTCGTATATCCGAGTTTTATGGTATATTTATCACCATGTTCAGTATTTTAGTTCGAATATATACAAAGGTTATAATCACAATCAAATTTTGTATTGACAAAAAAAGGAAATATTTTATAATTGATAATGAATATCATTATCATAAATTTGACTTAGAAAGAGGTAAAGCAAATGAAAAGACTTTTATCATTATTATTAGTTTTAGTTGTAATGCTTGCAGCTTGTGGTAGTAAGCAAGAAGAATCTTCAAGTAAAGATACGCATGAAGTTAAACATGCTATGGGTACAACTAAAGTACCTAAAGATCCTAAACGTGTTGTTGTCTTAACAAATGAAGGTACTGAAGCTGTTGTTTCAATGGGCGTTAAACCAGTTGGAGCTGCAAATTCATATACAGGTAATCCTTGGTATAAACATTTAGAAAAGAAATACAAAGGTATTGAGCCAGTTGGTGGAGAAAGTGAAATCAACTTAGAAAAAATCGCTAAATTAAAACCAGATTTAATTATCGGTAATAAATTCAGACAAGAAGCTCAATACAAGAAGCTTTCCGAAATTGCTCCGACAGTATTTTCAAATGAATTACGTGGAGATTGGAAAGATAACTTCAGTTTATATGCAAAAGCTTTAAATAAAGAAGATAAAGGTAAAGAAGTTCTAAGCAATTATGATAAACATGTAGAAAAAGCTAAAAAAGAAATTGGTGATAAAGCAAATTCAGAAGTTTCAATGGTTCGCTTTATGCCTGGAGACGTTAGAATATACCATAAAGATACATTCTCTGGTGTAATCTTAGATGAGTTAGGAATTAAACGTCCTAAAGGTCAAGATAAAGATGACTTTGCTGAAAAAGGTGTTACGAAAGAACGAATGAAAGCAATGGATGGAGACTATATCTTCTACTTCACTTTCCAAGAAGATGATAAGAAAGTATCTCAGTTAGAAAAAGAATGGATAAATGATCCAGCATTTAAAGACTTAGAAGCATCTAAGAAAGGTCATGTCTATAAAGTAGATGACGCTGTTTGGAACACTTCAGGTGGTGTGTTATCTGCCAATATGATGATTGACGATTTAAAGGAAAAGCTAAGTGAAAAATAAATACCTTTGGTGGTTTCTCCTATTCACAGGATTGTTTATCTTACTATTCATCTTAAGTATGATGCTAGGTTATAAACATTTCAGCTTTTTAGATATATGGCATCATTATATCAACGGAGAAACAATTAAAGATCAACGTGTACTCACACATTTAAGACTACCTCGCGCAATTTTGGGCGGGGTTGTCGGTGTTTTAATGGGTATTAGTGGTGTAATGATCCAAACCATTACCCGTAACCCATTTGCAAGCCCTGGCATCATGGGGGTTAACAGTGGTGCGAGTTTAATGGTAGTAATTGCTACTGTTGGATTCGGTATGAACGGTGGATTTCAATTAGCATTTATGGCTTTCATCGGTACAATCATTATTGCAACACTAATCATTTTAGCAACAACCTTACCTTACAAACCGTTTAATGCAATGGAATTAACTTTATTCGGCGCGAGCATTAGTGCATTTTGTATGGCAATTACACAAGGTTTGCTTATTTATAATGAATCAGCAATAGAAGAATTGATATATTGGTTAAATGGTTCTGTTGCTAATAAAAATATCAATATTTTAATCTATATTTGGCCATTCATTGTTGGCGGATTAATCATTGCTTTATACATGGCTAAACCACTCAATTTATATATGTTGAGTGATGATGCACTGAAAGGTCTTGGAGCTAAAATATTAACCATTAAAATATTTACAATGATTGCAGTTGTCCTTTTAAGTGGTACGGCAGTTGCATTAGCAGGACCGATTTCATTTATAGGTCTTATTACACCACACGTTGCAAAATTGATATGCAAGTCACATAACCACTTTATCGTCATACCATTATCAGGTATATTAGGTGGCTGTCTTCTATTACTAAGTGATATTTTGAGTCGATATTTACTCATGCCGAGAGAACTTCCTGTAGGTATTACAACAGCATTGATCGGTACACCAATATTCATTTATTTAATTCTTAAACGTAAGGAGTTAACAGAATGAAGAAATTAATCACACTAATCATAACGCTCATGTTAACTACTATACTTACGCTCATGTTAGGAGATAGCTTTATCGCGCCACAAAATGTATTAAGCGGCCTCTTTAAATTAGGAGATCCTTATACAAATCTTGTTATTAATACATTAAGACTGCCAAGAGTCTTACTCGCAATCGTAACTGGTGCAGCCCTTGGTATCGCAGGGTGTGTCTTACAATTCATCACTAAGAATCCTTTAGCATCACCAGATGTCATTGGTATATCACAAGGTGCAAATGTAGGGTCTTTAATGTTTTTAATTGTGTTAACAACAAGTACAGAAGCGTTATTATTACCAATTACATATCAACCGATATTCTCTATGCTAGGAGCTGTCATTATTACAGCACTATTGTACTTTTTAGCTTTAAGAAAAAGTTACAAACGAGACCGTTTAATCTTGATAGGTATTAGTTTTAATATACTTTGTCAGGCAATTGTTATGTTCTTAATTTTGACTTCAAATAAACGTAGTGCCCAAGCACAAATATGGATTACAGGTTCAGTGCATCAAGCAGAATATAATCAAGTTATGATAGTAGGAAGTATATTACTCATCGTGACGTTTATACTGTTGTACTATGCAAGGTCATTTGATGTACATTATTTAGGAAGAAACTTGTCATTTGCATTAGGTAATCCTTATCAATACATAACCGTCATTGCCCTCATTTCAATGAGCATCTTAATTGGTATATCAATGAGTTACGTAGGCGGCATACAATTTGTTGGACTCATCGCACCACATATTGCAATGAGAATCGGAGGACATCAATTTAGAAATCGCTTGTTATATAGCGCAATCATTGGTGCAATCATTATTTTATTGAGTGACTTAATAGGAAGAACCATCTTCTTACCAAAAGAAATCCCAGCAGGAATATTCACCGCACTCATCGGTTCACCATTCTTTATGTATTTGTTAATCAAAAGCAGAAAATAATATAAAAACGAAGAGAATGAGACAAAATAGTTGTCTCAGCCTCTTCGTTTTTTGTTGTATATGGATAGGATGCTATGAATCTAGGTGAATCTAGGTAAATCTAGGCGAATCGCACGAAGACTTCTAAGATATCGTGCGTTTTAGTTCAAATCCAGACGAATCGCACGAAGACTTCTGAGATATCGTGCGTTTTTGCTCAAATCCATCCGAATCGCACGAAGACTCCTAAGATATCGTGCGTTTTTGCTCAAATCTACCCGAATCGCACGAAGACTCCTGAGATATCGTGCGTTTTTACTCAAATCTACCCGAATCGCACGAAGACTCTATTTACTAACTAGAATCCTGAGACATTGACTTGTCATAATAGTGTTTAATAAGTATAGAAATAATATATGCCCAAATATCCAAATAACATGTTCATTTAAGCTATATTCAAACATATCCCTTACTGACAATTTTATAAGAAATGGATACAAAATAGTGAAAGTGATTAATAATATTATAAAAAATAGCGGTTTTAAATTAATGTAATTAACATAAATAACAATAGTGATGATTACTATGATTAAAGTAGTTAAGTAATGGTAGCTCAACTCTTCTATCAAAGTTATATTTTCATAATTCCTAATAAAATCTACGTTTAATAACACGTCAGAAGTATGATAATTTGTTATTAAATCAATAATTAAAAATAAAAAATATATAATAAGTGTAAGTATTAAACTTATAATTAATGGCGTTATGATTAAACGTATTTTACTCATTCACACATCTCCGATACACAAAACAAATTTTTAAGTCATTACATATTTATCCTCTCACCACTACACTTTTTTAGTCTCTTTCTATTTCATTCAAAATTTCTATTTGTTTGTCTCTTTCTTTTATAATTGAAGAAAGATTATTGTCATTTTTTAAATTGATTACGCGTATTGCATAATCTGAAGATACAATAGCATGGCCTCTCATATGTCCGGTAGCAATTGCTTGTGCAAAGACTCTCGCTGCATATTTGCTGATTTCTGTCTTAGATTTTTGTGCTAGTTTATTAGCTGAAAATCCTGCTTGTCTTACATTATAAGCATTAGTCTCTCCATTTATTCTCTCTTTTAAAGTTTGTTCTGCTTTTGTAATAATTTCATTTTGTAATTTGCTATCTCCAATATCTATATCATTTATATACCTTCTAGCATTTGCTATTGCCCACTTTGCTAATTCTTTTTGTGTAAGTGTTTCTAAAATTTCTTCTAAGTTTATTCTTTTATCAATATCATCAATTATTTTAATTTTATATTTTGATGGGATTATTATTTCATTTTGTAATTTCAAAGCTCTTTCATGTTCGTTCCAAGCATAATCTTGTATCTCCATATTTTCAGCTCCAATTTGTATCTACTTTTCTTATTTATAAAGTTCTTGGAAGGCTCGTTATCACTATTTATTGTAAACCATGATTGTTGTTATTGAACAATAAAATCACTAATAATTCATTCCGCTGTATACCTACAGGGGGTATATGATATACTATGATTATTAACTAGTTGTTTTAAAATTTTATAAATAGGAGGTTTACTATCTTGAATAAAGAAAACGAGCATAATCATGAACACCATAGCCATCAAGATCATGAAACCCATGGTGACCACAGTGATCAAGCTCATCACCATGGTGATTTTAAAAGTAAATTCTTTATTTCATTAATTTTCGCAATACCTATTATTATTCTATCACCGATGATGGGGATAACATTGCCGTTTCAATTTTCATTTAAAGGTTCAGATTGGATTGTATTAGTTCTTGCTACAACATTATTCTTTTATGGTGGAAAACCATTTATTACTGGTGCTAAATATGAAATTTTAAGTAAAAAACCTGGAATGATGACATTAGTCACGCTAGGTATTTCTGTTGCATATATTTATAGTTTATATGCATTCTATATGAATAACTTTACTAACGCAGCACATACTATGGACTTTTTCTGGGAGTTAGCTACTTTAATTGTCATTATGTTATTAGGACATTGGATTGAAATGAATGCCGTTGGTAATGCCAGTAATGCTTTGAAGAAAATGGCAGAGCTCTTACCTAAGACAGCTATAAAAATAATTAGTGAAGACGAGCGCCAAGAAGTAAAAATATCTGAAATTGATATTGATGATATCGTTGAAGTTAAAGCTGGTGAAAGCATACCCGTTGACGGTATCATCATACAAGGTGAGACATCTATTGACGAAGCATTAGTAACGGGTGAATCGAAGCTCGTTCCTAAAGCATTTGAAGATGAAGTTATTGGTGGTTCTATCAATGGTTCAGGTACGATACGAGTAAAAGTTACTGCTACTGGTGAAAATAGCTATCTCTCTCAAGTAATGGGACTTGTAAATCAAGCACAAAATGATAAGTCCAAAGCTGAGTTATTATCAGATAAAGTAGCTGGTTATTTATTCTACTTTGCATTTAGTATCGGTTTAATTTCATTTATAGTATGGATGCTTATCCATAATGATGTTGATTTTGCACTTGAACGTCTTGTAACAGTACTCGTCATTGCTTGTCCACATGCTTTAGGATTAGCAATTCCTTTAGTTACTGCCCGTTCTACATCTATTGGTGCTCACAATGGTTTAATTATCAAAAATAGAGAATCAGTAGAAACTGCCCGACATTTAAGTTATATCATGATGGATAAAACAGGTACATTAACTGAAGGGAAATTCTCAGTTAATCATTATGAAAGTTTTGATAAACAGTTAAAAGATGAAGATGTATTGAGTTTATTTGCTTCCTTAGAAAGTAATTCAAATCACCCTCTTGCTACTGGTATCGTCAATTACGTTAAAAGTAAAAACATTTCCTATTCTAGCCCTAAGGAAGTCAACAACTTACCAGGTGTCGGACTAGAAGGTACTGTTAATAATAGAAAATTAAAAATAACAAATATCACTTATTTAGAGCAAAATAAATTTGATTACAATAAAGACCAATTTACTAACCTTGCTAAAGAAGGCAACTCTGTTAGTTATTTAATTGATGACAAGCAAGTTATTGGTGTTATCGCACAAGGTGATAACATTAAAGAAACTTCAAAACAAATGGTTTCAGATCTATTATCTAGAAACATCACACCTGTCATGCTTACAGGTGATAATAACGAAGTAGCCCAAGCAGTTGCTGAAGAATTAGGTATTGATGATGTCCATTCACAATTAATGCCCGAAGATAAAGAAAAAATTATTAAAGATTATCAATCAAAAGGTAGTAAAGTGATGATGGTTGGCGATGGTATTAATGATGCGCCAAGTCTTATTAGAGCCGATATTGGCATGGCTATAGGTGCAGGTACAGATGTTGCCGTTGAATCTGGTGACGTCATACTCGTTAAAAGCAATCCATCAGACATTATAAGTTTCTTAGATCTTTCTCAAAATACAATGAAGAAAATGGTTCAAAACCTTTGGTGGGGAGCTGGATACAACATTATCGCTGTACCTTTAGCAGCCGGAATACTAGCTTCTATCGGAATAATCTTATCCCCTGCTGTAGGAGCTATACTCATGTCATTCAGTACGATTATCGTAGCAATTAACGCTTTCATACTAAAATTAAATTAATAAGGAGATTTAAAAATGATTAAAAAATTAAGCTTTATTTTATTAGCATCAGGATTGGTATTATCAGCTTGTTCATCAGATAAAGAGGACGAAAACAAAAAAGATAAAAATCACAAACAAGAAGAAAATATGGAGCATATGGATCATAAAAGCGATAGTAAAGTTCCTAAAGGTATGAAAACTACAGAAGACAGTAAATTTAAAAAAGATGATAAAGTTACGATTACAGAAGGTCATATGCCTGGTATGAAAAATGCTAAAGGTACGGTTAAAGGTGCTTATAAAACTTATGCTTATGAAGTAACATATACACCTAAAGATGGTGGAGAAAAAGTTAAAAATCATAAATGGGTCGTTAATGAAGAAGTAGCAGATGCACCTAAAGAAGGCTTCAAAAAAGGAGACACTGTTAAATTAGAAGCAGACCACATGAAAGGTATGAAAGGCTCAGAAGCAAAAATAGATGATGTAAACAAAACAACTGTTTATGTAGTTGATTATAAATCAACTGAAGATGACAAAATGGTTAAAAATCATAAATGGATGACAAGCGATGAACTAAAAGCACGTTAAATATAAGTTTATTAATTTTATCAAACAAAAACCTAGTATTTTCAAGAAAAAGATAAGAAATTGGTAAAAAAGAATTAATCATGAACATAGATTAGTATATACAATAAAAGATTCATCTATCTTAATTATTTCTTGTAGGTATCATTACTGACTATATAATGATTTGAGGCTGTGACAAATTAATTGTCTCAGCCTCAATTTTTTCCTATATTTCTTAATTTCCTACTTTATAAACAAACTTAATATCATCACAACAGCAAATCCAACAAATCCAATTATTGTTTCCATTACTGTCCATGTCTTGAGTGTTTGCTTTTCTGTCATTCCGAAGAACCTATTTACTAACCAGAATCCTGAATCATTTACGTGTGATACTGCTGTGGATCCTGCCGCGATTGCGATTGTTATAAGTCCCAAGACTGGCTGTGATACTGACATATCAGCAATTATTGGTGAGACGAGTCCTGCTCCTGTTACCATTGCTACTGTTGCAGAACCTTGTGCTACACGAACGAACAATGAGATTAAGAATGCTACCATTACTATTGGTAAGCTCGTTTGTGCCATAAATTCACCCATTACTTTACCAACACCACTATCAATTAAAGTTTGTTTAAATACACCACCCGCACCGGTAATCAAGATAATAATACCTGCTGGTTCCAATGCTTTAGTTGCAATTTCTTGTAATTCATCTTTAGTGTAACCTCTTCTAGTACCTAATAACCAAAATGTTAATAATACTGTAATGATCAATGCTATAAAAGGATGACCAACAAATGTAAGAACATCTTTAACCATACCGTCTGACAAAACGACACCTGATACGGTATTAATTAATATTAAAATTAAAGGAATTAAAATCAGACTCACTACTAAAGCAAAGCTAGGTAGATCTTTTTCTGATTTAATACCTTTTACTTCTCCATGCAGTTTTGCGATATCTGGCATTTCGATATGTACTTTCTTACTGATAAATGTTCCGAAAATTGGACCAGCTATAATCATTGCAGGTATACCAGCAATTACACCAAATAGTATAACCCACCCTAAGTCTACCCCTAACATTTTAGCTACTGTAATCGGTCCAGGTGTTGGCGGAACAAATGCATGTGTTACAGCTAAACCTGCTAATAAAGGAATACCATAAAAAAGTATAGGCTTCTTAGACTTTTGAGCTAAACTATAAACTATTGGGATTAAAATAACTAAGGCCACATCTAGAAATACAGGTATAGATACAATGAAACCAGTTATACCAAGTGCCCATTGCGCCTTATTGTCACCAAATTTATTAACCATTGTCAAAGCTAATCTCTCTGCACCACCAGAAACTTTTAACACTTCACCAAACATGGCACCAAGACCAACAACAACAGCTATAAATCCTAAAGTACCGCCCATTCCACTTTCAACAGTTTCAACTATTTTGTTTAAGTCCATACCTGAAGCTAAGCCAATAAGAACACTTGAAATAAGTAGCGCAACAAAGGCTTGTAATTTAGATACCATAACTAAATAAAGTAATACACCGATACCTATTACTGCAATCAATATTAAGTATAAATCACTATTCATGTTGCCCCTCCTCAGTTTATCTATCTCTTAAAATAAATTAAAGCGCTTACATGTATTATTACAATTTTATCTTTTAACATTACATATTTCAATACATTTGTTATGTATTATAAAATCATGAGCATAACTAGCTATTTTTAATTTAAAAGGCATTGCTACATTGTACAATTTCTTGTACAATAATGATCAAATAAGTAAGGAGGGATATTATGACCGTTAGAACGTATTCTTATGCCCGTAATAATTTTCGAGAATTAATTGATAAAGTAAATAACGATAATGATCCTATTACAATTACTACAAATGAACATAATGCCGTCTTAATCTCTGAAAGTGATTATAACGTTATAATGGAAACTTTATATTTACAACAAAATCCTTCTAATGCAAGACACTTATCAGAGTCAATTGCAGATGTAGAAAGTGGTAATACCGTTAATAAAGTAATTGATGTTGATGAGTAAATTAGATATTACATTCTCACCTCAAGCATTTGAAGATTATGAGTATTTCCAAGAAAAAGATAAACAGTTAGTAAAAAGAATCAATCAACTTTTAAAAAGTATCTCCCGAGATGGCGTTTTATGTGGAATAGGAAAACCTGAAAAACTAATAGGCAATTATTCTGGTTATTATAGTAGAAGAATTAATCATGAACATAGATTAGTATATACAATAAAAGATTCATCTATCTTAATTATTTCTTGTAGGTATCATTACTGACTATATAATGATTTGAGGCTGAGACAAATTAATTGTCTCAGCCTCAGTTTTTTATCTATATTTCTTTATTTCCTGGGTAATCTCAATGTGTTTATCTCTTTTTTGAATAAAGACACGTGCTGCAAAGTTACATATTCATTTACTTAACTAATACTTCTTCCTGATTTCTTACACATTTCTTAACGGATTCTGAGACTTGTTCTACGACTCTTTTGTCTAATGAGTTTGGTATGACATAGTTTGTATTGAGTTCGTCGTCTTCTATTGTTGAAGCGATTGCTTTGGCTGCGGCAATTTTCATGGCTGTTGTTATGTGTTGTGTTTGTGCGTCTAATACACCTCTAAATATACCTGGAAATGCTAATAAGTTGTTGATTTGGTTAGGATAATCTGAGCGCCCTGTTCCAACAACTGATGCACCTGCTTCATATGCTTCTTCTGGATATATTTCCGGTATTGGATTTGCTAATGCAAATATGATTGGATTATCGTTCATTATTTTTATATGTTCTTTTGTTAATGCTTTTGGTCCAGATACGCCAATGAATACATCTGCATTTTGTATAACGTCATCTAGTGTGCCTCTTTGATTATCAATGTTAGTATATTCCGCAATTTCTCGTTGAGTACTGTTTAGCCATGTTTCAGATTTGCTTAATACACCTTCTAGACTAACCAATGTAATGTTTTTATAACCCGCTTCTAACAATAATTTAGCTATAGCAATACCTGCGGACCCTGCTCCATTTATAATGATTTTTGCATTGATATCTTCGTTTTCTACAACTTTAAGTGCATTGATTAGTGCTGCTAGTACTACAATTGCTGTTCCATGTTGATCGTCATGAAATACTGGGATATCTAATTCTTCGATTAATCTCTTCTCTATTTCAAAGCAACGTGGTGCGGATATGTCTTCTAAGTTTATTCCAGAAAAATTAGGTTGTAATGCTTTAATTATGGAAATGATTTCTTCTGTATCTTTTGTATCTAAAGAAATTGGAAAAGCATCAACGTTTGCTAATTGCTTAAATAGAATACTCTTACCTTCCATTACAGGGATTGCCGCTTTTGGACCAATATCTCCTAAACCTAGTACAGCAGTTCCATCTGTAATAACAGCTATCATATTGCCTCGCGCTGTTAATGTATTAGCTCTTGTTTCATCATCAGCAATTGCTCTACAAACTTCTGAAACACCTGGTGTATAAACAACACTTAAATCTTCTACTGTATTCACTTCAACTTTACTTGTAATTTCTATTTTACCTGTATGTTCATTGTGTAAATTAATAGATTCGCTATATTCGCTTCTATCTGTCATTTTAAATTCTCCTTATATTTTTTATTTTTTAACTCAATAATTTTAATAGTAGTGATGCTAAAATAACTGTAGACACTCCCCCGATTCTCGTTGCAACTTGTGCAAATGGCATGAGTGCCATACGTTTAGAAGCTGATAATATCGCAACATCTCCTGTACCACCTAATCCACTATGACAACCTGTAACAATAGCTGAATCAACTGGATACATTTTCATTAATTTACCTACGAAATATCCAGAAGCGATCATTGTTAATACGACTGAAGCACATACGACTACATATGCTGGCGTAACAATTTTCACGACATCTTCTAAAGGAATATAAAGCATGCCAAGACCTACCATTAATGGCCAAGTTAAACTTGTAGATATGAATTTATATAAATTGTGTGCACCATCTTCCATTTTATGTGGCATCACTTTTAAACATTTAATTAGCGTTGCAAATAAAATCATAATTACAGGTCCAGGTATACCGATGAACTTTTGGCCTAGCGTACCCACAATAAAGAAACTACATGCTATAAGTAACCCTGCGCCCATAAGTGAGAAATCAATAACTTTTTCTTTCTCTTGCTCTTCAAGAATTTCATCACCATTTTTTGATCTTACTAACTTTCCGTTTCCAGAAAGGTGAGTTTTCTTTTCACCTAAGCGCATCATTAATCCAGCGCAAATTACTGCGAAAATATTACCGATAACTGCTGCTGGAATCATTTGAGAAACGAATGACTCTGCAGAACCACCTAATATAGATGAATATGCAATTGATAAAGGTAAAATACCTTCGCCAATTCCACCACCGATAATAGGAACAACAATATAAAATAAAGTATGTTGAATATCATAACCAAGTAGAAGGCCAACTAGTAGACCTGCAGATACTGCTAAAATAGTACCAACGACTAAAGGTACAAACATACGTGTAAATCCTTGAATCAATACTTTACTATTCATACCTAAAATACTTCCTACAACAAGACAAGAAATATAAAAATACAAAAAGTTAGACGTCTTCATTAAAGTCGTAACCGCTTCCATTGAAGACGTATTAATTACATCTAAGAACACTAAAATAGAAGGTACTAACAAAGCTAAAATCGCTGGACCTCCAATTTCCTTTAAAATTGGAATTCTTTGGCCAAGATCACCTAGCAATATTCCTAAAATCATAATGACAGCAAACCCGCCTATCATGTCTGCTGGTAATGTATTATATATGGATGCAGTTAATATAATTGCTGCTAAAATAACGTAAAGTGGTAATGGTAATACACCGACTTTAGCTTTTAATAACTTATCCCCAATGTTTTTAAAATTATTTTCAAGCGGCATCTCACTTTGAGTAAGCGCTTTCAAACTTGTCTTCGTGTTCATAAATATCCCCCTTAATTGATATAAGCTTATTTTATGTAAAGCTTATAAAAATTTATAGGTTATGAAATTTTAATTATCTTTTTGTAATTAAAAAAACCAAACTAAAAGTGATGTAGTTTGGTTTATACTATATACGATTTTAAATATTTCAAGTTATCTTTTTTAAATCTATAGAAATAAATTGGGCGACCGATACCATATGTTAAGGATTCTTCTAATACATCGATATCAGTTAGAAATTTTAAATATTTTCGGACGGATACTCTTGAAATATTTGTGATTTTTGATATTTCATCCGTTGAAAATTCATTTTCTTCAAAGTAATTCATTTTCTCAATTATTATTTGTAGTGTCTCTTTTGTTACACCTTTTGGTAATTTAAGATCTGACTCCAATTGGAACGTAGTTTTATTTAAAAGGGCTGCATCTATATCTGCTTGTTTAATATGGCGATTTTCATTATAAAAATTTCGCCCTTGCTTGTATTTTAACAATGATTTTTTGAATCGCCCAAATTCAAATGGTTTTATTAAATAATCTACTGCTCCATAACGAAATGCTGTCTGTATATCTTCTACATCTGAGGCTGCAGTAATTAATATAGCATCTATTTTATAACCTTGTTCTCTTACGTATTTCAAAAATGTTAAGCCATTTTCTTCTGGCATATAAATATCGAGCAATAATAAATCTATTTCTTTAGTTTTTATAACGCTCATTGCTTCTGTAACATTTTGTGCAATATCTACTAATGCGTGAGGATCTATTTTTTCAATAAATTGTCGATTGATTTGAGCAACCATAGGGTCATCTTCTACAATAAGTATGTTTAACATTTATCTTCTTCCTTTTTTGGATAGTTTATAACGACTGAAAATTGTACATTACTTGCTTCATTAGAATCAATTTTAATATTACCTTTAAGCTTTTCAACGCTTTGTTGAACTAAATGTAAACCATATCCTCTATTTTCTCCTTTAGAAGAAACACCTTTTTCAAAAATTTGATCATCTAATTTATTTTCAAATATTAATCCTGAATCAATAACATCAATCATTAATTGTTCATTTTCGTATTTCAAATGTACATCAATCGTTTTCTTTTTAACAGAAGAAGTCACTAGGGAGTCTATACTATTATCAATTAAATTGCCTATAATCGTAATCATTTCATGTGTGATGTATGAATAATTTGGTTCAGGAATTGTTGTGTGATTCATAATAGATAGTTTAATATTCTGTTCTCTCGCTAAGCTTAATTTACCAATTAAGAAACCAGCTAACACTGCGTCTTTAATTTTAGACGTAATATCTCCACTTTCTTGGCTGCCGAGTTCAACTATTTCATGTATGTATTGCTTCAAATCATCATAATGTTCCATCTGTAGCATACCAGAAATAACATGTAGCCTATTACTAAACTCATGGGATTGTGCTCGTAAAGTATCAGCGTATGTCTTAACACCAACTAATTGTTCCGATAATTTATTCACTTCAGTCTTATCTCTAAAAGTCGAAATCGCACCGACTGTTTCATCCTTAACAATAAGCGGCACTCTGTTCACTAATATCTTTAAACCATTAATGTTCTGTTCTTTATCACGTTCAGGTTTACCAAGCTCAACAACTTTTGGTAATTGTGTAGAAGCCATATAATCATTAATCTGCATACCAATAGGATTATCCTTTAGACCAGCCTTTTTAAAAATATCCATTGCAGACTTATTTACTAAATTAATTTTACCTTCCTTATCAACAGCTACAATGCCTTCATGAACAGACTGTAACATTGTATTTCTTTCTCCCAGTATTTTCGCAATATGGGAAGGCTCTAATCCAAGTAAAATTCTCTTAATATATCTAGACAACAAATATGCACCAATGGCACCGACAAACAATCCAATAATCGATCCAATAATAATTTGCTTATTACCATCCGCTAGAGCATCAGACACACTTTTCATAGGCACACCAACAGCAACAACACCAACTTGTTTACCATCAGAATAAACAGGTGTAAAAGACCTCAAAGACTTTCCAAGTGTCCCCTTAGAAATCGAAGAACTCACATGACCATTGAGAGCATCCTTCTCATCCCCACCTTTAAAATGCTTTCCAATCAAATCCTCATTAGGATGAGATTTTCTAACACCATTCATATCCATAACAACAATAAAACTCACATCCGTCGACCGTTGAATATCAGAAGCATACTCTTGTACCTTCTTGCTACCATCATTATCCACTAAAGCCGACTGAACAACCTCAGATCTTGCAACCGTCTTACCAATAACCTCAGCCTTCTCCTCAGTCGTCTTATGAATTGTGTCCTTAATCGTATTGCTAATCAATATACCAGTTATCAACAAAGAAAACAGAACCACAATACAGACCACAATAATAACTAATGTACTTAACTTTAATCTCTGTTTCCTCAAAACCCAAAACCGCCTTTAGTTATAGTTAGTAAACATTTAACATATGTAATTAATTAGTAAAAATATATCATACTATCAGTTATTTTGGTTATTATTGTAGAAGAATTAATTATGAACATAGAATGGTATATACAATAAAAGATTCATCTATCTTAATTATTTCTTGTAGGTATCATTACTGACTATATAATGATTTGAGGCTGAGACAAGTTAATTGTCTCAGCCTCGATTTACGTAAAATATTTGAAATTAATGATAATACTTCTGCTTTTTCAACAATTTATTTTCACAGTTTTTTATACTCTTTTGCAATTTCTTTTCCAATTTCTATTGAACAAGTGGCTGCTGGTGATGGTGCATTTAATACATGTAATGAATGCTTACCTTTTTCAAAAACAAAATCATCTAATAATGTACCATCATTTAACATTGCTTGTGCTCTTACACCCGCTTCTATTGGTTTGATATCTTTATTTTTTATTGAGGGAATGAGTTTTTGTGCATTTTTAACAAAGGCTTTTTTATTAAAGGATCGATAATATTCTCCTAATGCTTCTTTGATATTTTTTAATCCCATCTTATATAATCCAGGAAATTTTAAAATTTCTAGTGTTTCATTTTTATGAAAATCTATTTTTCCATATGCTTCTTTTTTTAATCCAAGTACCGCATTTGGTCCGACATCAACCCCTCCATCAATCATGTTTGTAAAGTGTACTCCTAAAAAAGGCAAATCAGGATTTGGTACTGGATAAATTAAAGTATTTACATATTTTTCAGCTGTAGTATTAAGTTGATAGTATTCTCCTCTAAATGGAATGATTTGAATAGCTGTATCTACACCACTCATTTGAGCAATTTTATCACTATATAAACCAGCACAATTAATTATATTTTTAGCTCTGAATTTTTTACTATGGCTTCCTACAATAATATTATCCTCTGACACTTCAATGTGTGTCACTGGGGTATTAAATTCAACTTTTCCACCTAATTCTTCAAATAATAATTTAAATTGTTTTGTTACTTTTTTATAATCTACAATCGCCGTTTCTTCTACTTTTATACCACCTACTGTATTCACATATGGTTCAATCTTATTTACTGCTTCCGCATCTAGTAATTTTACTGAAAGTCCATTTTGTAGTCCTCTTTCATATAATTCATGTAATTTTTTTAACTCTTCCTCAGCTGTAGCAACAATTATTTTGCCACATTGATTAAATGGAAGTTTGTATTTTTTACAAAAATCAATCATAGATTGCGAACCCTTTTTACTAAATTCTGCTTTATGTGAACCTGGCTTATAATAAATGCCTGAATGAATTACTCCACTATTATGGCCAGTTTGGTGTTCTGCAAAACTCTTTTCTTTTTCTAATACTAAAATATCTAACTCAGGATTTTGTAATTTTAAATGATATCCAGTACTAAACCCAATAATACCTCCACCAATAATTACTACATCAGTTTTCATAAAATCCTCCTTACACATTAATATCACAAGCTTCTACTTCAATTCCAACATTCTTCATACATATCACCTGCACCTTATATCGCCCAATTTCTTTCTCATTGTAACTAAATGTTTTTTCATTGCTTTTTTTGCATTAGATTCTTCTTGATTTTTTATGGCATTATATATAATTTCATGCTCTTTAATTACACTTTCTCTTTTTTCAATCATGCCTTTATTTAAATTCAATGAATATTCCAGTGCATTTAAATGGATTTCTTCTAAATTCTCAAAAGTCTTAATCATATACTGATTTTTAGTACATTGCACTATGCATTTATGAAAATTATAATCTGCTTCTAAACCAAGTGCATATTCATCTTGATGTGCTTTTTTATATTCTTGAAATGCGTAATCAATAAATTTCATATCTTCTTCAGTTCTTCTGATAGCACAAATTCCAGCAGCTTCAACTTCTATAATGGTTCTCATTTCCAAAATATCAAGCAAATCTTTATCTGAAAATCTTCCAAAAGCATGCTGTCTAAAAGAATCTGAAGCATCATTATTTATAACATAACTACCTTTACCTTGAAATGACTCAATATATCCGATAGAAGTAAGCTTGCTTAGTGCCTCTCTTATAGGATATCTACTTACTTCAAATTCTTTTGACAATATTGACTCTGAAGGTAGTCTGTCACCTATTTTATATTTATTATTTTTTATTCTTGTAACTAGCTCTTCAAATATAACTTCTGATAAACGCTTTGAACTATCATGTTCCATTTAGGATACGCCTACCTTCTTAGTTTTAATATAATGCATCCCAATTAACAAAATAACACCTATAATTCCAATAATACTTGTTATCATTTCAGGGAAAATAAGCATTATAGCAAACGCTATAAATAAAATTCTTTCTATTATATTTAATTTAACTAATAAATAATTACCCATACCTACTACTAAAGCGTATATACCAACTAATGAAATAACTATTGTTACAATTAATTCACCAATATTAATATTACCAGTTGGATTATTTAATAATAGCTCTGGATTATATACAAGCAAGAATGGAATAATAAATCCAGGTAGCGCTAGACGTAAAGCTGTCCAAGATGTTTTTACTGGATCAGCATTTGCTATACCTGCACCAGTATATGCTGCTAGTGCAACTGGGGGTGTTACATTAGACATTGCTCCAAAATAAAATACAAAGAAATGAGCTGCAAGTGGTTCCACTCCTGCTTGAACTAAAGATGGAGCCACAGTAACTGCAACTACTATATATAGAGCAGTTGAAGGTAAACCAAAGCTTAGTACTATACAAGTTATCATAACCATTATTAATATTACTATTAGGTGTCCACCTGCTATATCAATAACATTATAAGCAAGCATAGACCCTACACCTGTCATACCTACAGTAGCGATTACTATGCCAACCGAAGCACAGGCTAAAGCTACTTGAATTGAACCTTTAGCACCATCAATTAAAGCTTCAAAAAACTTTTTAAATGTTACTCTTGTTGATTTATCCTTAGTTAAATATGAAGCTAATATTGCGGATATAATACCGGAAAACCCTGCAAATATTGCTGTTTTTCCTATTAATAATGCTACAATTACAACTATAATTGGTAATAGCAACGCGCCTCTTTCTTTTAATACCTCTCTAATTAAAGGAATGCTGTCTTTACTTACCCCTTTTAATCCTTTTTTCTTTGATTCTGTGTCAATTGCCCATACTAAAGCAATATAATAGAATAATGCCGGTATAATACCTGCAAGGACTATCGTTGTATATGGCACACCAAGAAAACCTGCCATTATAAATGCAGCAGCCCCCATAATAGGTGGCATAATCATACCACCAGTTGAAGCTGCAGCTTCAACGCCACCAGCAAACCTTGGTGCTAGTCCAATATTCTTCATTAAAGGAATTGTAAATGATCCAGTAGTTGCCACGTTAGCAACTGCACTACCGTTTAATGATCCAGTTAAAGCACTTGTAATAACCGCTACTTGTGCAGGACCTCCACGCCGCTGACCTGCTATAGCTAATGCTAAATCATTAAATAATTTACTTGCACCACTTACACCTAAAAATGCTCCAAATAAAATGAATAACATAATGTATGTTGCTGCAATTGATAGCGTACTACCAAATATACCTTCAGTAGTCATATAGAAACGATATAATAATCGTTTAATACTAAATCCTGAATGTGCAAAATCGATAGGAAAATAATTTCCGTATAAGGCATAAATTATTGCAAATATACTTAGTAATGGTATGAAAATTCCAATCGTTCTTCTCGTAATTTCAAATAACACTATGATAGCTATGACAGCAAATATGTAATCAGTTGTATTTGCTTGTGATGCTCTATCAACATGTAAAGTAGTGTAATTAAGAATAATGTATCCAATACCCACTATTGTTAAAACAATGAAAATTATATCAACAACAGAAGGTCGTGTTTTTTCAACTCCTTTTTTACTAGTTGGGTATAACATGAACCCTAGTAACACTATTAGTATTAAGAATATTGAATTTTGATGAAAAGTCTGTAAGTTTAAAAAGCTTGAGGCTGATAAAACAAATATAGACAAAATAATTGCTATGCCATTAAATAAATATTTACTGCCACCTTGTAATTCTCTAACTTGAGACATCACTTCTTTTTCTACTTTATTTTTCATCTTGATTACCCCCTTCTTTTTCTTTAACTTCTTCAGGGATTAATCTGTCATCAATTTTAAGACCTTTTTCTTTATAATATCTATATGCTCCTTCATGCAAAGGCGTATTTAAACCATTAAGAGCAGTCTCTAATTTCATTTCTTTCGCTGAGTTATGTACATCTATCATGAAATCACGATTTTCATGTAACATTTTCGTTAAGTTATAAACCATATCTGCGTCCATCTCTTTAGTTGTTACGAGTATATTTGGTTGTGCAATCGTTTGAATATCTTTTTTCTGTTTTGGATATGTACCTTTTTTAATCGTATAACGATACCAAGTATCTACTTGGCTATTAATATCTTTCATTTGTTTATCAGTAACCTCTAAAATCGATGCATTTACTCCTGAAGCATACATATCTGTTATAGATGATACAGGTACACCTGCTGGTAAGGAACCACCATCTAATCTTCCATCTCTCATTGCTGATATTGTTTCTTCGTAACCTAAATATTCAGGTGAAATATCTTTTTTTGTTTGTCCTATACCTTTCATCATCATTAAAGTTGACTGTTCAGTACCACTTGCTCTAGGTCCCACTGAAAATGAACTTCCTTTTATGTCAGCAATTGTTCCAGTTTTTACATCACTATTTTTCAAGACAAAGTGTTCGACATTTGGCCAAATCATACTCATTGAACGTAATGAATCATATTTTTCATCTTTGTAAATACCTGTTCCTTGAGATGCTTGTGTTGAAATCAAACCTTGTAAAATTGAAAAGTCGGCTTCATTTTGTTTCATTAAATCAATATTTTCTACTGAACCAGCAGAAGATTGACCATTAAATTTAGTATTTTGAGCTCGATAATGTTTAGTCCATAGTTGCCCCATTCCTACCCCTATTGGGTAATAGGTACCTCCTGTTGATGCAGTTGCAATGTTATATGTTTTCTTTTTTTCAAAATTACATCCAGCTAATATTAATGCCATACATATTAATAAACTCATCAAGCGAAACTTCATAAATAATCCCCCCTAAATTTAAATAAAGCGCTTTCACTTGTATTACAAGTCTATATTGTAATTTTACTTTTTTCAATGAATTTTTAAATATATGCAATTATTCATTCATCATTTTATATATATTTCTAATTTTTTCAGATATAAAATTTCACTAAAATCATCTAAAATTGCACCTTTCTTGATCGTAAATTTACATTTTATTACCGTAGCGGCAATATTTTGTTAAAATATAAATAAATACGATATTTTGGAGGTAATATTTTGAAAAAACAAATCGAAGTTGTTGGTGCTATCATTTTTTCTAATAATAAAGTTCTTTGTGCGCAAAGAAATGAAAATATGAGTTTACCTCTAATGTGGGAATTTCCTGGTGGTAAAGTTGAAAAAGATGAATCTGAAATTGATGCATTAAAACGTGAAATAAAAGAAGAAATGTTATGTGATTTAGAAGTTGGAGAGAAAATCACATCTACTGCTTATGAATATGATTTTGGAATTGTTAATCTTCATACATATAAATGCAAATTAAAAGAAAAGATGCCTACTTTGACTGAACATAAAAGTATTAAATGGCTAGAGGTTAATGAATTAGAATCGTTAGAATGGGCGCCTGCAGACATACCTGCTGTGAAAATTATTGTAGATGAGGGATAACAATGAATAATTTATTAGAAGACTTTAATCAGTCGCTACATAAAGGATTTATTGATCGTACTATCTCTCATAAAGGTAATTTCATGCCTAAATTATTGATTAATAATAAAGAAGAGAATGTACTTTCAACGATTATTAATGAACTATATAAATGTAAATCATTTACGATTTCAGTTGCCTTTATTACTGAAAGTGGATTAGCTAGTTTAAAATCACACCTTTATGATTTAAATCAAAAAGGCATTAAAGGTAAAATCATTACATCTAACTATTTAGGGTTTAATACACCTAAAATGTATAAAGAATTATTGAAACTTAATAATGTTGATGTCAGACTGACCGATGTCAACGGATTCCATGCTAAAGGTTATGTATTTGAGCATGAACATTATGCTTCTATGATTGTTGGAAGTTCTAATTTAACTTCGAATGCACTAAAAGTAAATTACGAACACAATATCTTACTGTCTACTCAGAAGAATGGTGATCTTGTTTATAATGTAAAAGCGCAGTTTGATGAATTATGGGAGAAGAGTTCCCCACTATCAAATGCCTGGATTAAAGAATATGAACTTACATATGATGAGCGCAATTTAAAGAATGCTATACGTATTACACAAGAGCAAAATGAAATTCAAAATAATATCGATCAAGCTGTTAAAATCGAACCGAACATAATGCAAAAAGAAGCTTTACATTCATTAGCTGAACTTAGAAAAAGTGGTAAAGATAAGTCTCTCATTATTTCTGCAACTGGTACGGGTAAGACCATTTTGTGTGCACTAGATGTCAGAAGCTATAATCCGAATAAATTTTTATTTATTGTTCACAATGAAGAAATCTTAAGGAAAGCAATTGAAGAATTCAAAAAAGTACTACCTTTTTCCAAAGATGAAGACTTTGGATTATTAACTGGTAAAAATAAAGCCATTCATTCCAAATATTTATTTGCTACAATTCAAACATTATCAAAAGATGATATATACAGTCAGTTTGATCAAAATCATTTTGATTATATCGTTTACGATGAAGCTCATCGTTCTGCAGCTAAGTCATATCAGAAAGTGTTCAACTATTTTACTCCTAATTTCGTTCTAGGAATGACCGCTACACCAGAAAGAACAGATAACTTAAACATATTTGAAATGTTTGATTACAATATTGCTTATGAAATCCGATTACAAAAAGCTCTTGAAAGTGAAATACTTTGTCCATTCCACTATTTTGGCGTTACTGACTATATTCGTGATGGTAAAGCTACTGATGATTTTAGTAGTTTAACTGATTTAACTTCCAATGAAAGAGTCAAACATATATTAGAAAAAACTCAATACTATGGATACTCTGGTGATGAATTAAAAGGGCTTATTTTTGTTAGTAGAAAAGACGAAGCGAAAGATTTAGCTGAAAAATTAACATTACATCAAGTACCTTCAATAGCTTTAACAGGTGAAGATAATTCAGAAAAACGACAAGAAGCGATTGAACAGCTTAAATCAGGAGAAATCAATTATATCATTACCGTTAATCTATTTAACGAAGGAATAGATATTGCGCCTGTAAACCAAATTGTCATGTTGAGAGAAACTGAATCTAGTATTATCTTTATTCAACAACTTGGTAGAGGACTTAGAAAGAGTGATAATAAAGAATATGTAACAGTTATAGACTTTATAGGTAACTATGAAAAGAACTACCTAATCCCGGTCGCTTTATCCGGTGATCAATCACAAAATAAAGATAACTATAGAAGATTCTTAACTAGTAACACTGTCTTAAGTGGTGTTTCAACAATTAACTTTGAAGAAATCGCTAAAAAGAAAATATACGATTCACTCAAACAAGCCAAATTAAGTGCAGCATCTCATATTAAACAAGCCTATAACGAAGTAGAACAAAGAATAGGTCGAATGCCTTTACTCATGGACTTTATTAGACAGAACTCTATAGATCCTAGCGTCATATATTCATCTGAAAGTAACTATAAAAACTATCACGAATTTCTTGTTAAATCAAAGAAAATAGAAGACCAACTAACTGAGAATGAAAAGTTGAATTTAACATTCTTATCTAGAGAAATAGCACCCGGACTAAAGAACGTAGATCATACAATTTTAAATGCAATAATCGAAAGACCACATAAAATACAAGAACTATTAACACTCGCACAAAAAGTAGACCCTAAAGTTACACTTAAAGATATCGAAACAACTTTAAAAATATTAGACTATAGCTTCTATAGCGTTACAATAAACAAAACATATGGCGAGCCAATCATAACAATTTCAAACGATGAAGTAACATTAACAAAAACATTTGCTGCATCACTTGAAAACCTACTTTTCAAAACATATGTAGAAGATATAATCGAATTAGCACAATACAATAACACAACACATCATGGAAACCAAAACCGTCTCATCCTTTACAACAAATATACAAGAAAAGATTTCGTTAAATTACTTAACTGGGATAAAGATGAATCCAGTACAATCTATGGATATAAATCTAAACATAATACCCTACCCATCTTTATCACATATCATAAACAAGATGATATCAGTGATAATACAAAGTACGAAGATGAATTCCTTAGCCCAGACGAACTCAAATGGTTCACAAGATCAGACAAGACATTAAACTCAAAAGAAGTAATCGAAATTATGGCACATAAAGAAAAAAATATAGATATGTATATTTTCGTTAAAAAAGAAGATTCAGCAGACGGAAAAGAATATTATTTCCTAGGAAAAGCACACTATTTAGAAGGCACAGCAGAACAAACAATCATGCCAAACGAAAAGAAAAACAACGTCGTAACAATGACATTATCCATGGAAATACCCGTTCAAGATGAAATTTATAGGTATATAATTGAGGAATAGAAAGCTTTACAAATAAAAACACTTTCCATAAATTCTTATTGAATTTATGAAAAGTGTTTTTTATTTCTAATATAGGCTACTTTTTTACTTTGACTATTTAATATTTATACGGATCCTCAACGTCATTTTTTGTTTCTTGTTCTTTTACATAATCTTCACTATCATTACTATTTTTTTCATTAGTTAAAAAAGGATTTTCATCTTGAAAATTTTCATTATTTTCTTCAAATTCATTATATAAAGAAGTTTTTGGTTTTCTTCTAATTAACATTGTACCTGCTATAATCCACATAATTACCGCAACCCAATTTAATATAATCGATAATATACCTATAACTATCAATATAATACCTGCTACTCTTGTTTTTTTATCTGTCCAAACTATAGAAGTTATTGCAAGACCCATTAAAATGACTCCCCAAATCAATTCAATTATCATAAATCCAGATAAAATGTTTAATGTAGATTTGGCTTCATCAATAGAAATAGAGTTACTGTTCATCATGTCTATAACAGCACCATCACTATTTGAATACCATAATAGCAATCCACAAACTAATAAGATTAATATTTGGACCGCTATACCTATCCAAATAAAAGTACGTTCAGTTGTTCTTTTAATCATTTTTCTATAATCTCCTTAAACTTATTTTTCATTTACCTTCTGAGTTTCCATTTCTTTAATTTTGGTAATTACTCGATCAACCTCTTTATTCTTATCCTCATACCAATCAATCGCCCATATTCTATGAATATCCCAGCCTAAACTATTTAATACACTCGGTTGTATAACATTTCTATCATTTGATGTTTGAGATTTATAATAGTGTTCACCGTCTATTAAAATTGCTAAGATATATTTATTTGGGTTACTTGGATCAACAATAGCTAAATCAATTTTATATTCTGAGTTTCCTAAATGAACTTTTGATTCTATATTATGCTCTAAAAGTTTTTCTTGAAGAATTGTTGCAATTCCATTTTTATCATCAGTTAAATTATTTTTAATTGCAGGTAACGACTTAGCATTCCTAGCATATTGGAGAAATCCTTTTAGACCTCTGACACCTTCAGATTTAGTACGTTTAAGATCAATATCTTCAGGATCAAAAGAAGAAATTACTTTCATTTCTTTTCTAGCTCTGGTAATAGCTACATTCAATCTTCTCCATCCACCATTTTTATTTAATGGACCAAAATTCATTGTCATGTTATTGTTCTCATCTGGACCAAAAGTAGTTGAAAACAAAATAACGTCTCTTTCATCACCCTGAACATTTTCTAAATTTTTAATAAATATTGGTTCTGAAGAATTTTGGTTTTTATGATCCAAATCTGGGTTGTCAACTAACACTATATTAAACATATCTTCAATGAGATTCTGTTGCTGTATATTGAAAGTTATTACCCCAATAGAATCATCACTATTGCTTTTCAAATGTTTAATTAGCACATCTACAACTGCTTTAGCTTCTATCTCATTATTTCGATGACTACCTCTTTTGTATATCCCATTAACATTTTCGAAAAATACTTTAGATGATAATGCATCTGAAGAAGGATACGTAAATAGTGAACTGTTGTAATATGTTAAATTACTATAATGTATTAGACTTTCATGATTAGAACGATAATGCCATTTTAAATATTTCTCAGGAAAATTTGAAGCCAGGCAATCATCTAATAAACTTTCTAAGTCTTCTAATTCAAGATTATCTTCATCTATATTATTCGAACTAAAGAACGAAGTCGGAGGCATTTGCTTTGGATCTCCAACAATAATACAATTTTCTGCTCTAGAAATTGCTCCAATTGCGACATCTGTTGGAATTTGAGATGCTTCATCAAAGATAACTAAATCAAATTTCGGGAATTTCGGATCAATATATTGAGCGATAGACAATGGACTCATTAGCATTACTGGAAATATATCTTGGATAATATTTGAAGTATTATTAAAGATTTTTCGAATTGATTGGCCTCTTCCTCTACTTCTTATCGCTTTTTGTAACACTAAGAAATCTTTTTCAAATGCTTCATTAGCACGTTTATTAGTTAAGTTTTGTTGCATTTTATATATTGTGTTTTCTATAGTTACATCACTAAATTCTTTTTCTTTATTTTTTAAAAGTTGAATTTTTTGTTCTAGTTCAAAGCTATTAAAAGAATCTAAAGTATAATTCAAAGTAAAATACTTTTGAATAAGTTTTTCAATTAAATCCTTCATGATTAATTGAAATAAATTATTATCTTTTGAGTTTTCGATAAATATATTCCTAACATCAGTATTTAAAATTTCTTTTAATTTATCAAATTGTTCATTTACTAATGTCCAATGTTTAAAGTCAATATGTCCCTTCAACCATAAATCGATTTTCTCATTTAATTCATTAAGCTTTAGATCTTCTAACTTACTTTTACTATATTTATACTCTTCGACTAGAGTATTTGTCGCCTCATTCACTACAAGAAATTGTTCTTCTAATATTTTAAATTCATTTGTGTAATTTATTTTAAAATTAAGTATATCTTTAATTTTATTTTTATCTTTATTATCTAATGAATGTATATTCAACTCATTAATAAATTGTATTTGATTATTCAATAAATCTAAATCAGTATTTTTACCTTTCCAGCTATCACCGAAAGATTTAATAAAGTTTTCATTACTCTTTTGTAAATCATTTCTAGCTTTTTGATATTCCTCAATTATTTTAATATCATTTACAAACTCTTCTTCTGTTAAGTTTCCACTTTGGAGCAACTCAATTTCCAAATTACTAATCAATTTATTAAGTTTTTTATTTTTGAATATTTTATTTTTTAATGTTGTATATTCTTCACTTAAGTATTGGACATTAATATTAAGTACTTTTTCATTATATTTGCCTAATATCAATTTATTAGTGTTAGTATAAGTTTTTAATAATGAACTAGCATATTTATACGCTTTATCTAATGGTATATTCTGATATAAACTATACATTTCTTCACTGATTGATACAGAGTATGTATAATTTTTTAAAGAATTTATTACTCTATTAAAATTATACAAATCTTTGATAGTGTTTATATCTTCATTACTAAAATGTTTGCTAATTGTTTCATTAATTATAGGTATTGCATTTTTAATATTTTCTAGTAAAGTTGAAAATTGATCTTTTTTAGAAATACTATATTTATTTACTTTAAAGTCTTTTAATGGGTGTTGATTAATACCATATTTTAATTGATTTATTGTTTTATCTATAATTGATGTGATATCTTTTATTTTCCTAATATCTTCATTTTCTAAGTTCTCAACTATTTTTGGATTTAATGTTATAATTTTTGGAACTTTTTCAAATTGTTCATGCATTTGTATTAATTCGTATAAACTATACCCACTTTTTTGTCTGCTATGGAGTGCTTCAACATAAGTACTAAGCTCATTTTTCAACTCATAAAGTTCATTTGATTTACTTTCAACATTTAATGTTTTCATCTCATAGTTTTGATTCATGCTTACTTCTATTTTTTCTAAAAATCTAGACTTTCTTGTTTTATTAGAATGTAACTCTAGTGTAAAATCTTTTAATCCTAAATTTGTTAAACGATTATTAACTACATTTAAAGCTGCTTGTTTCTCTGCAACAAACAATACTTTTTTACCTTTATTTATGTTATGAACTATCATGTTCGTAATAGTTTGCGATTTACCTGTACCTGGTGGACCATGTAGTACAAAACTACTTTTTTCACTTGCTTTTATTGCTTCTAATTGAGAAGCGTCTACCGAACTTCCTATGCTTAATTCATGCGGTTTATCTGTTTTTTCTATATTACGAGCACTTATATCTTCTAGTGATCTATCAATTTTATAATTCCCATTTATCAATGCTTGTATATTGAAGTTTGAATTAATTTCTTCTGCTCTGTTTTGTAAATCATTCCACATAACAAATTTACTGAATGAAAAGTTACTTATTGTAGCAATCTCTTCAATATCCCAACCATCTTTATCCATTATTGCCTTTCTTATAGCAGAAAAAAGCAGTGGAATATCAGTCCCTTTTTCGTCTTTAGGTAACTCTATTAAGTGTCTTAAGTCTATATTGAATTTTTGTCTCAAATATTCAACTAGTGTAATATTAAACTGTGGCTCATCATCACTTAATTCAACAAGCAGCTTACTTCCTGCACTTTTTTTCTCCATTGATAACGGCAATAAAAGTAATGGTGCATTATAAACTTTATGAATATTTCCAGGTTCACACCATTTTAAAAACCCAATCGCTATATACAGTGAATTCGCTCCATTTTCATCTAAATTCGATTTAGCTTTTCTATATATCGATTTAAGTTGTTTTTCTAGAGCATTCTCTGTTAGAAAACTTCTAAGTCTATTTTCTTTAAAATCATCATCAATGATATTTTTGAATTCTGCTTCAAGTAACTTTGCATTAAAAATATGATTTCCAGATTCTTGGAATGTTATACCTTTAGGTTTTTCTATAATTTTAAAATGTTCATGAATAGATAATTCGTCTTCTAATGTAGCAACATCATATACCATTAATTGTATAGAACTTTTATTCATTCTGAAATTTATCATGGGATTTCTCAATGTTAGATCTAATAAATTTCTACTCCAAATATCAGTTTTTTCAACTGGATTAACTTTAAATTCAATATCTCCAGTTCTTTCAATAATAGTATTAGGTGCATCTGTAACTGTTTCACGAACCCCATAATCTTCCATTATAAAATCCGATTTATTTTCTTTACTCAATACAGGTGTAATACCATAATTTCTACCGCATTTCACATCAACAACTCCTTCAAAATTATAAGGAGTTAAAATATTTCTCTTAGCCATACGAGTAGACTCTTCAAATGATATATCTCTACCGTTAACTATTGATGTTGTTTCAACTACGTCAATATCTTTAATATCATCAGACAATCTTTTAGATAATGCAGCAAAATCAGAAATGTATGGTTCAGTGAAAGACTTATCTAACAACCAGTATCCTGCAAATGCATGACCATGTATAAAAATAACTAATGAGTGTATTCCAACTGCTTCTAAACATGCAGCAAAAAAGAATGCTAAATCTAAACAGGTTCCATTTTTATATTGAATAATTTCTTGAGGATATCTTATATTTTGTCCAAATCTTTCAAAACTTGCTGGTGGGTTTTTATAAGCTATATTTTCTTTTTGTAACGAAGCATAAATGGCTGCAACTTGTAATCTAACGCTCTCGCTATCTCCTGTTTGATATCCAGTAAAACTTGGATCTCCAGTCCATTCTTTCAGTTTCATTCCCGCTTCAGAAACTACTCTTCTTACTTCATTTTCATTTGGTACTATATATGCACAAGTTAGAGAAGGATATATCTGAGTACCTAACCAATGTTGGTAAGGAAGTATATTAATTTTATATGGTTGTTTAAAAATAGTATTGTTTTTCTCATCTAATAACTCAATAAAAAAGTGTGTAGTAATTTTTTCTATTATTTCCCTAAAGAAATCATAATTATAATTAATTTTGGGTTTTTCAATAGTGAATACATTATCTTTTTCAATGTAAGGTATTTCTTGTTCAAATTTGTATATAAAGTTGGTATTCGAATATATCTTTAACTTTAAATTCTCAAAATCCCTATCTTCGTTTAAATTCAAAAATTGAATATCTTTGATAATCGTATAATCATTTTGTGCTAATGAATAATTAATCATATCCACAAAATCAACTCTTATATCAATATCCAAATTTTCTACTATCATTCTCTCCATCATTATTCATCCCCAATCAAATTGTACTTCATATCTTAATAATAATATTATTATACTATAAGTGTTAAATGAAAATAGGATATATTACAAATATTTCAAGATTTTTCAAAATTATTTAACATAATAAAGTTGTTTTCATTATTCATGAATTTTAATAACTCTTCTCAGCAACAAACAATTATGGTGTCATATCTAAAGATGAATTTTTAGAGTTCTACAAAAGTGGGATGTATTCTGATAAAGCAATTACATTTGATGAGTTAGCCTTACCTCAGTCTACTTGTTAGACTGAGGTTTCTTTTATTTTATTACTAAGCAATTCCAATTTCCCCTACCACTTACTCACTTATATTTACCACTTAGCGATATGATATAGTTTTTTTCAACGAAATTTGTTTTACTTTAGTTAAGGAGGAAGACATTATGAAATATAAAGTTAACTATGACGCTTCTTTAGAACAAGATGATTTAATCATCAACTGTCATCCTGACAATCAGAATATAGAAGAAATGATTCAATTAATACAAACTCATGCAGATCAAACTTTCTATCCTGTTAAAAACAGGCGTGATGAAACGCATATTGTGAAACAAAATGATATTTATAGTTTTCGTATTGAAAACAAATTATTAAATATCTATACATTAAATGGACAATATATTTATAATGAAAGGCTTTATAAATTAAAAAAGCATTTAAGTGATAATTTTTTACAAATATCCAAATCAGAAATCATCAATGTAACCTTTATAGATCATTTAGTACTAAATAAAAGTGGGATTATAGAAATTAAATTTATTAATAATGATACAACTTTTTCATCAAGACGATATTTAAAGGCAATTAAGGAGGTATTAGGTATATGAAACGTTTATGTAATGGCGCGATAATAGGCATCTCAATTGGTGTCATTATTTCAATTATTTTCTCTCTACTGTTTGCTAGTGGTGGTTATGATCCTGTTAATCCACATTCTTATATGGGTAAAATTTACTTTAAATATTTAGATGATATCCAAATTATGATAATAGCCGTATGTGTTTGGGCAATTATAGGTATAACATTCAGCCTAAGCACATTAATATTTACACACCTTAAATATTCAAGAATCATAACGACTATTCTTCATTTTCTAATCATGTTAATTATATTTTTCCCATTAGCTATACTAGCAGGATGGTTCCCCTTCAAAGTGTCGGCAATATTAATTTTCTTCATCACATTTATTGTGGTTTACTTTATTATTTGGACAATACTTAATAAGAAAAATAAAAAAACTATTAATGAAATCAATAATTATATTAAAGGGAAAAGGGTTGATCAAAATGAATAAAGGAAGATTTACAGTAGTTCCCGAAAAGGATATCACTGTATTTTTAATAGGCGTTCACATCAACAAACCTTTACAAGTCCATAAATGGCTACCTGTCATTTTAGCAATGCCAGCGATGCTTAAAGAATTATCAAATAATAAATCAATAGGCTGTCTATCATTTGAAATGTTCTTTAAATATAAAGGCGTAAATATCATACAATACTGGGATTCAAACGAATCATTATTAATATATTCAAAAATGCCTAAACACTTAAAAGCTTGGAAGAGATTTAGTAAGCAACTTAAAGGTAATAATGCAGTAGGTTTCTATCACGAAACATATAACGTTAAAGAAAATAATTATGAAAATATTTATCTTAACATGCCTAACTTTGGATTAGGAAAAGCAGTATCCCCACAAGAAGTAACAACCCGCACACATTCAGCAAAACAAAGACTACAAGCAAACCAATAAATCATTCTTATACAAAACAAACATCCCAACCCGAAAGATTTAATTTCGAATTGGGATGTTTTTATGTTATGGATAATGAGTTATAAATTTAGTTCTTAGAGTGTAAGGGAAATCGAATCGCACGAAGACTCCAGAAATATCGTGCGTTTTTGCTCAAATCTACCTGAATCGCACGAAGACTCCAAAGATATCGTGCGTTTTTGCTCAAATCTACACGAATCGCACGAAGACTCCAAAGATATCGTGCGTTTTTGCTCAAATCTACACGAATCGCACGAAGACTTCAAAGATATCGTGCGTTTTTACTCAAATCTACCCGAATCGCACGAAGACTCCAAAGATATCGTGCGTTTTTGCTCAAATCTTGCCGAATCGCACGAAGACTCTAAAGATATCGTGCGTTTTTGCTCAAATCTTGCCGAATCGCACGAAGACTACTAAGATATCGTGCGTTTTTGCTCAAATCCATCCGAATCTCACGATACTTCTAAAATTTAATTTTTCTAATATTACTTTTCATTCCAACTTGTTAAGTTTGCTTAGGATAAACTACTTCTCCATCATCTTCAAGAATTGGCATGGCACCCCATTTTCCTAATTGATGTGGTACGACTTTAATGCCTTCTTTACTATTAAATATAATATGGTTCACTTCTATTTTATGTGCTACTAACCAATTACTTATAATTAATCGATGACATCTTGATGGATGTTGCTCAGCGCACAGCATTGCTACTGTTTCTTCTTTACTCATTTCGATTAATTGATTAACACCAATTTTAAATTCATCTGTTAATGTATAATCTGCATAATTATGAAATGATTGGTTGTCCCATCCTTCATTTAGAGAACCACCAATTTCTTGTGATTGCTTTCGGCGTCCACCTAATAGCTGCATATGTTGATATTTTATATGGTGATTTTCCAACCATTTTTCAAATGATTCTTGATTATATTGAGGGTGACGCTTACTATTAGGAAATGCTCGGACATCAGCTATCATAGTTATGTTAGCTTCTTCCAACATTTGCATAAATGTATCTAATTCATAATCATAATGACCTATAGAAAAAACAGACAATTGTTCAACCTCCGCTTCCTAACATCACATATTACTTACTTACGATTTTTCTTTTTCTCTTCAAATATAGCTAAGACAATAAAGCCTATAATAAATACTGGAATAAATGCAGCAATAAACATCATATTAATACACCTCTTATATACATGTTAATTACAAGTTTAGCTATTTAGAAATATTAATCAAGTTATTAAGAATCACTTCTCCAATGACTGAATAAATTCTGTTGTGTTAATGGATCCTGCTGTTTGTAATTGTAATTGAAGTCGTTTATCTAACGCTGATTGGTCTGTTCTTATTTGTTCTAATGTTGTGCTTAAGTCTGCGTAACTTTCTATGTCGAACAAGTTATGCTCTGCTGTAACGTCTTTGTTATGTGCGAGTTCGTTATATCCTAGGATTAATAATTGATAATCAAATGCTGCTCTTACTGCATCTAATATTTCATTTCCTTTATTTATATCTAAATAAATATCACATGTTTTATAAAGTGAAACAAACTTTTCTCTTCGTGCGTTTGGATATAAATTTACATTTGGATATTGATTCAATTTCATTAAATTCATAGACATTTCAGTTAACGCTGCGATATGAAATTCTAGTTCTGGATGTGATTGTATAATTTCTTCTATATGTGGCATTTGATCCGAGTTGGTCAATGTTAATACTTGATTTGAATGTTGATTAGATTTTATAAATTTATAAACATAACCAGCTTGGTGAATTCGATCTTTATATTTTTCGTCTATTAATGATAGAGCTTTTTCATAAGATGACTGACTAGGTAGCAACAGTTTATATTGTCTTTTTTCTTTTGCTAATGCTTTTTCCAAATGACTGATGATATTTTCTGTTATATCACCTTGCCAGAAAATCTGATCATTTCCAGGACCAGATAACCCGTTAAGCACTGCTGATGGTATTGAAAGTGAATTAATCATGAAATCTTCAGTTTCTAATTGTGCTACTTTAAGATAAAAGTTCACAAACTGAATTTTTGAATGGAAAAAGTATTCTTTATTCTTCCAATTTAGCGTAATATCATTTGTTATAAAGTTTTCTATCATAAACAAGTCATTGTTATGGTTGAAATACCTTTTCAAAATTCTCTTTTGAGTTTGAACATCTAACACGACTTGCGCATATTTTAACCCGAATTTATTATAGTAATCTATATATTGCGTATGTCCGCGTTTATTCAACCACTCCACACGCTCTACAATTCTTTGTTTATAATTCTTCTTATATATAATTCGTGCCTTAACTTCATCAACATTTTTAATAAATGCTGTATTATTATTACCTTCAATCGTCCAAAATCTCGGAATTGTCACTTCATTAAAAAATAAAGGACTTATTGTTGAAGTAGGATTATTCGCAAAAAATTGATAAGGCGTTAATACACCATCTGGTAAAAATCCGTTTTCTTCAATAACAATCGTTGTTCGTTGATTACCAGCATGTTTGAATGAATTATATAAAACGATTGCTTTTTTATCAAAAACATCAAATAAATTAATCATATAACACCTCACTAATTAGCTTTTTCCACTTTTGTGCTATAACTGGTTGCGTGAATTTTTCTGCAATTTCATAAGATACTTCGTTAAAACGATGCGTGTCCTGTTCAAAATATCGAACAATACCGTCTGCGATATGATTTACAATTTCTGATTCTTTTTGTTCATTTAAATTAATTGGTATTAAATAACCATTTTGTTCATCTTTGATAAAAGTAGGATTTCCATAATTCACATCAAATCCGATCATTCCTAGTCCTGATCCTATCGCTTCCATCAATGTTAATCCAAATCCTTCGCTTGTAGAACCTGATAAGAACAATTCATAGTCTTTATATACTTGGCTTAAGTTAACGTGACCTTGTAGTTGAATGTATTCTTCTGCATTATTTTCTTTAATCAAATCCTTCAACAAACGTTTTTGACCACCTTCGCCATAAACATCAAACGTAATTTCTGGAATTGTTTCTTTTGCTTTCACTACTGCTTTCACTAACCAATCTACATGCTTTTCGTTTGCTAATCTTGAAGCTGTAATAATTGAATACGGCTTTCGTTGCTCTGGTTTAACTAAAGTACTTAAACTCCCAACAGGAATTGTATATATCTTAGGATACTTATGGTAATACTTTTCAAATTGCTCAGCTAATAGTTGGTTTTGAATATCGGTAGCAGTAATAAAGAAATCTATTTCATGTGCATTCATAAATACATATTCATAATAATTGTTCCATAGAATATTTGAATCATTAGTAGCAGTTTGATTATAATGTTCAGCATGAATCACGATACCTAAACGTGCTGCACCTTTATTTTGAACCACTGTCTGTCCAATATCTTTAGAACGATCAACTATAAGTAAATCTTCTTCAGTTAAATTAAGTTTTTCTAAAAAATAAGTTATAAAATCTTGTTTCGTATATAACACTTTATCTTTAAAGACAAACATACTTTCATCTTCATTTACATATTCATTGTAAGCAATTGAGCCATCTTCATTATAAAAAGTTCTCATATATAACTTTGCAGCATTATCTTCAGGCGCATAGTATTCTGATAAGATACGAACATACGAGTAATAATCTCTTCTAATTAATTTTCCTCTAGAGATATATTCAACTCTATCGACAATATCACTGTCTTCATTCTTTAAATGACAATTTATATAGTTATGATCACTATTGTAATAAATGCGTCTCACTTTGCCTTTATCTTCAATTTTTGTAACCTCTGCATGTAATTGACTCGTAATTTCCTCAATTGTCACACTTGTAGGTGCAATTTTTATATCTGTAAAATACTGATACAACCATATTATTTCATCATCTTTAAATCCGATATTCTCAGTTAATGTTTGAATGTTTTCATTTTTAATAAAGTCTAAAAAGACGAATTTAATCGTTTGCTCGCACTTTCTTAATAACTGCGCTCTATATAATTGCGCATACTCAACACCACTACTTGCCCATCCAATTCCAAGATTAATATTATAAACTGTCACCTGTATCACCTCACCTTATATTTTTATCAGTTTTGTATTATATAAATAATCTAACTAAGCTTGATACCATTAAAATCACTAAAAAGAATGTACACATAAACTTTAGAGTAAAGAATTGTTTCTTTTCTTGTTTTTTCTCTTTTTTAAAATCATATTCACGTAATTCATCTTCAATTTCTTTATTAAGTCTTTCTAATTCTTCTTTACTTATATCAACATTATTCATTTTATTTACCTTCTTACTTTTTAAAATTATGATTACTGACCACGAGTCAGTTATATTCTAAAAATTAGTATTTAACAAATTAATTTATTTGCTAAATACAAACCTTTTAGATTATACAATAAATTTTATGGAAAATATACACTAAATTAAAACTTTTTTATTATTTAAAGTCGTTTTCAGAAACAGAATCGATTCCACTCATGATCATTTTTATATAAACCGATAAAATACGGTCATCTTTAGCAATATTATTATCTAAAATTTCTTCTTTAATATAAAAATCTACAATCCCCATTATATATTTTACTTTAAATAATGAGCTTGCTGATTCATCGTTAAACAACTTAAGTGCAATAACTTTTCTAAATGGCTTATAACCCGTACGCACACTATTCATCCATTCACTTTCACTCGTTGCAGATAATAAATTATTCACTAATTGTCGTTTTTCAATCGAAAAATCTATAAAAATATTAAAAAGATCAATAATCATAGCATCAATGGTTTTCTGATTATCTAGTTGATTAATTTGATATTCTATTTCGTTAATTAACATCATACCGATAATATCGATTAATTGGCTTTTATGTTCAAAATAATAATAAAAAGTCCCTTTACCTAAACTAGCAGTTCGACAAATATCAGCTACCTTTAAATCATGGTATCCCCTTTCAACTAATAATTCCTTTGCAGTTTCTATAATTAAATTTCTTGTTTCCAAAAAAAATCATCCCTTTTCTTTGTAAGCTTTAATTAAACATTTCATTTAACTAAATATCCATTTAAAAATTACTTCAACTCAACAATGTCTATAAATTATACAACATATCTATTAATTATCAATTTATTTTTTATATTTAAAATATAATTTTTGGTTTTGAAATTTTCTTATAAAAACTAGATATAAGCCCATATTCAATCTATTCATCTACTAACAATATAATATTAGAGGCTGAGACATTAACCTTGTCCCAGCCTCTATTAAATTACATTACTTGAAGAAATTCACCAATATAAATTAATTATTATCCGTATTTTTTCTACGTCTACCTCTTAATAAAGCAATACCAGCAAGCGCGGCAAGGCTAGAAATCAATCCATTATTAGTAGCAACCTCACCTGTATCCGGTAATTTATTACCATTATCTTTGTTGTGATCATCTTGTTGTTTATTCGTGTTAGAAATTTCATCATCCTCATTTAAAGCATCCGAAGATAAAGTTTCAAATTCACTTAATGAGTCATTTTCACTAATTGATTCGGACTCACTCAATGACTCGAACTCGCTAATAGATTCAGATTCGCTATATGAATCACTTTCACTGATAGACTCTGACTCACTATAAGAATCACTCTCACTAACAGATTCTGATTCACTTAATGACTCGGACTCGCTTAATGATTCACTCTCGCTATTTGGTTCTGATTCACTTATAGATTCACTTTCGCTAATTGATTCGGATTCACTTAATGATTCGCTCTCACTAATAGATTCCGATTCGCTGATTGATTCCGATTCGCTTATAGATTCAGATTCGCTAATTGACTCAGATTCACTGATTGATTCAGATTCGCTCAATGATTCGGACTCGCTAATAGATTCTGATTCGCTTATTGATTCGGATTCACTGATTGATTCTGACTCGCTTAGTGATTCCGATTCGCTAATTGATTCTGATTCGCTTATTGATTCTGATTCACTGATAGATTCGGACTCACTAATAGACTCGGACTCACTAATTGATTCGGATTCACTAATTGACTCTGACTCACTAATTGATTCCGATTCACTGATTGATTCTGACTCACTGATTGATTCTGATTCACTAATAGATTCTGATTCGCTAATAGACTCTGACTCACTTAATGATTCACTTTCACTGATTGACTCGGACTCACTTAATGACTCTGATTCACTGATTG
>NZ_JAJNIK010000008.1:0-124781 GCF_022386495.1 Mammaliicoccus sp. H-M34
TTTATGGGGTTTCGGGTCGCTAAATTTTTTTATCGGCCTGTATTTTGCGTTTTCGGGTCGCTAATTTTATTTATCGGCCTGTATTTTGCGTTTCTGGACCGATAATTTTTTTTATCGGTCCGTATTTCTCGTTTCTGGACCGGTAATTTTTTTTATAGATCCATATTTTGCGTTTCTGGACCGGTAATTTTTTTTATCGGTCCGTATTTCTCGTTTCTGGACCGGTAATTTTTTTTATCGGTCCAGAAAGTACATATCTTTCAATAAATGAAAAAAATCCAACTGCCTCTGCAGTTGGATTTTTCATATTATCTATTTATAGATCTTGATATTCTAGATACTGTATGTCGCTGACCTCTTATGGCTTTACTCAGTGCATATATATTTTCAACTGGTGCTAAGCCGCCATAACCTGCATCACCAATATGTTGTATATCCACACCAAGTGTTTTATTTTTAATTGCGATTTCTCTTATTGTAGCTTCATCTGACCCTTCTTGTGATGTTCCGATCGCGCTCATTACGAGGGCACCACTACGATGTGCTACTTGAACTGCCTCACGCACTTCGTCTTCACTTACACCCCAGACAGTTCCTACAGCAGGTACTAATATGATATCTGCACCAGCTTCTACAAATTGTTTAATTGCCTCTAAATTAACGACTGGCTCATCTACACCTGAACCATGCATTTTTCCTGCAATAATTAATCCATCAAAATGTGTTTTCCCAATTTTAACCGCTTCTAAAATATGTTCGTTTGTTACACCAGTTGCTGGATTACCAGTTAAACATACAAAATCAAAGCCTAATTTTTTAGCTTGTTCAAAAGTTTCTTTTGTCGCTTTTCTACCAGAAGAAATATCTAGTTTCACTTCGGCCATTTTTGCTTTATCGTCAACTGGTTCCAAGTTAACCCCGATTGGTCTACCTACAAGATGTTTCAAATCTTGAACAGCATTTCCAGTCCCTTTATATTCTTCATTATATAACCCTTGTATATCTGGTTCTATAACATCTAAAGCATTCAACAGTATCATATCTGCTCCGAAAGCAGATGCCATTTCCGCATTTGTAATATCTTGTACTAAAGCTGGCATATGTACAACAACATTTTCACTCAATACTGTTCTGCCTTCACTCGCTTTAATACTTTGCTTTAATTCTTCTGTAGAAAATCCCGAAATATCTGAAGCATTTGCACTAATTAATCGTTTAACCAAATTCTTCACCCCTTTTATTTATATACAAGGTAAAGATATAGATATATCAAATCAAAGTCAAATAAACGATAATTTTTTAATGTGCCAGCATTTCTTCTTTTATTTCATCTTTAGAAAGTTTTGAAGGGAAATATGTTGGCCAGTTGTCTAACTCTTTAAGTACTTTATCTTTGTCTTCTCCAGCAAATATATGGAAATGAGCCGCTTTTTTAGGATAAATATTATGATCGCTAAATTGTACATATTTTGGTAAATCCTCGCTTGATTCGCCTTTTAATTTAAAGCTATATCTCACGCCTCTATTACCTTTTTCATACTTAAGAATGTCATGTCCATCATATTCGTATTCTCCAGTTGTTGTGTGGCCATTTTTAGTGAAACTGATCTTGTTGTCTGCTATTTTTATGTTTTCTATATCTGTTTTATAACCTTTATCGTAGTATTCTTTAAATTCTTTTGCTGACATGTCACCATCTTCAGCTTTATGTTCAAATACTTCGTCAAGGGTGCCGTCTTTTAAATATGGATAAACGGATTGCCAGTCTCCTTCATAATCTGAAAGTTCACGGTCTTTAACTTGCTTGTCTTTAAAATATCCTTGTTCAATTGCTTTATCATGTGCTGAATCTTTTTTATCATCGTTAGTTTTAATTTTATCGTTTAATGATTTTTCGATGCTTTTAATATTTTCTTTCATCAGTTTCTGATAAGAAAGGTCTTTTTCATTTAATTGTTCTTTCGTTAATGATTCCATATTGCTAAATGAAAGTGGCTTAGCATCTGTTTCTTTTCTAATCGTGTCAGTTATTTTAGATGAAATATTGTTTTCATAAAGAATATATTTTGCATCTGTGTCTTTAATTTCTTTTACGATTTTAGTTAATTCTTTTTGAGAAGGATCTTCTGCATTCATACTTTGGACACCTTTTTGAACAAATCCATAACGATTCGCTAAATATCCAATAGACTCATGTGAAATAAATACTGTATGACCTTGGTGACCTTTCGTAATATCTTTCATTTCTTTATCAATATCAGTTAAATCTTTATTTAATTTCTTAAAGTTTTTCTCATAATATTTTTTATTATCAGGGTCTTTTTTAACTAATTCATCTTTAATACCTTTAATCATTTCTTGGTTAAGTTTAGGGTCTAACCAAACGTGTGGGTCATATCCACCGTGATGATGTCCTTCATGTTCGTGAACATGGTCATGTTCTTCTTCATCACCATGTTCATGTTGATCAGTTAATAATGCTGATTGATCGATACTATTTTGAAGAGATAGTTTTTTATCATCTTTTTTAATAGTTGATGCTATTTTCTTAGCTACAGCATCTAAATCGTCACCAGTATATACAAATAAATCCGCTTTACTAGCATTTAAAATATCTTTTTGAGTTGGTTCATAACTATGTAAATCTGTACCTGCTGGATAAATTGATTCAACTTCTACGTGTTTGCCACCAATCTGTTCTATGAAAGATTTTAGTGGGTAAACTGTCGTTTTAACCTTTAATTTATCTGAATCATTATCTTTGTTGCCAGTTTGGCTACACGCGGCCAATACCATTGTAAGAACAAAGACAATTGATAGTATTCCTGTCCATTTTTTCATCTTGTACACTCCTTTTATAAATAGTAACGGTTACGATTTAAAATTATATACTCTAATTTATTAAAAGACAAGACTTATTTTTAATTAGCCTATATTATTCTATAACGCGTTTATTTTGTTAACATGAAACCGCTTTAGTATAATAAATTAGAAGAACTTATTAAAAAAGGACGTGGTTGAATGGTACAAAATAGAAAAATCATCATGGATTGTGATCCAGGTCACGACGATGCGATTGCATTAATAATAGCTGGTGCCAAGTCAAGCTCATTAGATATATTAGCTGTTACAACAGTTGCAGGAAATCAATCAGTTGATAAAAATACAAGAAATGCATTAAATGTGTTAGATATTATGAATCGAGGGGATATACCTGTTTCAACAGGAGCTGATAGACCTTTAATCAAGGAAGCAGCATTTGCAGAAAGTATTCATGGAGAAAGTGGTTTAGATGGTCCTCAATTACCGAAAGTGCCAAATTTAAAAGAAACAAACGAACATGGCGTAAACGTTATAATTGATCAAGTATTGCAAAGTAATGAACCTATTACTTTAGTAGCAACAGGTCCACTAACAAATATTGCAATGGCACTGATTCAAGAACCTAAAATAGCAGACAATATACAAGAAATTGTTATTATGGGTGGTGGTACATTCGGAAATTGGACACCAACTGCAGAATTTAATATTTGGGTAGATGCAGAATCCGCTAAAAAAGTATTTAAAAGTGGCATTCCAGTTGTAGTCTTTGGTTTAGATGTAACGCACCAGTTATTAGCAGACGATGCTGTAATCAATCGCTTTAACAAAATAGATAATAAAGTATCAGATTTTGTCGTGGAATTATTGAAATTCTTCAAATCAACATATAAAGAACAATTCGATATGGATGGCGGTCCTATTCATGACGCTTGTACAATATTATATTTATTAAATCCAGAAATATTTACATTACAAAACACATATATCCAAATCGAAACAGATAGTGCGTTAACATATGGAACAATGTCAGTTGATTTGAATAATACGTATCAAAAAGAACCTAATGCAAAATTCGCTACAGAAGTAGATGTTGATTTAGCATGGGACATTATGGAACAAGCATTACGAAGCTATCAATAATCATATATATAAAAAGCAGTAGAAGATGCAAAGACAATAAACTTGTCCAACATTCTTCCACTGCTTTTATTATTGTTCTTTTAATTCTCCATCGACCATTTTAAAGACTTTATCACAATATGTTGTTAATCTTTGGTCATGTGTCACAATAATACATAATTTATTAAGTTCTTTAGTTTCTTTTTTTAATATTTCCATTACTTCTATTGCATTTTCCGTATCTAATGAAGCTGTTGGTTCATCTGCGAGTATAATTGAAGGATTGGTATATAACGCTTTTGCAATGGCTACTCTTTGTTTTTGTCCACCTGATATTTCATTTGGTAATTGCGTTAATATGTTATCTAGTCCAAGTTGTTTTAATAGCCTTGAATGCTCTTCTTTATTCATCACATCTTTTTTTACTTTTTTAAGTAACTCAAATTGTTGTTGTACAGTTAGAAAAGGGATTAAATTGCTAGTTTGTAATATAAAACCGATTTCTTTTAATCTCAGTTTAGAAAGTTGCTTTTCATTAAATTGATTAATTTCTTGTCCATTTAAAGATATCATACCTTCTGATGGTAATTGTAATGCGCCAGCCATCGTTAAAAGTGTACTCTTTCCAGAACCTGATGGACCAATAATAGCTACGAGCTCGCCTTTTTCTAAATTAAAATTTGTCGCTTTTACAGCTTCAATTGTTCTATTACCGTCTTTAAATGATTTACTTACATTTTCAAATGTTAACATGACAAGCTCCTCCTAACCTATTACCTTCAGTGGTTCTACTTTTCTAATACTTAATACCGAGAATAAACTTCCTAAAATTGCTACTAATATTAATACAATTCCGTATATAGACATCGTTAAATAATCAAATTTAATCGGCACTGCTTCAGGTAAAAAGGCACCCGTTAACACTGTTAAGCCAAAGCCTATCAATGTACCTATTAAAGCAATAATAATTGTTTGACTCATAACCGATCTTGCTAAAAAGCCATTCGTTAATCCTTGTGCTTTTAATACGCCAAATAAGTTTCTCTTTTGTAATGTAATTATGTACAAGAAAATACCTATAACCATTGCGGATATAGCAAATAGAAAGACAATCATAAATGTTAACGTTAAATTCTGAGCTTGATAACCAGGTAATTTAGTAACAAAATCTTCTATTTCAATCACTTCTAAATCTTTATTTAATTGAGCATCTTTCCAATTTTTATCTTTAACTACAAGTGCATTGATTTTATCCCCTTTAAGCATGGGATTTAATTTGCTAATTGTTTCATCATTCGTAAACAATACAGGTGATGCATTAAATTTAGAACTTTCTGAGAATCCTACTATTTTTAATTTCTCATCACTATTCGAAAGTGATAATTCATCTCTTATTTTGAAACCTTTTGTCTTCAAAGTATGATCTGCTACTACTTCATTATTTTTCTTGAAAAGTTTTCCATCTTCTAGCTTAGGCATAAGGAAACCTTTAGCATCAATTCCAAATACAGTAGCATTTTCTTTTAATTTCCCATCAGTTGCGATAACAGCTGTTTGTTTTAAACCTTCACTTTTATCAAATTTTCCATTGATATCGTCAGTATTAACAGAAGATTGCGCAACCGTTTGATTGGCATCTTTATTTAAGACAATTGCATCTGCCTTCCAAATATCAATCGCTTCCCTATTCATATTCATCAAGCCATTTGCCAGCCCAGATAATAAGAACAGCAGGTAGCTAATCATAATCAGAACGCCAATAATAAGCCCGAACTTTATCTTATTTCTTCTCATTTCATTCCAAGCTAAGAACATATATCCATTCCTTTCTATAAGACAATAACCAACTGATTTTAGTCTTGATAATTATAGCACTATAAAAAAATTAAATAAAACACCCTCAATCCGAAAAAATCCAGATTGAGGGTGCTAGTACGTATAATTAAGATATTGTAGTTTGCTGTTTTGCGACCCGAATCGCACGATATCTTTGGAGTCTTCGTGCGTTTTGACCCGATTTAACCTGAATCGCACGATATCTCTGAAGTCTTCGTGCGTTTTTGCCCGATTTCACCCGAATCGCACGATATCTCGAAAGTCTTCGTGCGTTTTTGCCCGATTTGTGCCGAATCGCACGATATCTTTGGAGTCTTCGTGCGTTTTTGCCGGATTTGCCTCGAATCGCACGATATCTCTGGAGTCTTCGTGCGTTTTTGACGAATTTGACCCGAATCGCACGATATCTCTGAAGTCTTCGTGCGTTTTAACCCGATTTCACCTGAATCGCACGATATCTCGAAAGTCTTCGTGCGTTTTGACCGGATTTGATTTGCCAATATGATCCTAGTTCAAACTATCTGACTAACCGCTTCATACAACATTATTCCTTTTGCTCATTTTTAGCATCTTCACATATCCAAACAATCCTATTCCCCATAATAAGAACAATGGGTCCCAGACGAATGCTTGTCCAAATGCTGTGTAATAGTTATGAATTTCTATTATTTTAAACATTTTTAGCCAACCTATTAATGTATTTAAACCGCCATACAATATAAGTACAACACTACCGACTAAAGATACGTAATATATTCTTTTATCGAAATGATTTGTTAAGGTCAATGGCATGATCGTTGCTAAAAATTTAACTACCGCAACGATTAATAAGGCTATATTTATCCAAATTCCGTAATTTGCACTTAATGTAAATACCCAAGTACCTACTGTTGTTAACCCTGCTTCTCCACCAAATCCCCAATATAACGAGAACAGTGAATGTACAATTCCTGCTATGACAAATAATGATATATACTTTTTCATCTTATCACCTATTTTAATCATTTATATTCTTTGAAGTATGTTTTTATATTTCAATAATTTGTATAGTATGCTTCATCTCTGTTTCCAAATCTTGTGTTCTCCACTCTCTTTGATATCCTAAACATGGACATATATACTGAACGCCACTTTCTTCTATTATACTTCGAAAATGAACGTGCCCCATAATACTAAACTTGATTGGATATGTTTCATAAAATTGGTCAAAATCAGAAGTGCCTATAAACGCATTAAAATAATCAAATATTCTGTGTGGCATTGGTACTGCAAATCTTTTGTGTGTAACGATATGCGTCATCAAAATAATATTTTTATCTTTTACTTGTTCTAAATCATTTTTAACAGAGGTTGCTGCTAACTTAGACATTTCTAGATCAGACTTTCCCCAATCTATATGTTCTTTATCTAACCACGTTGAGCCATAATATTTTCTTCGTTCTAATCTTTCTAGACTAAACTTTTCATGGTCTGCAAAGCTATAATCATACCAACCACTATGACCTACAATTGCCCAATCATCATTGATAATATATGGATTACCAATAATACTCTCAGGTTGCGACTTATAATGTTCAAAAATTTCATAAGAAGATTTATCATCTTTTTCGCTTTTCCAATAATCATGATTACCAGGGATAAACAAGACATCTATATTTGAATGGTGTTTTACATTTTGAACAAATTGAACCGTTTGTAAATAATGATTTGAAACATCTCCCGCAATGAGTAACATATCCAAATTCAGACGTTTAATTTCGTTCGTTAAAATGTATTCAAAATCTTGCGGATAATAATCTTTACTTCTATCTATATGCAAATCTGAAATAGCACCAATTCTCATATGCATTACCTAGCTTTCTATAATGTAACCGTATAATATCAATTTTATATTAACATATTCTATGCATATATCCCTTATAATAGAATTGACAAATTTAATGGAGGTACTACTTTGGATATTCAACAATTTGAAAATTATTTAAAAATAGATACTAATAAGTTTAATAAAATAAATCTCGAAAGTTTAAACCATTATATTAAAAGATTTATGTACACCGTTCCCTTTGAAAATATAAGCGTACAGAATGAAACACCTATTTCTGTAGATACTAATGATTTATTCAACAAAATTGTCCATCAACACCGTGGTGGCTTTTGTTATGAAATGAACACCCTATTTCAACATTATTTAACAGAAAAAGGCTTTGAATTAGATCGAATATCAGGTACAGTCCATACACCAGACAATAGTTGGAGTAGAGATGGTTCACATATGACTACACTCGTTCATTTAGATAAATCTTATATAGCCGATGTCGGGTTTGGAGATTTACCAACCGAAGCTATCCCTATTTCAAGTCAAGATGACGTGCATATTATTAATGACACTAATGGAAATTATTGTGCCATTTCAGATGATTCTGGCGTTATACATCTTCAAAAACAAATAGCTCAGAACCATTGGCGTACTTCATACAAGACAAATGATATACCTAGAGAATGGGACTTTTTCATTGAGCATTTAGACTTTAACGAACATAATCCAAATTCTATATTTGTTCAAAAGTTAATTATTACAATCCCTAAACAATATGGTAGAGTAAGTATGTCTAACGAACATTTAACAATCACAACCCAAAATGATAAACAAAAAGAAGCTGTTACACACGATAATTATAAAATTCTATTAAAAAAATATTTTGGAATAGATGAGAAGATCACTATATTAGAAAGTTGAGGAACAAATTTGATATCTAATAATGAATTACAAGACTTAGATTTATTTGATGTATTGAGTGAACGCCATGGCATAGTCCGTACACATATCGAAAAAATGTGGAATGACACACACGACATACACATCTCTAGTTCAGAATGGTACATTATGGCTAAAATATATAAACATAAACGAAACATAGCTTACATCACTCAACATGTAACAATATCAAGACAAGCCGTACACAAATTCGTAAAACAATTAAACCAAAAAGGACTCATCGATATTCAAGACGTAGACGGTAATAAAAAAGAAAAATCCATCCAACTAACAGCGCTCGGCGAATCATGCTTCTTAGAAAGTAAACAACACAAAAAAATAATAGAAGAGCAGCTCAACACAGCAATTGGCAAAGAAAATGTAGATAAATTAAGAGACATATTGAAGATGGATTGGGATATAGAGAATTCTTAAGCCTAGTATTTGCAGAAGCTAAAAAGACGGCAGCTTATATAAATGACTATATTATTGTTTCAAATGTCTACTTAGTTACCTAAAAGTGCCTACTTCTTAATATTTTTATTTGGTGCTACGATAATTATGAACTTACTAATTCACAAGGTGATTATTAAATTGGAGGGAATTAATTTATGAAAGCATGGTTAATAGAATCAGCCGGAGACATAGATAAAATGTTTTGGGGTGATATCCCAGATGTTCATGCTGAAAATGGACAAATCGTAATTAAAGTAATGAGTACAGCACTTAATCCTGTTGATTATCAGGTAATTGAGTCTTCTGGAAACAAAAATTGGTCTTACCCTCACTACGCTGGCGTTGACGTAGCTGGAGTAGTTACTGAAGTTGGCGATAACGTTACAAATTTTAAAATTGGTGATGCTATTGCTTGTCACATGGATTTAAATAAAAAAGGAAGCTTCACAGAATACACAGCTGTGGACGCTAATACTGCAGCTAAAATACCTGAAAATGTTTCTTTTGATCAAGCAGCTGCAATATTGTGTGCGGGTTTAACTGCATACCAAACTATTTATCAAAAATTAAATACTTTTCAAAAGAAAAATATATTGATTCATGGTGGAGCTGGCGGAGTTGGCAGTTTCGCTATTCAACTGGCGAAAGAATTAGGTTTAAAAGTCATAACTACTGCTTCACAGAATAATCATGCTTGGTTAAAAGAACTAGGTGCAGATGTAGTAATTGATTATAAAACTGAAAGTGTTACAGAACGCATTAAAGAAGAAACAGATGGAAATGGTGTAGATTTAATATTTAATACTATAAGTAAAGATGAAGCGACAAAAGATTTAGATAGATTAGCTTTTTCAGGACAACTAGCATATATCGCAGGTGCACCTGACTTAACTAATGTCAAACCATTTTCTCTTTCGCCTTCTATACATGAAGTTGCATTAGGAGCAGCTTATTCAGCAGGTACGTTAAAAGCTAAACAAAACTTATCTTTCATGACTAATGAAATGTTACAAAAAGTTGCACAAGGTTCTCTTGATCCAATGGTTAGTAAAATACTTTCAAAAGAAGATTTACCTGCTGGTTTAAAAGAATTAAAAAAACGTCATGTTAGAGGGAAAATAATCGTTAATATGCAATCATAAAAGTTTACTTTAATAAATAATTTTAACAGGCTGGGACAAATTAATTGTCTCAGCCTGTTATGATATTGGCAGTTAATGACTAGATTGGTAATGAACTTATATTAAACATTTTATTTTCGTAAACTTGGTTGACAATATACGCGTTATTCTGCTAAAGTAAGTAAGTTGTTATTTTTGAAAACAAGTGTTACAGAAATATATACAAATACTAATATCACTATGCTTTTGCTAGTTGCATATGCTCTCAGCAAAATATTAATACACAACAATTGTGTATTCACTAGTAAAAGGAGATTAAAGATTTTATTATGATAGCAGAAGTACAAGTCAAAAATCCAAAAACGATGGCCCTAATATTAATGTTAGGTGCTTTTATTGGTTTATTTGGAGAAACAGCTTTAAATATGGGTTTAACGAACGTAATGCAAGATTTTGATATAAATGCACCAACTGCTCAATGGTTAACGACTGGTTATTTATTAGTCCTTGCTATACTCGTACCAATCTCAGCCTACTTAACACGTTGGTTTACAACGAGACAACTTGTATTAGGTGGATTTATTATTTCATTTATTGGTACTTTATTTGCAGCATTTTCACCAGTATTTGCCGTATTAATGCTTGGTCGTGTGATACAAGCTGTAGGAACGGGTATTATCTTACCTGTTATGATGACAGTTATGCTTAACATTTTTCCAATAAACAAACGTGGTGTTGTTATGGGAATTATGGGATTAGTCATTACTTTAGCACCAGCTATTGGTCCAACTTTATCAGGCATAATTATTACAACATTAAGTTGGCATTTCATTTTTTGGTTTAGCGCAATATTTTATGTTATTTTAGCAATCATTGCATTCATTAACATAAGCAATGTATCTGAAATCACGAAACCAAAAATTGACTTTATCTCAATTGCTTTATCAACAATCAGTTTCGCAGGTTTAATATATGCTTTAAGTACAATGGCAGAAATATCTATCACTTCTCCAATTGTATGGTTACCATTACTTATAGCTATAATAGCTTTAATTCTGTTCAGTACACGACAAACGAAAATGAAAGAACCGATGATAAATTTAACAGTATTTAAACACCCGATGTTTACGTTAGGTATTATTATGATTTTCTTATTAATGCTCGTTATTTTATCAACAGCCATTTTATTACCTATTTATTTAAAAGGAAGTTTACTATTATCAGCAGCATTAGCAGGTCTAGTGTTATTACCAGGTAATGCTACAAACTTCGCATTATCACCAGTAATAGGATCACTATTCGATAAATACGGTGCAAAATACTTTGGTATAGCTGGATTTTTAGCAATACTAATTGCAAGTGTAGGATTTACAATCGTCATTTCAGCAACAACACCCGTTTGGATCATTCTATGTTTGTTCATCGTATTATTTATAGGCGTAACATTGGTTATGATGCCAGCACAAACAAACGGCTTAAATCAACTTCCACCTCAGTTATATGCAGATGGATCAGCAGCAATGAACACATTAATGCAAGTAGCAGGTTCAGCCGGTACAGCATTAGCAATTACACTATACACAATCGGCCAACAACAAGTCACTGGAGGATCTAGTGATTTAGGCGAACGAGAAATCATCGCACACGGAGTAAAATTTGTATTTTACTTTATAAGTGTCGTAGGTGCATTAGGACTTATCACATCATTATTTGTGAAAAAGCCAGATTTCAGTAAATAAATGTTAAGAGCTGGGACAAATAAATTGTCCCAGCTCTTTTTTGTATGGAGGAAGTGGGGCTGGTGGTTGGGTCCGGGTGCGGGCTTGGTTGCGGGGCTTGGGTGCGGGGTTTGGTAGGTCGTGTGCTAACTGGCAGAATTCTGGATTATGCTCCTTAGAAAGCTCTAACTAGCAGAATTCTGAATTGTGCTCCTTAGATTGCGCTAACTGGCAGAATTCTGAATTGTGCTCCTTAGAATGTTCTTACTGGCAAAATTCTGAATTGTGCTCCTTAGATACTAACTCTTACGGACATTTCTCAGAATTATGTCCCTTACACTACCTCTTACGGACATTTCTCGGAATTTTGTCCCTTACACTACCTCTTACGGACATTTCTCAGAATTATGTCCCTTAGCACCACTCTTACGGACATTTCTCGGAATTATGTCCCTTACAACACCTCTTACGGACATTTCTCAGAATTATGTCCCTAACACTCCTTCAAACTTAGCGCCACCACACACTAAAAAACACCAATCTGTTAATCGTAATTAACGGATTGGTGTTCTATTTCTAAGTATGACCTTCTATATCTTAGTCTACTTTTACTTTATTGTCTTGTAGTTCTTGCTCGTTCCACCATAATGCATCTTCTGGATTTTTCACGACTTTTTCAAATTCTTTTTCAGATGATACTGTCGGATATGATCCTTTTAATGCTTTTCCTGATGTTGTCTCAAATAGTACTAGTATTGTTATAAATCCTATAATACTTACAGCTGTTAAATAATATGCTGGTGCTAATGGATTTTGTGTTGCATGTACTAACCATGTTGAAACTAACGGTGTTGTACCACCAAATATTGAAACAGACACATTAAATGTAACGGCTAATGTACGGTAACGAACGTCTGTATAGAATATGCTTGGTAATAAACTTGGCATTGCGCCTTCATATGTTGATAAGAAGAATCCAAGTATGAATATACCTAATGATACGAACATTAATTGGTTAAGTCCCATTAAATAGAATGCTAATAATGAAAATGCTGTTAAACCAAATGTTCCTAGTAGTACAACTTTTTTGTTGCCTACTTTGTCACTTAAGCGTCCGAAGAAGAATGCTAGTGGTACCATTACGACCATTACACTTGTAATTAATACTGTACTTACTGTAGAAGAAATACCAATTACTTCATCTAAATATGATGGCATATATGACAGTAGCATATAATTTGTAATATTAAAGAATGCTACTGTGATAAAGCATACGAAAATGTCTTTTTTATGATTTTGAATAATTGAACCGAATGATTCTGGTTTTTCTTCATTATCTGATATTTCATTTTCAAAAATTGGTGTTTCGTCTAAGTTTCTTCTTAAGTATAAACCTACTAAACCAAGTGGTGCTCCTAAAATAAATGGAATTCTCCAACCCCATGCTTGCATTTGTGCATCTGATAATCCAATAAATAAACCACTAGCTAATAATGATGCGAGTATGTATCCTGCTAGAGTACCTATTTCTAAGCCACTACCTAAGACGCTTCTTCTGTTATCTGGAGAAGATTCAGCAATATATACCATTGCTCCAGCGTACTCTCCACCTGTTGAGAAGCCTTGAATAATTCTAGCGATTAATAATAGTACTGGCGCCCAAATACCAATTTGATCGTATGTTGGTAATAGACCAATTAATAAAGTTGAAGCTGCCATTAAAACAATCGTTGTGGTGAGGACTGTTTTTCTACCGAGTTTGTCCCCTATTCGACCAAATATAATACCACCGAGTGGTCTCATTAGAAATGCAATCGCAAATGTAGCGAAAGTAAATACTAATTTCAATTCATCATTTTCAACAGATGTGAAGAAATTTTTACTGATGATAATTGCTAAATAAGAATAAAGACCAAAGTCAAACCATTCCATAGCATTACCAATACCTGTTGCATAAACACTTTTCTTAGTTTGTTTCATATCTACAACATTGATTTTATTTTTGTTGAATTTCATGTTTTAGTAAACTCCCTTTCAATATAGTTATGTATATTAACAGATTGAAAAATTAAAACAACTGTAATAATACACATTTGTATAAGATCATCACTTGTGAAAAGTACCACAAACATACAAGCTTATTAGCCTCATAAGTGGTCAACCAATTTTGTAAAATTTCTCTTTTTTCTTGAATTTTTCGAAAAAATTCTTCTCAACACACAGTGCAAGAAAATAGTCAGACACTTAAAATTGGATTATAATGGTAATAACAATTTATCTATAAATGGAGGTTAAATTCATGAAACATTATGATACTTTAATCATTGGTTTTGGGAAAGCTGGTAAAACACTGGCTAAATTTTTAGCGGGACAAGGTCAACAAATTGCAGTTGTTGAACAAGATTCTAATATGTACGGAGGTACTTGTATTAACGTAGGTTGTATACCTAGTAAAACTTTATTACATGAAGGTACTGAGCATCATTCATTTTCAGAAGCGATGAATCGTAAAAAAGATGTTGTATCTGCTTTAAACAAGAAGAATTTCAATAATCTTGATTCAGATGGCAACATTGATGTATATACGTATAAAGCTCAATTCAAAGACAATGAAACAGTTATTCTTATAGATAAAAATGATAAAACTGTTGAAACTATTCAAGCGACTAATATTATAATTAATACTGGTAATCGTTCAAATATACCAGACATTAAAGGAATTAAATCTACTGAAAATATTTATGATTCTAAAGGCATAATGTCACTAGATAACTTACCAGAAGAACTTGTAATAGTTGGAGCTGGGTATATTGCCTTAGAGTTCGCGACTATTTTTACAAATCTAGGTAGTAAAGTAAAAGTGATTAATAACAATAAACACGTATTAGTTACTGAAGATAAAGATGTAGCATCTAAAATATATGAAGAGTTTATAAATAGTGGCATTGAATTTATAGACGAAGCTGAAGTTACAGAATTTTCAACTGAAGATAATCGTCCAGTTGTACACACATCCCAAGGTAAAGTTGTAGGAGATGCAGTATTACTTGCTACTGGTCGTGTTCCAAATACAGATCTTGCTTTAGAAAACACTGATATAGAGCTTGGAGATCATGGTGAAATTAAAGTAAATAAATACTTACAAACTACAGTAGACCATATATATGCAGTTGGTGATGTTAAAGGCGACGCACAGTTCACTTATATTTCTCTAGATGATTACCGAATTGTAAAAGATCATTTAACAGGTGACAAACAACGTACTACTGAAAATAGAGGACACGTTCCATACACAGTATTTTTAGACCCACCACTTTCACGTATTGGATATACAGCAAGTAAAGCTAAAAAAGAAGGCTATAATATTAAAGAAGGACAACTTGAAGTTAAAAACATTCCACGCCATAAAGTGAATAATGACGATAGAGGATTATTTAAAGTAGTAGTAGACGCAGATACTAATCTGATATTAGGTGCTAGTTTATATGGTAAAGAATCAGAAGAAATTATTAATTTGATTAAACTTGCGATGGACCAAGAAGTACCATATACAACATTAAGAGATAATATATACACACACCCTACAATGGTAGAATCATTTAACGATTTATTTAATATATAGAATATTGGAAAGAAGCTGAGACAATTAATTTGTCTCAGCTTCTTATTTGTTGGAAGTCTATTTTGCTAGTCGGGCGAGTGTTGCAATGTTCGGACGCTCTATGTTGCTAGTCGACCCCGTCTTGCAATATTCAGACGTTCTATGTTGCTAGTCTGACCTGTCTTTCAATGTTCAGTTGCTCTATGTTGCTAGTCGACCCTGTCTTGCAATGTTCAGACGCTCTATGTTGCTAGTCGACCCTGTCTTGCAATGTTCAGACGCCCTATGTTGCTTGTCGACCCTGTCTTGCAATGTTCAGCCTCTCTATTTATCATGTTGGCCCAGTCTTGATAAATTCACGGGCCCTATTTATCATGTCTGCCCCGTCTTGCAATATTCACCCATCCTATTTATCATGTTGTGCCAATCTTGATAAATTCGGACACTCTATTTCTCCCTTTTTTCATCTACTAATCGTTTCATTATGGATAATGGTCCGGTTGAAGCAATTGTTGAAATATATTGTACAAATTCATCTATCGAGACTTGTTCATGGTCTGAGACCCAATATTTTATCATCGACATCATAGACCCGATTACATAACTTAAATAATAATTGACTGGTATACCAAAGACATCTTCTTTATTTCCTATTAAATGCATTAGGTTACTTCTCACTATGTCCGCTATTTGTTCTTCAATCTTACTTTTTCTCTCTAAATTAAATATAATTTGATAAAATTCTAGATATTCACTTATATGCCTAACGACATTTTTTATAATTTTTTCTGAAAAGTCTTCGATAAAGGTTTCAGCATTTTGATTATTTATATCTAATTTTCTAAAATCTGCAAAGCTTTTTATTTTTTCAATTTGTTCGTCTTCCATTTCTTCAAGCAGCGCATATTTATCTTCATAATTTAAGTAAAATGTCCCTCTATTTACATCAGCTAAATCTGAAATTTGTTGTATTGTAATATTTTCGATATTTTTTTCTTTTAATAACTGTATAAAAGCATTTTTAATAGCTTTTTTACTTTTTCTAACTCGACGATCTTCTGCCATAATTTTAAAATCTCCTTTTTTAATGAACATATATTAAAGTTTTGTTCATTAATAGACGTATTGTTCTTAATTGACCATTGTGTATATGTTGAATTCCATTATAATAAACAATGTTATTAATAATCAACACCATGTTCATTAAAAGGAGATAAATTATGAATATTTTTAAAAAGAAATTATTTTGGCTAACACCTATTATTGCAATCACGATTCTTTTACTTTTAGCAATCGCATTTATTCCAGCATACAATCCAGAACCTAAATCCGTACCAATTGCGATTGTAAATCAAGATAAAGGTACAACCATGCAAGATAAGAAATTGAATATCGGAGAATCTTTTTCTGAAAAAATTAAAGACAATAAAGATCTTTCTGAAAAAGTGGAATGGATAGCAGTCGATAATAAAAAAGATTTAGAACAAGGTTTTAAAGACAATAAATATTACGGCGCATTAATTTTAGATAAGAATTTTTCAAAAGATTCAATGAGTAAAGTACAAAAAACTGTTCAAGATGCAAAAATGAAAGAAATGACAGACAAAATTAAAAGTGGTGAAATCCCACCAGAACAAGCTAAAAAAATGCAAAATCAAAGCAAAGTTGAGCCTGTAAAAGTTAAGCAAGGGCAAGTTGAAATCATTGTGAACGAAGGTGCAAGTATGCAAGGATCACAATTAGCTACAACTATGCTTACAACAATTGGTGACCAACTTAACACACAAATCTCTGAACAAAGCATACAAACTTTAGAAAAAATGAAAGTAGACGTTGCACCTTCTGACATTCAAGGGATAACAAATCCTGTAAAAGTTGATAAAAATAATATAAACAAAGTAAAATCACATCAAGGAAATGGAAATATGCCATTCCTCATGTTCACACCAGTTTGGCTAGCATCATTAGTTGGATCTGTGTTACTATTCTTCTCATTTAGAACGAGTAATAGTATTACAGTGAAAAATCGCATAATTGCTTCATTAGGACAATTAGGCGTTGCCATTGCCACAGCATTAGTTGGTGGATTCGGATATATTTATTTCTTAAACGGTATACTAGACGTAACGATTGATCATCCTAATCGAATCGCACTATATATATCCATAGCAATATTGTCATTCATTAGTTTAATACTTGGATTTATGACATGGCTAGGTATAAAAGTAGTACCATTATTTATGGTGTTGTTATTCTTTAGTATGCAACTCATAATGCTACCTAAACAAATGTTACCTCAATTCTATCAAGATTATATGATAGGTTGGAATCCATTTAGACATTACGCAGACACTTTAAGAGAACTATTGTATTTAAATCATAGTATAGAACTTAATAGCACAATGTGGATGTACATCGGATTTATTATCTTCGGAGGCATATCCACAATCTCAGCAGCAATCATAAGAAAGCACAATCCAAAAAGAACGGAAGTACCATCTTAATAAAAATAAAAAGACCACTCCCAATCCGATAAACTTACTTTCGGATGAGAGGGTCTTTTTTTATTTTGTATAGTTTATTAAAGGGGGGAGGTCTTAGGGTTAGTCTTACAATTTCCTAACTATAATATTTCGCGTGCTGCTAATACCGCTTCTTGAGTGAGTTCATGGCTATTTACCCACGTTTCACTTACTGTTGCGTTACGTTCTTTAAATATTTGTATTACGCGTTCGCTTTGTTCTTTTGTTACGATTGGGTCTCTTTCACCCATTGATAAAAAGACATTAAAGTCTGACAGGTCTTTATTGTTATTTTGTAAATCTACTGGATATAATGGTGCGAATAGTAATGCTTTTTTGAAAGGTGTTTCTTCTCTTAAAATAATGTTGATTGCGATATTTGATCCGTTTGAAAAGCCTACTGGTATAACGTCTTCTAAGTTAAATTCATATTCTTTTGCAGATTCTTCTATAAATTGATATAGTTCTTTCCCTCTATATTCTAAATCTTCTACGTCATATTCACCTTCAGCTAATCTTCTAAAATATCTTGCCATACCGTTTTCAGATACTTCACCTTTAACACTTAATACACTATAAGTAGGGTCTAACATTTCTGCTAATGGTAATAAATCTCTTTCGTCTCCGCCTGTACCGTGCAATAACAAGAATACTGGCTTACCTTGGTCACCTTGTTTAAATATATGATTCATTCTTTTCATCTCCATCCTTATTGTGGTCTTTCGATTGTAAATGTTTTACCGATTTCAGCATAATCATTGCCTGCAAGTCTGCTTACTGCGCCTAATTCATCTTTAATAATATAACCATTATCATAAATCGCTTCATCGAAATGATAATATTTTATTTCTAAAAGTAGTAAGTCTGATACAGGTTGATCACCATTTTTAATGACGACATCTTCTTTTAATACAGCTTCAAATCGTACTTTACTTTGTTTTAAACCTGGAACTGAAACTTCAACAGAATTTACAGTTTCAAATTCAGTGCGATCCATTTCACTTTCATCCGGACCTAATAACGCTGCAGTTTGGTTCGCATCTTCTACATTATCTGTATCAACGATATGCACAACCGCTTCTTTATTCTGTAAAATATTACGTGCTGTATCTTTCGGTTCACCGTTCACTCTTTGTACTGCTATAGACAATATTGGAGGGTTCGAAGATACAATGTTGAAAAAGCTAAATGGTGCTATATTCAACAATCCACTGTCAGATTGTGTTGTAACAAGTGCTATCGGTCGTGGAATGACAGAACCAATTAATAATTTATAATTTTCTTTTTGTGTGAGTTCTTCAGGTCGTAACTTCTTCATTAGAACCTCTCCTTTTAATGTCATTATTATTTTCTGCTAGTATCAAATGGTTTAACTTCAGATTCAATGAAGTCACGTTTTGCTTCTAAGAATGGTGGTAATGCTAGACTTTCACCTAATGTTTCATAAGGTTCGTCTCCCATAAATCCTGGTCCATCTGTAGAAACTTCTATTAATATATGTCCAATTCTTGCATATAAAGCTTCAAAATAGAAACGATCAACATTACCTGAGTTACCAATACGCAATTCATTATATTTTTCTTCCCATGCTTTAATTGCATCATGGTCTTTCAATCTGAATGATACGTGGTGAACTTCTCCGTAACCTTGTCTTGCTTCTGTACTTTGGTCATCTTTTCTTAAAATAACTTGACCACCGTTACCGCCTTCTCCAACTTCAAGAAGTGTTACATCATCTTCTTCAATAATTGGTGTCATACCGAAGACTTGTTTCATTACAGATTTAAAGTCATCATAATAACTTACTGTAATTTCAATTGGGCCTAAACCATAGATTGCTTTATCTTCAGGTACTGGACCATTTTTCCAAGGAATACCTGGTTTAACACCTTTATTTAATTCGTCAGAAATTAATTGGTATCTTTGTCCATCTTCTTCTTCAAAAGGTAATACTTTTTTACCGAATAAATCTTGTATACCGTCATGTTTTACGCCAAATTCTTCAAAACGATTCAAGTAATATTCTAGCGCTGCATCATTAGGTACTCTGAATGCTGCACGGCTAATTGAGTTTGTACCTCTGCTACCTTGAGGGTTATTTGGAAAATCAAAGAATGTCATGTCTGTTCCTGGTGAACCTTGATCATCTGCGAAAAATGTATGATACGTATAGATATCATCTTGGTTTACTGTTTTCTTAACTAAACGCATACCTAAAATTTCTGTGAAAAATTTATAGTTTCTTTCTGCATCATTTGTCATTGCTGTTACGTGGTGGATTCCTAAAAGTTCATTGTTATTCATTATAAATTCCTTCTCTCTTTTATTTTTATATTTGATTTTATTTCGATTTCGAAATAATTTGATGTAAAAAATTATGCGCTACTCCTACTCTGTAGAAAATGCGCTTATCTTTTTAAGTGCTCTGCGAAATATAGCAAGTTCTTCGTTATCTAATATAGAGAATGCTTTCTCTATCGTTTCAGCATGTTGTGGAAAAATCTGTTCCATGAGCGCATGCCCTTTTTCAGTAAGTACAGCATACGTAATACGTTTATCTTCAGTATCTTGACGACGCGTTACATAAGCTTTCTTAACTAATTGATCAATAACATAAGTTGTACTACTACTTGCTATTAGAATACGTTGTTTAACCTTTTGAATAGGCTGATCACCTTTATGATACAAAAGTTCCATCACAGCAAATTCAGTAATATTCAAACCATAGTTCTTCATATCTTGCTTCACAATACGGTCTAACGTGTCATTCGTACGCTTTATACCTACTAAAGCTTTTAATGATTCCTCTGTTCGGTCCATGTCATCACCTACCTGTATATTATTTCGATTTCGAGATAATTATATCGCGGCTAAAAATAAAAGTCAACAGTTTTTAGTATAAAAATTATACTTATTTGAAAATATGGTGATATCGGGATATTTTGGGGGCTCTATTTAGCTTGTTGTGCGAGTCTTGATAAATTCACGGGCTCTATTTATCATGTTGGACCTGTCTTGATAAATTCACGGACTCTATTTATCATGTTGGACCTGTCTTGATAAATTCACGGGCTCTATTTATCATGTTGTGCCAGTCTTGATAAATTCACGGACTCTATTTATCATGTTGTGCGAGTCTTGATAAATTCATGGGCTCTATTTATCATGTTGGACCTGTCTTGATAAATTCAAGGGCTCTATTTATCATGTTGTGCCAGTCTTGATAAATTCAAGGGCTCTATTTATCATGTTGGACCTGTCTTGATAAATTCTCGGACTCTATTTATCATGTTGGACCTGTCTTGATAAATTCTCGGACTCTATTTATCATGTTGGACCTGTCTTGCAATATTCAACCGCTCTATGTTGCTAGTCTGACCTGTCTTGCAATGTTCAGCCGCTCTATGTTGCTAGTCGGGCCAGTCTTGCAATGTTCAGACGTTCTATGTTGCTAGTCGGCCCTGTCTTGCAATGTTCAGACGCTCTATGTTGCTAGTCGTGCATGTCTTGCAATGTTCAGACGTTCTATGTTGCTAGTCGACCCTGTCTTGCAATGTTCAGACGCTCTATTTTTTCAATATTCTAATAAATTTAATTTATTTGCTTTTTAAAAACTAATCACATATAATCCTTATTGAAATACTATGCTTTATAATAATTAATATTGGGGTAATGGGATGAAGGCTTTTGATTTAATTGGAAATACACCGCTCGTACTATTAGAGCATTATAGTACTGACAAAGTAAAAATATATGCCAAACTAGAAAGTTATAACATAGGCGGAAGCATCAAAGATAGATTGGCTAAGCATTTAATTGAACAAGCAATTGCTCAAGGTGAACTTAAATCTGGGGATACAATAGTAGAAGCTACTGCAGGTAATACTGGTATTGGACTTTCTATTGTAGCTAATCATTACAATATCAACTGTGTTATCTACGCACCTGAAGGATTTTCTGAAGAAAAAATGAGTATAATGAAAGCTTTAGGTGCTGATGTTAGAAGAACACCTCGTTCTGAAGGCATGATTGGTGCTCAACAATATGCTAAGAAATTCGCTCAAGATCATAATGCTTATTACATTAATCAATTTGGAAACAAAGAAAATCCACAAGCTTATGTAAATACATTAGCATCAGAAATACTTGAACAATGTCCTGACATCAATTACTTTGTTGCTGGTGCTGGTTCAGGAGGTACTTTTGCAGGAACCGCTTCAGTAATGAAACAACATGATGTCCATAATATCATTGTAGAACCTGAAGGCAGCATTCTAGCTGGTGGAGATGAACATTCTCATGATACTGAAGGCATTGGTGTTGAAAAGTGGCCGATTTTTCTAGATCGTTCATTAATTCATGACATTAAAGTCATTAGTGACCTAGATGCATTTAACAATGTGTCTGGACTTGCATTAAATGAAGGTATTCTTGCTGGTAGCTCATCCGGCGCAGCACTGGAAGCCGCAATACAAGTTTCCAAAGAAATAGAACAAGGACATATCGTTGTTGTCTTCCCAGATAGTAGCGATCGTTATATGTCTAAAAATATATTTAACTACGGAGGAAAATAAAATGAATAAAAAAACTTTACTTATACATGGTGGAAAAACAACTGACGCATATACTGGAGCTGTAACAACACCAATATATCAAACGAGTACATACGAACAAGATGCTATTGGTGAATTAAGACAAGGATATGAATATTCTAGAACTGCTAACCCTACTCGTACAGCATTAGAAACTTTAATTGCTGATTTAGAACATGGTACGAATGGTTATGCATTTGGCTCAGGAATGGCAGCTATATCTGCTGTTATTATGTTATTAGATAAAGGTGACCACATTTTAATAAACTCAGATGTTTACGGTGGTACTTACCGTGCCTTAACTAAAGTGTTCACACGCTTTGGCATTTCTTTTGATTTTATCAATACAACTAACATCGAAAATATCGAATCTTCTATTAAAGAAGAAACTAAAATGTTATTCGTAGAAACACCTTCAAATCCTTTATTACAAGTTACGGATATTAAAGCAGCAAGCAAAGTTGCTAAAAAGCATAACATCTTAACTGTTGTTGATAATACATTTATGACACCTTATTATCAAAATCCTTTAGATTTAGGAGCAGATATCGTACTTCATTCTGCAACAAAATATTTAGGCGGTCATAGTGATGTTGTTTCAGGACTCGTTGTTACTGCAAATGAAAGTCTTGGAGAAAGAATTGGATTCATCCAGAACTCTACTGGAGGTATACTTGGACCACAAGATAGCTACTTATTAACACGAGGAATTAAAACACTAGGTTTAAGACTAGAACAAATTAACCGTAACGTTAAAGAAGTTGTTGAATTATTGAAAAATCACGACAATGTTGTTAAAACTATCCACCCATTAAACGAAGACCATGTTAACCGTGATGTACATTTTGAACAAGCATCAGGGTATCCAGGTATCATTTCTTTTGAAGTAGCAGACGTAGAAAAAGCAAAAGAAGTTATAAAACATACAAAACTATTCACTTTAGCAGAAAGTTTAGGTGCAGTAGAAAGCTTGATTTCAGTACCAAGTTTAATGACGCATGCATCCATACCAGCTGAAATTAGACATAAAGAAGGCATCGCAGACGGTATGATCAGACTATCTATAGGAATAGAAGATACAGAAGACTTAGTAGCAGACTTAAATAACTCATTAAATCAAATATAGAATGTAGAACCCTAGGACGCGTATTGATAAGATACGCGCCCTAGGGTTTTTTTTAGGAATTATAATGGAATAGTGGGTATCAATTGGCGTGCTATTTATCATGTTGGACCAGTCTTGATAAATTCACGGGCTCTATTTATCATGTTTGTCTCGACTAGCAACATTCGGCCGCCCTATTTATCATGTTTGCCCTGTCTTGCAATATTCGGCCTCCCTATTTATCATGTTGGAGCAGTCTTGCAACATTCAGCCGTCCTATTTATCATGTTGTGCCTGTCTTGATAAATTCACGGGCTCTATTTATCATGTTTGTCTCGACTAGCAACATTCAACCGCTCTATTTATCATGTTGGCTCCGTCTTGCAATATTCAGACGTTCTATGTTGCTAGTCGGACCTGTCTTGATAAATTCGAGTTACTTTATACCCTTTTCCAACCAAAAGAGCTGAGACAATTTATTTGTCTCAGCTCTTATTTTTAAAACTTCAATTTATCTGGTCTATAAAATACAATAATTACTGATGCTACTAGGAAGAATGCCATTGCTATATACAATGGAAAATCTATACTCATATCAAATGCTGCACCGGCTACTAAAGGTCCGATTAAGTTACCGACACTTGTTGCTGCCGAGTTTAATCCACCTGCTGTACCTTGATTATTACCGGCTAATTTTGAAAAGTAGTTCGTCATGGATGGTCTGATTAAATCAAATCCAATAAATATAATGAAACTTACTAGCATTACCGTTATATATTTTGAAGCCATTAAGAATGCTCCTAAAACTAATATCGAATATATTAATGAGAATAATGTTAACTTAATTTCACCTATTTTTCCTACTAGCTTTTCAAATAAGAACAGCTGGAATATAACCCCAACTATTGCTCCACCTGTAATGGCGATAGAAATATCTTTCGGTTCGAAACCTACTTTTTCTGCTGTATATAATGAGAACATGGTTTCTGTTGATGCTAAACCATATGAAAGTATGAGCATTATAATAACAGGTACTACAAACAATTTATATGGAAATGGTTCTTTAACTTTTTTCTTACGTGTCTCATGTGTTTCATCTTCGTCACTTGCTTCTTTTAATAAGAATATCGAGAATAATAAAGCTATAATGCCTAGTCCACCTGCAAAATAAAAAGGCATTCTATGCGAAATTTCTGCTAAGAATCCTCCTACACCTGGTCCAACTATAAACCCTGTATTTATTACTGCTGACATATAACTAAAGTTCTTCGCTCTAGTCTCATGTGTTGATAAATCACCGATCATACCATTTACACCTGGCATGACAAACGCTGCACTAATCCCACCTAATACTCTTGATAATAAAAGTATTGAAAATGTATTACCTACCGCAAATATAAATTCTGAAATGGAGAATAATAGGAGGCCAATAATGATAATGATTTTTTTACCAAATTTATCTGCAAATCGTCCTCCAAATGGTGAAGCAATCATTTGGAATAATGCGAACACTGCTACAAGTACACCCAAATCTGTACCATTCAAATCTAAATCCTTTAAAAACGTTGGTAAAACTGGAATTACGATACTAATTCCTAAAAACATTAAAAATATATTAAAATATAAAACATTTAACTTACTCTTCATTTTAGACCTCCTTATTCAATACTTTCACAAATTTTATCTGATTTTCACTATATTCTAATCCATTTAGTTGGATTTTCATAACGTTATGCAATCTTTAATATATACAATTTATAGTGTATAGTAACTATACAGTCAATAGAAGGAGAACAATTTATGCAAAAAATTAATCAAATACCTATAAGTGAGTTTGCTAGCTTAACAAATGTTAGTCGTCAAACGCTTATTTACTACGATAAAATCAATCTTTTCAAACCTGATTATAAAAATGAAATTGGCTATCGCTACTATTCTATAAAACAAATTGAACTGATTAGTGTGATCACATTACTAAAAGAATTAGGCATGCCACTAAAAGAAATCAAAGAATATACACAAAACAAATCACCAGAACACTTTTTAAATTTAATGTATCAACAGAAAAAGACGATTCAAGAACAGAAGAAACATTTAGAATATAATGAAATGATCATCAACGATAAAATTCAGCTCATAAAAGAAGCTATACAAACACCATTTGATGACATTACATTACAAGAAATCGAAGAAACTACATTTTATATAAGTGATAATATCGCAAATGCTTCAGAACTTGATTTTTTAATATCTATTAATCAATTTATTGAAGAACTTAAATCACATGGCCTATTTTCTAGCCAACCGATTGGCATTATATCCAATATGAAAGATATTTTAAATGGAGAATACAATAATTATAGTTACCTATATGTTAAAATTCCTAACTCTAAAAATCATTACACGAATACCATTACGTTAAAAGGTCAGTACTTAATTGGTTACCACCTAGGATTAGATAAAAATATAGAAGTAACGTACTCAAAAATGATACAAAAAATAGAAGAAATGAATTTAAAAATCGGTAAATATGTCTATGAAGAATTTGTATTCGATTCAGTTATTAAAAATAATGAAAATGAATATATAACGAAAATAATGATTGAAGTGGAATAAAATATTCCCTCAGGCGTCAGCACTTCACAAAATCGTTCTCAATATCTATTTTCACAAAAAAATAAAGCACTTTCGTATAATTTAATTAATAAAAATCAAATTAACGAGGTGCTTTATATATAAGTTATATCATTCTTAAATAACACTACCACTAGTAACATGCATGTTTACCTGTACTCGATTGTATTATTAAAATTTTAATTTAACATTTATGAGTATTGGATAAATTAATAATGCTAAAAGAATTCCGATAGCACCTAATATATGAAACATTTCATATATATGATGATATATCCATTTGAACAATGGTGTGAAATCTCCAAGTACATACCATACAAAGACTATTACGCCTATTAAAAATAGTCCTATTAAAGTTGGAATGATACCGAAACGATACATAATTGCACCGATGAAGAAACAAACACCAGCAATAAAAATAACTGATAATAAATCTATCCACATATTATCGAATCTATTGTTATGTTGTAGGAAATCTCCAACTCTCATTAATGTAACGTTACTATTTGCTATATTTGCAATAAGTTCTAATAAGTAGCTAACGATTTCATGTACTACTAACATACATACAATAAATATAAAGTAGCTTAACCACAAACTGAAAATATATTGTTTTCTAGTAGAACCAAGTTGAACGGCTGATTTAAAAGGATCACCATACAAGAAAAATGGTAAGAATCCTAATATACCGTATATTGGTCCAGATAATAAAGGTTTGAAAGACTCAGATGGTTCAATATAGAAGCCAATGATAAAATAAATTATAGCTAATGCTAGAAGTACGATACTAAATGTATAAAATTGTAATTTCAATTCTTTACCTATTATAGAAAGCGAGCCTCTTAAATCACCCATTATTAGCCTCCTTTGACATCGTTATATTGACTAAGTAATCTTGAATACTTGCTTTATCCACTTTAATATTCAACGCTTTACATTGTTTAATCAATTCTTCATTAAACGGTATATCTGCCATAATTTTATACTGATTCATAATTGTAGATTGTTCAATTACTTCATTATTAGAAACAACTTGCTGAATATCTTCTAACTTACCAACCAATATTGCTCCTCTAGATTGAAAATATTCAATAGGTTCGTTTAATTTCACATGATGTTCAGAAATGACAACGAGTTTTTCACATATTTTTTCAATTTCTTTAATATGATGAGAAGCAATCAAGATATATCTTGGATCTGCTTCAAATGATTCTCTAAGTGCTTTAGTAAATACCTTTCTCATATAAGCATCTAAACCGTTTGTTGGCTCATCTAACATCGTAACTGGTGCATGACTTGCTAATCCAATTACAGACTGAACCATAGATTGCATACCTTTGGAAAAAGTCTTAATTTTTTTCTTTCTTGGTAACTCGAATAAATCAATTAAATAATCTGCTTCTTGCTGATTCCACTTATCGTTAAACATTGAAGCAAATTTCATAGCATCATTTATATTCCATGTCTTACCAAAGAAATGGTTTTCCCTTAAATATGTGATTTGCTTAGAAGCTGCTACATTATTATAAGGATTAAAATCTAAAATGGACACTTGTCCTGAATTCTGTTTTTCTTGACCTGACATGAGTTTCATTAACGTCGTCTTACCTGAACCATTACGTCCCCATAATCCTATAATCATAGGCTCGTCTTCTTGTAAATTTAAATCTTCCAGTACATATTCATCCTTGTACTTAAACGACATATTTCTAATATCAATGATTGTCATAGTCTTGAGCCACCCTTCTTATTAATTCTTCTTTGTTTATATTGAGTCTCTTCGCTTCTTTAACCATGTTTTGGATATAAGTGTTTGAGAAATCTTGCATTCGTGTATTTACAAGCTTGTCGCGCGCATCTTCAGCTATAAACACACCAATTCCTCTTCGCTTCGTCACGATGCCTTCATCCATCAACAAAGTAATACCCTTTTGAGCCGTCGCTCTATTGATATTATAAAAATTTGAAAGTTCTGTTGTGGAAGGTATTTGTTCACCTTCAGACAAAAGTCCTTCAACTAAATCATCTTTAATCATATCTGCAATTTGCAAAAATATAGGTGTATCATCATTTAATGTAGGTTTCATATTCATTCTCCTTATCCTATAACATGATTGGTTGATTAGTTGTGTAATCAACTATAATATCATTCATGTTATTTGTCAAACTTCTTCGGGTTAATCATCCTATTCATAACGTCATAGCACCTATTATATCAGTATTTCAAGCGTATTAAATTTTTATAAAATAAAAATATATAGTTATCATTTGCATAACCACAGCATTTGTAGCAATCTAAAGTTAATCATAAAAAAAGGTGGCTACATTATGAAAAGAGCATTAGTCTTACTTACAGAACAATACGCAGATTGGGAATTAAGCTATGTTGCAGCAGAACTGTCTATGTCACATTCGTTTAAAATAGATACTGTATCGTTAGAAGAACCAACAGTCACATCCATCGGTCAACTAAAGACCATCGTTGACTATACAATTGAACAAATTTCAGAACCATATGACGCTTTAATCGTTATAGGCGGAAACAATTGGCCATCAATAGAAAGTGAGCAGCTTGTACAGCTCATTAAGTCATCATTAGACAAAGGCATCGTTGTCGGTGCAATATGTGGCGCAGTAGACTTCTTAGCAAGAAACAGCCTACTCTCAGGATTCAAGCATACAGGAAATGACTTAAACACATGGACAACAGACGATAACTTTAAACAATACACAAACTCAATAGACTTCGTAAATGAAGACAGCGTAATAGATAAGAATCTCGTTACAGCAAACGGATCAAGCGCAGTAGACTTTGCATTTAATGTCATTCAAGCATTAGGATTATTGGATGAGAGAGAAGCGGAAAAAAATAAATACTTCTATAAATCAGGATATGTAGCGTATAAATTGAAATACGGAGAAATTGGGTAAATTTGTGGAGTGAGTAAGGAGAAATAAGAAAAAAACAAAGCCTATCGTTTGAATGATAGGCTTTGTTTGCAGTGTAAATTATTTAAACACTACTTGATTCTACTGAATTTAGTGTTTCATTTGTTGTTTTATATGGTTTTTCATATTTATTCAACTTATTGTGAGTTAAAGTATTAACATTTCCTACGAAATACTTTCCATATTTACTTAGATTGAATAAGTAAGATATACATATTGATAAACATACTGCTACTATAAACTTATATAAGATATCTAAATAAACAACTTCACTAAACATTGTCATTTTATTTAAGAATATTAAATGCATTAAGTAAATACTAAATGAGAAATTGCTAATAAATAATATAAATTTAGGTACATACGTAAACCAACTACTCATTAGGAAAAATGCTAATATAACTGAAGTTGTATAAATTGGTGTATCAACTCTTTTAGATCCAATTGCGCTATTATATCCACTTGTATGTGTATAATAAACAAAGATCACACTGATTACTAACAATCCTATTATTGGTACAGTATATTTTTGTATGGCATTTTTGAAAGCTGTATAGTTTTTTCCTATATAGTAACCTAATAAGAAATATGTTAACCAACCGAAAAAGATCGTTTGTCCTTCTTTTCCCCAGATAATTTGACCAAATATATTATCAGGTGCTTGCATTCTTAATCGCATTGCCCAATAAATTGAAGTAATAATGATTGATCCTATTATCATAGGTATTGGTTTGATGTTCTTTAAGTATTTTGCAAACACATAATGCAATACATAGAACTGGAATATAATAACGATGAAGTATGTTACTGAATATCCTCGAATTGACACATATAAAAAATTATTTATAAATTCTATAAAAGTCGCGCTATCATATTTACTGAAAGTCCAAAATATATTAAGTAATACGTATGGTATTCCTAATATCATTAATCTTTTCTTGAAAAATCCTTCTTTCAACGAGTCTCCATATTTATGTGCAGTCAAGAATTCCGTAATGAATACAAACATTGGCGTTGCGAACATTAAATATACTTGTAAATATGTTGGCCATTCATTTTTAACGAGATTCGGATTATTAGATAATGTTATAGAAATTGAATGAATCATGACTATTCCTAAACAAGATATTGCTCTCATCCAGAATACTACTGGTATAAACTTATTCATAAACTACTCCTTTTGCATTGTATATCTTATTGTCGCTCTAAATTTTCGACAATGCTGTTGTAAATTCTTTCGTTATTATTTTTATCAATATATTTGAAAATACTATCTTTCTCTACTTCTACTTTTTTAAATGAATCATTAACGACATAGTCATAGATTTGATCTACTAATTTCTTTTCATCGTACATAATTTCACCTAGGAACGTTTCATGGATAGGTCTTAAAATACCTTTTCTAAAGAATCTTTCTACATCAAAATGATAAAAGATCACTGGTTTATTCATATAAGTAAAGTCGAAGCTTACACTACTATAATCCGTAATTAACAAGTCATGTTCTATCAATAATGATTGAACGGACTTCTCCCCTAACTCAACGTATTGTACTTTTATATCATTATTCATTAAGAACAACTTAAAGTAACTTTGAGCTCTATAATGTGGATAAAAATTAATTTCAACATTATTTCTTTCTATTAATTGATTTAGCTTTTTATTTTTAATCAAGCTTAAGTATTTCTCTAAATACTCACTGTTCTCAAATGTAAAATCACTATTTAGCCAGTCTCTCCAAGTTGGCATAATCAATATTTTTTTAATATTATTGTTATCATTTTCTATCGGTAAATTATCAAATCGAGATAATCCTGAAATATATACTTGCTCTTTATCGTATCCCATTTCATTTACAACTACATCGTACTTTTCACTCATACTACTCACATTGAAAATATCAAAAGGCTGTTCATAATAATCCTTATGATACTCAACACTTTTTCTTCCTAATACACCATGTTGCAAGAATACTTTTAATGTATCTTCATAACCAAAGAATCCTTTTGCTGGTTTATATGGAAGTATGTTTTCAAAATCATGTGTACTTACAAGTACTTTAGCTTTACTAGCTATTTTAAAATGCTCAATAGAACCAAATTTAAGCACTTTTTTATTATGTTTAAGGTTTTGGTAATCTAAAGCATTTTCATCTATAACATAATAAGCATCTATCGAAGTATTGGCTCTTAACCAATTAAAGAAGACTATACCGTTGTCTTGAGCTGTATCAAATCTTTCACCAATCAACCAAATATTAGGGTCTTTAGCCTTGTTGTTCATTAACTTTAATTGATTGTTTGTAATAGAGAATCTCTCTAATTTAATATTTTTAAATGGCGTAATTGTGCTTAAATAATTTATTTCTTGATTATTATCTTTTATAATTTTTTTTGAAAAATATGTATCCTTTTTATATTTAGCTGTTCTATATCTAATTTTTTCTTTTCTCACAATATGATCTTGTTCTCTAACCGTTATAAATAGATCGACAATCGTTTTAGGCTTAGATATAATCTTTTCAATTTCGTCATATTTAATATCTAATAGAGTCTCACCTGGTTCAATATAATACTCAATTGTTTCTTTGCTATAGCGTTCTTCGAAGGTTAAAGTAAACGTACAATGACTATATATATCATCAGCTTTTACAAAGAAGTTAATTTTATTCTCATTTATATAATTAACACCATTCTTAAAAAACGGCTTTCTATACTTAACATAAATACCATTATTTGAAATAAATCTCATGTGATAATATTGATTATTGATGCTAACAGCAGTCTCAGAAATAATACGTTCTTTAACATTTTCAGAAATACTGTATATAACATTGCGACTTGTACCTTCTTCAACTGCCTCAATATACATATTTTTTTTAGCTCTATTATCAATAAAAATATCATAAGGAATTTTAGAAGTAATCATATCTTCGTAAGTTTTGACAGGATATTTTGCAATAATTTCATTTTCATAGTTCATTAAGACAACATTCAAATATTCTTTAATATGTTTATTACCCTTGCTCTTCATATTAATAATAAAACCATACTTATCAGGTGTTTCCTTTAAAATAATATTTTCAGCTTTAAAAATTTTATGATAAACAAAGAAATTGTTCCTATTAATCTCAATATAATAATGATACAAATTAAAACTATATTTATTATCAAACTTCGCTCTATATGCATTATCTTCATTTACCAAGTACATAGCTTTATACTCTTCCATAGCTAACATTTCGATCTTTTCAATTGGAATTGTATAATTCGACTTACCACTAGCTTTTAACTGAATTTCAGATTTATTGGAACCATTAATTAGTAAAATTTTAGAGAACTGATAGTTACTGCTCGTTTCAAAAGTAAAATTAGACTCATTAATAAAAGGTTTCAATTTAACCTTCTCATTAACAAAAGTATAATCCTCATTTAAACTCTTAATGTACATATTCTTAGTACATTCAACTTCGCAAAGCTTACCGTCAATTGTTAAATAAAGAGAACCTCTAGTATTATCTCTCACCCATAATTTTTTACCATTATAAAAACAGTTAACCTTAATAAATGTTTCCTTTGATTCAAACTTCAATAAATCTTTATCAATTTCAACCTTCAAATGGTTAGTACCCGACTTTTTAATAGCTACAGGAACAGTCTTATTTTGAATTCTAACTTCAAATTGGTCCTTATTAAACACTAAATAATTCTTATATTTATATTCAATAACAATCTTATCCGCCTTATCCTCTACAGAAACACAGTCAAACCTTCTTACAAGTATATTCTTCAATTTATATAAAGTACTCATACATTTACCTCTTTTATTATTGAATTTTTACACTAAATTATCTGCATAAAAATTAGTTTTTAAAAACATTATTATGATCATGTATATTACTTCTGAAAACAAATAATTATTAAATCAGTTAAAATCTGACTTGATATTTAATTTATTTTCTATAACTTTTAATTCAATATTAATAATATTAACAAAAACTTCACAAATGTCTACATGTTTTTAAAAATACATACCATTTTAGTAAGGTAAAAAACTAGTAGTTACCCTGTTTTTAAAGAAAATAAAAAAAGTAGTTATAAGAATTTTCATCTTATAACTACTTCTCTTTATTTTCATTCTTCTTTAGATCAACTGACTCTTTATATGCACTTTCTGCATCTTGATAATGTTTACTTTTCGGTAAAATATCTTTATCGATAGCTTGATTATAAGCATTCATTTTAGTCTGTTCATCTTTATCACTATTTATGACCTTCTCTAAATCTTCTTGAGTCTTAATATTTATAGACTTATCATTAGATGACTTTTTAGTTTGTTCAGTTTTTTCTTGTTTTTTGTCTTTTTTATCATCTGGTTCAGAGTCTGATGTAATCATGAAATAAGCAGAAAATATAGTTAAACAAAAAATAAATACTACAAGAATGATGTTTTTCATTTAGTTACCTCTCTTCTATGTATCAATCGTTATTTCAATTAAACTATAGTTATAGTTTTTTGTAAAATAGATTAACGGTAGTAGAGCGTTGTATTGTTCAAAGAAAAAATAAAAACCCTCTATATTATAGAGAGTTTAATGGGGTCCTTGCTATTTTATGAATCTCACACTTTTATAATTTACTGGTACTTCATAAAATTTAAATTACTTATTTAATGTTCGAACATAAGTTTCCGCTTCACTAATAAATTTATCAGCATAGTTTATTTCATCTATATCCTTTGAATATGCTAAGTTTCCATATAATTTATTGAAGATTGATATTTTACCAAATAATTTTAATAAACTGTTTGGTAATTTAATACTCATACTTTTCTTATTTTGCAGTTCTCTCATTTTAAAAATTGCATGATTCGTATTTAAGTAATCATTATTTTGAGGGTGTAATATGCCTGAACTTTCATTCTCAATAAGTTCATTAATATAAATCTCAAGATTTTCAATATATATACTACTTCTTTGATTATCAATTCGAGGATATAGAGGTAAAATATTAGATAGTTTAATTAACTTACTAAAATTACCTGGTGCTGATTCTCCATAAATCATTGGTGGTCTTAAAACAGCTACCTTAAATGCATTTGATTGAATTTCATGTAACATTTCTTCTGCACGTAGTTTTGATATGCCATATGAAGTTGTTGGTTTAGTTAAAGTGTTTTTATTTATAATAACTTCTTTCCCTACTTCGCCATCAAGTCCAAATACTGACATTGTACTAAAGAATATAAACTGATTTACACCTTCGGTTTTAGCTTTTTCAGCTAGCTCTTTAGTTAAATGGTAATTTACATTCATATAATCTACCATAGTAGCATTTGGGTTATTATTATGTACAATTGCGGCTAAATGTATAACGACGTTATATTTACTAAAATCTAATGCTTTCCACTGATTTCCTCTAACATTAATTTGATCAACAACATGACCTTGTGCTTTTAAATAATCATTTAAACGATTCCCTACATATCCATTCTTACCAGTGATTAAAATTGTTTTTCCCATTAATGTTTCACACCTTCAGATGTTATCGTGTTTCTAATCGTTTTGTATATAATAAACATATCTAAAATGAAAGTTTGATTTTCAACGTAATATTTATCATATTGAACTTTTTGATCATCTGTAATATCATCTCTACCCATAACTTGTGCTAAGCCTGTTAGTCCTGGTTTTACTGTATGTACATTTTCATTCGTTCTTTTAGCAATCAAATCATATTGATTATATAAAGCTGGTCTTGGACCAACTACAGACATATCGCCTTTAATAATATTAAATAATTGAGGCAATTCATCAATTGAAGTTCTTCTAATAAAACGTCCTGATTTAGTAATGTACATATTTGCATCAATTTTATCAGTTGCTACATCTGGCGTTTCAACTTTCATAGATCTAAATTTATAAATATTAAAGATTTCATTATTTATACCAGGTCGTTTTTGTTTAAAAACGATTGGACCTTTAGATTCTAGTTTAATAGCTATAGATGTAACGATTAATATTGGTGAAAAAATAAACACTGCAAATAAAGAACTGCATATATCAAATAACTTTTTCATAATTCTCCACCTTTATTTCAGTAAATTATAATACTTTTCTGTACTTAATTCTCTTGTATAATTTTCTTTGTAAATTTTATATGCATTACTGCCCATTTGCTCAAAGTCTTTAGGACTATTATTTTCCACAAAGTTTATAATTGATTGAGAATCTTGATTATTAACATGAAGACCTGCATTATATGATTTTATTTGTTTAACAATATCTGTTTCTTTATCCATAATTGCGATAAGTGGCTTTCCAGCAGCTAAGTATCCATAATTTTTACTTGGTACTCCTAGACCAATACCCTCGGGTACGAGTGAAGCTATGCAACAATCTGCAATATTAAGCACATCAGAATAATCTGTTCCAGTAAGAAAATCATAAACAAAAGCATTCTCTATATTATTATTTTTAATAAAATCATCTACTATTTCTTTCTTCTTACCATGTCCACATAAAACAGTAGCTACTTCTTTGTTGTCCTTAACACCTTTAAGAAATTGCATTATCGTTTCCATATCTTGAAGTTGTCCCATATTTCCACTATATAAAAGTATTTTATTATACTTACTTTTAATATCTTTAAAAGCATCATTATATACTTTGTCTTTACTTAATGATTTTTCATCATACCAATTAGGTATAACATGAATATTATTTTTATTATTAGAAATTTTATTCTCTAATATATAATTTTTCATTTCAGTACCTAAGACAATAACATGCTCTGCATTTTTATAAACATGTTTATTAATATACTTCATTACCTTATCAATCATACTACCTGGTTTAGTAGCCCCTGTTTTAATTGCATTATCTGGTGCTATATCATACGCAACAAACGAATATTTCTTCTTAAATATTCTGTGTATCAAATCAGGTATAAAAGGTAGAATTGGAGGATTAGAATAAACTAAAATATGATCGTATTTCAACATTCTTGGCATATTAATTAAGAACATTGCAAATAATGAGAAGAAGTTTATTAGTCTACCAATTTTTGACTTATTATTAAATTGAGCATATTTCAACCTTCTAATATTTATTCCATTATACTTTTCTTTTTTTAATGTTTTATGTGATTGAGAGTATTCATATGGCCAACCACACATAACATCTATTTTTATACCTTTATCTACTAAATCTTCAGCCATTTGTGTTGGTAACGTTGCTGATGAAACATATTCAGGATAAAAATACTGACAAAGGATTAATATCTTCTTGGTTTTCATATTTTAAACCTCTTTTGTACTATAAATGTTATTGAAATTGTAATATTTAATTTCTTCTGTATTTCCAACAATATTTTTAGTATCAAACACAATATTTTGTTTCATTGTTCCATTCACATAGTTAGCTAACTCTTTATACTCATTATGATCAGTTAGAACTAATGCTAAATCACTATTTTCAAGTGCTTTTTTGATATCATTTTCAACCCAGTCAAGTTGTACATGGCTATCTTGTGCAACAACTTCATATTCAGATTTTAATTTTAATTCATGATAAATATCTAATGCTGGAGATTCTCTTATATCATCAATATTCCCTTTATAAGTTAAACCAAGAACTGTTAATTTTTTACCTTGAATTGATTCCATAATACTATTCACTTTTTCAATTACATATTTAGGCATACTATTATTAATTCTACGTGCATTTGCAATTATTTCTGAATTCTCAGGGTCACTTGCAACAATGAAATATGGATCAACAGCTAAACAATGACCTCCAACACCTGGGCCTGGTAAATGAATATTTACACGAGGGTGTTCATTTGCTAATTTAATGACATCTAATGCATTAATATTTAAATTATCACTAATTTTAACTAATTCATTCGCTAAAGCGATATTCACATCTCTGTAAGTGTTTTCCATTAACTTAGACATCTCTGCAGTACTCGCTTTTGTTTCAAGTAATTTCCCTTGAACTAATTGCTTGTATAACTCTATAGTTTTTTGAGTACATGCTTCAGTAATACCACCAATAATTCTATTATTATGAATCATTTCATGAATAATTTTTCCAGGTAAAACTCTTTCAGGACAATGAGCAAGATAAATATCTTCGCCAACTGTAAAACCAAATGATTCGATCATAGGTTGTACAATATCTTCCATTGTTCTAGGACCAATAGTTGACTCAACAATTATCGTATCACCTTTTTTAATAACATTTTTAAGTTTCATAACTGCATCTTTTAAATATGAAACATCACAACTATTATCCTCTAAATGAGGTGTCGGAACAGCAACAATATAATAATCAGAATGTTCTACTTCAGTTGCAGCTTTGAAATTTTTAGAATCAATTGTTTGTACTAATAATTCTTGTAGACCATTTTCTTCAATATGTAATTCTTTGTTATTCAATTTTTCTACTACAGATTTATTTACATCAATACCCGTAACATCTAAACCTTTTGATGCGAATAATAACGCTGTAGGTAAACCAATATAACCCAAGCCTATAACTGATAATTTCATTTGATTACTCCTTAAATTTTAATTTTATATTTTGAAAAATGTAATATTAACAATAATGGTAAAAATAAATATAACGCCTCTTGAATATTAGTAGCCGTGTCTCCTCTAATTGAACCCATAATTATTTGTATCATTACTATAACTATCATTATTAAATTAATACTATTTCGTCCATCTGGATGATTAATTAAATGTTGACTGTAATTATCTGCAATACCACATATAACTCCAAAAATAACACTAACAAGAATAACTCCAACTATACCAAAATAAACATATGACTCACCCACTAGTCCTGGCGGAATAGACATTCCTTTATCAAAAGGTAAATTCATTTTATGAACTAATGCTTCAGAAAGCGCCTCAGGTTTATCTGGCCAAATACTTCTTGGTATAAATATAAAGACAGGTTTAAATAAAGTTAAAAAAGTTACTCTAATATCATCTGTAAGAATAATTGCTGCTAATGAATAAGAATAAGTCACATCTGTTCCTATCGCTAAATAATTCAAATATTGATTATAATCACCCTTTATAATTCCAATAAAATTGATTATTCCTTCTTTTATTCCCAATGTTCTGATACTCATTAGTAAAGGTAATCCAATGAAAATAGATATTATACTTAAAATACTAATTTTTGTTATACTTGGTTGAATTCTTTTTCTATAAATATATAGAATAATTGCTGCAATAGTGGGATAAATCAGTATTCTTCTTCCAAATATAAAGAGTAATACAAAAATTATTGAGCAGACTATTAATACTAAATTTCTAATTTTTTGTTGCTTATTATTTGAATATAGAAAACTTAAATAGGATGTAAAAAGTAGTCCCAATAATATAGAAGATTGCATCATTTTAGTCCATGAACTTAATTCTAAAGTTGCGATAGTACCTGTAGTTACTACTTCAACACCCAGTACAATAGCTAATAGAAAAGATAAAATACAATATACCAAATTCGCTTTTTTTATAGTAACGTACTCGATTTTTTTAATCTTGGCATTATTAAATCTCATTTTTCTTAGTTGAAATGGAAGGTTACTTATAATAAAAGCTATTAAACATATTAAATATATTAAATTAAGTTTATTATAAGCACTATCACTTATAATAAAGCCATATGAAAAATAATTACCTATGAAAATGGGAAGTAATAAGCTAATAGAAAATATTACTATCCAAAACAAACTTATGAATCTAAAATTATATTTAAACAAAAAACAAATATATGATACTGATATTAAAATAAATAGTAAAATAGTCATTTATTCATCTCCTAACTTTTCATTAATTGATATATAAATTAAGAAATGCTTTATTAATGATGACAAAACAAGTGCAATTGAGAATCCCATTATTCCAAAATAGTTCATTAGTAACACACTTGATATTGTTAATATAATCAAACTCACTATATTAATAGTAAGATTCAATTTAAACTTACTGTTAGCAATGATTTTCATTTGTAAAATTGCAGTTGTCGATAATAGTATGACCCCTAGGTTTGATAGATATAATATTCCTTTAACATCCTCAAGATAATCAGGATATAAAATTTTTATGATTATATATGATACAAATGTAATGATAATTGATAATATTATGGATAATATTATTATTAAAGAAAAAACTTTGAAAATATTTTTCTTTGGATGAGAAGATTTATTATCTACTTCATAACTTAATAACACTGTAACCATAGGGTTTATGATTAAATTCGATAATTTTCCCACAATTGTAGAGATGAAAAATAATGGTACATATTTTGCTCCTAAAACTATTCCAATCAATATTCTATCTGAATAATTTAATAAATTTAAAATAATATTAGATCCAAGTAGTGAACTAAGGTCTCTAATTTTTTTTATATGTAGAAATTGAATTTTAAATTCCTTAAAATATTTTAAACTATATAAAATCATAGAAATAATTATTATTGCTTCAGATACAAATAATACTAGATATATATTTACTAGATTATAAGAAAGTAATAAAGAACCTATACCTAAGATTACTGCACTTATTATATTTATATATAATATTTCTAAATATTTAAATTCTAATCTCAGATATACAAAAATATAACTTCTTACTAGTAAACAAGTTCCCCATAAATTTATAAGAATAATTTCACTTTTATCTATTTTCCATAACAAAAGAAACATCGTTGTGATAATAATATTTATTATTATTAATATAATTAAAGTACTGAAATATTTATACTCTTTAATATTTTTTTCATCTTTATTAATTAATCTGATATTATTTAGAGTATTTCCAAGAATTATTGATGATATATTTATTAAAGTCAAAATTAATAAGAATTTACCAAAATCTTCACTTGTGTTATTTCTTGAATATATTGGGATAAGTATTAATTGCATTATTATAATTGGAATAACTGTAGCTAAAATATTAACTGTGATATCTTTTATTTTTTTCATAATCTCCACTTTTCTTTAATACTTATTAATAAATTAAGATTTATATGCTTCAATTAATTTTTTTTCCTCATTCTGCCAAGTAAGTGTTTCTGATGCTTTTATAGCATTTTGTTTTAATTCTTTGTATAATTCTTTATTATTTTTTAATTCTATTATAGCTTTTGAAATTTTTTCAGGTTCTACCTCATCTAGTACAATTCCCAAATTATATTTATCATTTAAAAAGATATGTTCTTTCACAGGTGATAAAATGACTGGTAATCCCGCATGTATACATTCAAAAATTTTGTTTGAAACTGTATATTCAAAATTAATAGAAGTTCCTTTAGTTAAAATAACACCAACATCACTATAACTTAATTTGGAAACCAAAGTGTCTATCTCTACTGGTGGATCAAATCTCACATTTTTTATATTTTTAGCTTCTTTAAATTCTCTTAAAGATTTTTCTAGCTCCCCAAATCCTCTGATTACAAGCTGTATACTATCATCTGTTATAAGTGAACCAGATTCTAGGAATTCTTCATAACCTCTATTTGAAACAATTTGTCCCTGATATACAACTTCAAATATGTCTTTAGCTAACTTTTCTTTTTTATCTATTTTATATTTAATCGGGGCATTAGTAACCACTATTGCTTCTTTAGGATAATTTGAGTTCCTATAGTAATCTCTAGCTGCGTGACTAACAGTTATAAAAGTATCAATATTTTTGATTATTCTTTTTTCAATAATCTGTACGATTGCTGATAAAATTTTATATTTATTAATAAAAGCATTTTTCGAATATATCTCATGTGCATCATATACAATTTTTGCATTTTTATACCTACTAAGAAATACAATAAACAAAACATCAAAGTCATTAGCATGTATAACCTCTGGTTTATATTCTTTAATAAATCTAATGACATTTTTACCAAATTTCACTCTGTTTATTAATTTTTTAAATATCGTATTTTCGCTCTTATTTAAACCAAACAGTTTATAATTAAAATCTATTTTCTTTAGTCTCTCATCTGTAACATTGGCATTATTTTTCCCTAAAACTATATAATCATCTGTTAATTTTTTTATAGTCTCCATCTGTTTTAGAATTCTTGGATCCTGAACAATATTACTAGATACAATATTTAAAATTCTCATTAAAACCCATTCCTTTTTATTTAAAGACTTTTACAAATGAAATTGAGAACTAATTAACTCTTTGGCATCTTTTTCCCACCATTTGCTATCTTTTAAATTTTTGATTGTTTCTTCATCAAATCTCTTTTTTATTACTTTGGCAGGAACTCCACCAACAATTTCATATTCTTCAATATTTTTTGTAACCACGCTACCTGCAGCAATTATCGATCCATTTCCAATTCTAATTCCATCCATAATAATTACATTTGCGCCAATCCAAACATCATTACCAATAATTGTTAATTCTGGGTTGTCATCATATTCGGTTTCATTGATTTCTAAGTTAAAAGGATTATTTTTTGAATAAAAAATTGGTGAAGTACTAAAAAGATGTATTGGATGTTTACCTAATCCTATTTTTACATCAGAAGAAATAGAACAATAATTACCTATTTGAACATTATTTAAATCTGAGTTATATCCAATATAACTATATTTTCCAAATGATGTATTACGAATTCTGCATAATCTATCAACATAGTTATTGCCACTAAATTTAGAATTCTTTACATATGCAAGTGGATTTATTTTCACATTTGAGCCTTTTGTATTTTTGTTACTATTAATTACTTTTAAAAATAATTTTTTTAACATTATTTCCCCCAAGTATTTCTATTAATAATCTCCGTATAACTTTGTATGATTTTCACTACTTTTTGAGAAACATTTGTATCTTTATAATCAATTGCGTCTATCATTGGCTCATTATTATTTTGCATTGCTCTTGCGAGTTCCACGGATTGAACTAAGTTATCATATTTAATTCCACCAACAATTACTGAACCTTTATCTAATACTTCTGGTCGTTCTGTAGATGTTCTAATTAGAACTCCTGGGAACTTAAGCATTGATGATTCTTCTGATAATGTTCCGCTATCTGAAAGGACAACGAATGCATTCTTTTGTAATGCATTGTAATCAAAGAAACCAAATGGTTTCAGTTGTTTTACTAAAGGATGAAACTCAAATGACCTTTCTTCGATTTTTTTCCAGCTTCTAGGGTGTGTTGAATAAATTACTGGCAATTGATATTTTTCTGCTATTTCATTAATTGCATTCATTAATGAATTAAAGTTGTCTTCTATATCAATATTTTCTTCTCTGTGTGCTGAAACTAAGATGTATTTGTTTGGTTCAAGATTTAGTGTTGTTAGTGCATCACTTGTATTAATTTTATCTTCATATTGTTCTAAAACTTCTCGCATCGGTGAACCTGTTACGAAGATGTTCTCTTTTTTGAATCCTTCATCTAATAGGTATCTTCTACTATGTTCTGTATATGGTAGATTTACGTCACTAACGTGATCGACTATTTTTCTATTAATTTCTTCAGGTACGTTTTGATCGAAACAACGGTTACCTGCTTCCATATGAAATACAGGAATTTTTAATCTTTTCGCCGATACTGCTGCCAAACAACTATTAGTATCTCCTAATATAAGAAGTGCATCAGGTTGTTCTTTAGCTAATACTTCATATGATTTAGCAATAATATTACCCATTGTTTCGCCCAAATCTTTGCCTACGGCTTCTAAAAAGTGATTAGGTTCTCTTAATTCTAATTCTTCGAAAAACACTTGATTAAGAGTGTAGTCATAGTTCTGTCCTGTATGTACTAATATTTGGTTGAAATATTTATCACAAGCCTTGATAGTAGCTGATAATCTAATAATTTCTGGTCTTGTACCTACTATTGTCATTAATTTTAATTTATTCATTTTTAAACCTCCAAGAAATATGTGTCTGGATTTTCTGGATCAAACATCTCATTAACCCACATTATAGTTACCATATTTTCAGTACCTAAGTTTTCAATATTATGTGTATATCCTACTGGAATATCAACTACTTCCAAGTTGTCACCTGAAACATGATATTCAATAACTTCTTCTGAATCCGGTAATCTAAATCTAATAACGCCCTCCCCAGAAACTACTAGGAATTTTTCGTTTTTAGTATGATGCCAATGATTACCTTTAACTATGCCTGGTTTTGAAACATTGACCGATACTTGTCCTCTGTCTGGTGTTTTTAAGAATTCAGTAAAAGAACCTCTTTCATCAACATTCATTTTAAGAGGATAACTAAATTCATTTTTAGGTAAATAACTTAAATAAGTACTATATAAAGCTTTTTCAAATGGATCATCTAATTTAGGTAAGAATCTCTTTTCTCTAGAATCTTTGAATGAAATAATTAAGTCACTTATTTCTCCTAAACTCTTTTTATAAACATTAGGTACTTCAACTTTGTTATCAACAATTGTAGGTTTATCTTCAATTGCTCTTTTTATTTCCGCGATAACATCATCAATGTAATTTAGCGATAACATGATTTCTCTATCATTCACTTTTATTTCTTTACCACAAGCAATATTATTACAGAATGTAGCAATAACAGAATTGTAATTAGGTTTACACCATTTACCAAATAAATTTGGGAATTGATAAATATAAACTTTGTTACCGTATGTTTTTGAGAAATTATTTAGTAAACTTTCAGCTTCATTTTTACTTTTACCATATAAATTATCTGCATTTGCCTGAATAGAAGATGACAAAATAATAGAAGGTTTATTACGATTATTTTTAACTATATCCAACATTTCTTGTAACAGTGATACGTTACCTTCATAAAATTCACTTTCATGTTCTGGTCTATTTACACCTGCTAAATGTACAATACAGTCTGCTTTAGTTAAATATTCATTTCTATCTTCAATAGAAGTATCTCTTGATATTTCAAGAATTTGATAATCAGTCGTTTGCTTTAAATCAAATTTTAAATTTTTTCCTACAAAGCCATTTGAACCGGTAATTACGATTGATTTCATATAAACCTCCTATTTAAGCTTTATTTTTATAACTATTTAGTTCATTTTTTACAAATTCTAATGACAATAATTTTTCTTTAATTTCTTCTACTGTTAGTTGGTATGTGTTATCTGAGTTATATTCATACGCTTCAGTTATTTCTTTACTACCATCTTCCACATAATTACTATAATTTAAGTCTCTAGAATCCGCTGGAACTCTATAATAGTCACCCATATCTTCTGCTTGTGCATATTCTTCTCTTGTAAGAAGCGTCTCAGCTTGTTTTTCACCGTGTCTAGTACCTATAATTTTAATTTCATTTTTTGCTTCAAAAAGTTCTAATAATGCTTGAGCTAAGTCACCCACTGTAGAAGCAGGCGATTTTTGAACCATAATATCTCCAGTTTCTGCATGTTTAAATGCATGTATAACTAATTCAACTGCTTCTTCTAAGCTCATTAAATATCTCGTCATATTTGGATCTGTAACTGTTAATGGCTCATTATTTTTAATTTTTTCGATAAACAATGGAATAACAGAGCCCCTTGAAGCCATAACGTTCCCATATCTTGTTCCACAAATTAATGTTTGATCTTTATCAACATTTCTTGATTTGGCAACAAATACTTTTTCCATCATAGCTTTAGAAATACCCATAGCATTTATTGGATATGCAGCTTTATCAGTAGAAAGGCATATTACTTTCTTTACATTTGCTCTTATCGCAGATTGTACAACATTTTCGGTGCCCAATATATTTGTTTTAACAGCTTCTATAGGGAAAAACTCACATGAAGGAACTTGTTTTAATGCAGCTGCATGAAAGACAAAGTCAACACCTCTCATAGCATTTTCTACACTCAATACATCACGTACATCACCTATATAAAACTTTAATTTATCATTATTATATTTTTTTCTTAAATCATCTTGTTTTTTCTCATCTCTTGAAAATACTCTTATTTCCTTAATGTCAGTGTGTAAGAATCTTTTCATCACTGCATTACCAAACGAACCTGTGCCACCTGTAATTAATATTGTTTTCCCTTTAAACATATCCTCACCCATTACTTTTGTATTTTTTTATCATGATTACTTTCGATATTATTATTGGTATAATTTATAATTTTTTCTTTAGTGAAACCGTTAAGTAAATCTGAAATAATTGATTCAACTTCTTCTTTATCAATATCTTTAACTTTTCCTCGATAAATCTTTTCGTATACTTGCTCTGGATGTATTTCATCTTTATTCAGCAATTCTTCAAATAATTTTTCACCTGGTCTAATTCCACTAAATTCAATACCTATATCTTCTTCTTTATAACCACTTAGTCTGATAAGGTTTTTAGCTAAATCAACAATCTTAACAGGTTTGCCCATATCTAATACGAATACTTCTCCACCTGTTGCTAAAGCACCTGCTTGAAGAACTAGTCTTGATGCTTCTGGTATTGTCATGAAATATCTTGTCATTTCTGGATGAGTAACTGTTACAGGTCCACCAGCCTCGATTTGTTTTTTGAAGAGTGGTATTACTGAACCTCTTGAACCAAGTACGTTTCCAAATCTGACTGCTACAAAATCAGTCTTACTTGTTTCGTTGTTCATACTTTGTATTACCATTTCTGCTATTCGTTTAGAAGCCCCCATAACGTTAGGAGGATTTACTGCTTTATCCGTAGAAACCATTACAAATTTACTCACTTCTGCTAATTTCGCAGCTTCAGCAGTATTTCTTGTCCCTAAAATATTATTCTTGATTGCTTCTTGTGGATTATATTCCATTAACGGTACGTGTTTATGTGCTGCTGCATGATAAACAACATATGGTTTATAATCTTGCATTATTTTTTTCATACGCTCTTTATCTTGCACGTCTGCAATAATGGGTACTACTTCGATTTGTTCTTTATATATTCTAGTAAGTTCTTGATGTATGTGATATATGCTATTCTCGCCGTGTCCGAGTAGTATGATTTTCTCTGGTGTGAACTTACAAACTTGTCTGCATATTTCAGAACCGATTGATCCACCTGCTCCAGTTACAAGTATTGTTTTTTGTGTTAATTCACTTGAGATAGATGCCATATCGAGCTCTACTGGGTCTCTTCCTAGTAAGTCTTCGACTTCTACTTTTTTCAATTGATTTACTTCAATTTCACCTGACATAACATTTTCTATGTTAGGCATTTTAAATACTTCAACTCTTGCGCCTTCACATAACTCATTAATTTCTCTTAATCTGTTTTGTGAAAGTGTTGGAATGGCAATAATAATTTTTTTAATATTAAATTTTTTAACTAAATCAGGTATATCTGAAATATAACCTTGTACCTTTACACCTGATGTTATAGACATCTTTTGTTTATTTGGATCATCATCTACGACAAGCACTGGTTCCATTCCCATATATGGTGTATTTAACATTTGGCGAATTAGTAAAGAGCCACCTCGACCTCCACCCACTATAAGTGTTGGTTTTCTCTTACCTTCAGTACTTATGAATGCTTTTCTAAATATTCTCCATGATAACCTTGAACCACCTATTAGTAATAAGTGCATCATCCAAGTTATAAAATATAATCTTAAAAATGGTGGTTGTTGTGTAACTATTGGAACAATTATCCCAGTAGCTATGATTGATCCCGTAACTGCTTTAACAATTAAGATTAATTCACTTACACTCGCATATTCCCATGCTCTATGATATAAATCGAAGATTTGAGCGAATACATGATGAGATATAAGCAATATAAGTGATGATAAAATTAACGTTTTAATTGAGTAGCTCTCAAAATATGGCTCTAAGATGTAATAACCTAAAAATACTGAAAAAGTAACAATTAGTGAGTCTATAACTAATAGCATCATGAGTCTTTGCTTAGTTGATATATATTCCAATTCTCATTCCCCTATTTCCTATTTAAAATAGACCAAAAAATTTGCTTTTCTTAAATTCAATTGGTCTTTCTTTTATTACATCTTTATTCTGTATCATTGCTTCATTGTTATTTAATAACCCTTTTATAGTAGGTTCCATATTTTTCAATTTTGGTGTGTTGAACAATTCCCCCAGACCGAACGGTCTATTCTCTGGGTGATGTGCATCTGAAGCAACAAAATGTATTAAGTTATGTTCTATCATTTGAATAGATAATTTCTGTAAGTTCTTACCTAGTTCCCCGGTTAAAGATGAAGCTGTTATTTGGCTTAATGCCCCATTATTTATTAATTCATAAAGCAAATTAATATCTTGAGCAATTGCTTTATTACGTTCAGGATGTGCTATAACAGGTATAAAACCTTTAGTTTGAATTTCATAAAGAAGATTCTTAGTGTAGTGTGGTACAGCATTAGAAGGTAACTCTATTAGAAGATATTTAGAATGATTAATTCCCTGAATTTGATGTTGATCTATATCCTCTAATACTTTGTCAGTTATTCTTATTTCTTGACCAGGATATAACTGAATATTAAAATCTTTAATTTGTTGATTACTTGTTAGGTCTTTAATTGCATTATTGACATCACTAAATATGTTGTTATACCTCGGATGTAAATGGTGAGGTGTAACAACAATACCTGTGATACCTTGTTCTTTAGCTTGTGTTAATAAAGCAATTGTGTCTTCTAATGTTTGCGGGCCATCATCCATACCAACTAATAAATGATTATGAATATCTATCATTATTCATCTTCCCCATAATAATAGTAAGAACTTGATGATTTATCTAATGGAGCTTTATTTAAAACAGCACCAAGAATTTTTGTTCCTGATTTTTCTAATAATTCTTTACCTTTTTTGACTGATTCTTTATTATTACTTTCAACATCTATTATGAAGATTGCATTTTTAGTTAATTCGCCAAATAATTGAGCATCTGTCACTGTATTAACAGGAGGCGTATCTACAAGAATAAAATCATACTGTTGTTTAAGTTCTTCAAATATATCCAACATATTTGTAGAACCAATTAATTCAGATGGGTTTGGTGGAATCGGACCTGAAGTTAAAACATCTAAATTTGTAATTTCAGTAGAATGAACTGCCTCTTCAAAAGTACTCTTATTTATTATTACATTAGACAATCCAGTAATATTATTTTTATTAAATATATAATGTTGAGTCGGCTTTCTCATATCTCCATCAATTACTAATGTTTTAAACCCTGCTTGTGCATATGTAATTGCGACATTTGCTGATACAGTTGATTTACCTGAAGCTGGTTTATCTGATGTCACTAACAATGTTTGAACTTCATCATCAGCTGTTGAAAATAAAATGTTCGATCTAATTCCTCTAAATTTCTCACTTACAACTGCTTTAGGTTTGCTATGAGTTATTAACGTCGTTACTTCTTTATCTAATTTCTTTTTCTTAGCCATACTATTAAACCTCCTTTATTGATTAAATCTTTGAATAGTTCCTAATACTGGTATATTCAATTGCTCTTCAACATCTTCTTCTGTTTTAATTCTCTTATCTAATATTTCTTTCAAGAAAATTATGATTAATGCAATAATTAAACCTAAAAATACACCGACCACTGCATTGATAAGTGGTTTAGGTGACACTTTACTTCCATTATTATCTGCTTCAGAAAGAATAGAAACATTATCTACTTTCATGATTTTACTAGCTTCTTTACTAAAAACATTCGCTATTTCATTTGCTACTTTACCTGCATTTTCACGACTTTCATTCTCAACAGTTATGTTTAAAATTTGTGATTCTGCTTGATTAGTAACTGTTAGCATTCCAGCAATTTCACCACTTGAATATTTGCCTTTTAAATTTTTAGATACTTTGTCTAATATTCTTGGACTTTTAATAATTTCTGAGTATGTATTTACGAGTTGTAAATCTGATTGCACTTGTTGAGCTATCATTTGGCTATCCGTTTCTTTCTGATTAACAAGCACTTGTGTAGAAGTTGAGTATTTCGGTGTCATAAATACGAATGTAATCACCATACTCAAAATTAGAAAAACGATTGGTAAAATAATTATATATTTTATGTTTTTCTTTAAAATTCCAAATAGTTTACTTAAGTCAATTGTCTCTTCCATAAAATCCTCCACTCTTATATTTAATGCAATTTAATTATACAACAATTATTTGTATTTACAATTGTGTTTATAAATATTCTAGAAATATTTTTTATACTGACACACTATTAAACTGAGCTTTATTTATATTTATTATATTAAATTTCAACCTTCTTTTAAATAAAATTATTCTAATATTCATTTAAATATGGTTATAAGTTTAATAATTCATCATTAAGTTACTTTGTACATTAAAAATTACATTAATTTACATCAAACACATATAAAAAAGCCTTATTGAGTAGAACACTCAATAAGGCTTTTGCTAAATTTCTTTTTTAAGTTGATTTATTATTAAGAAAAACTCTTTTTATTTCTTATATTTAAAAAATATAAATTGAATTTAAACATTAGATAATCAAAATTCTCGACTCATTTATCAAGTTTAATGATACCGAAGCGTATCATCACCCTATAAAAAAATAAGCTAACTGTATATAAATCCCTAAATACAGTTAGCTTATTTCATTTGTTTTAAATTTTATTTAAACGCTATCCTCTTCTACCCCAACTCATACTTCTTTTTAAACTCATCTATTACTTCTCCTAAGTCATCTACATCTAATGAAAAATACAGCTTCATTTTAGGTTCTGTTCCTGATGGTCTTACTGCTATAAATCCTTCTTTAAAGATAAATTTAATAAGATCTGTTTGTGGTAAGTGGATAGTTTCTTTATTACCGCTTCTTACACTATATGATTCTTGTGTTACATAGTTCTCTATAATCAATGGTGTCAAGTTTGATAGTTCTATTGTATTTAATTGTTTGAAGTTGCTCATGATTTGATTGATCTTTGTTCTTCCTGCTGCGCCTTCAAATGTTGGTGATAGTGTCTTGTCTTTATATTGTCCGTGTTCTTGATATATATTTTCTAATATATCTTTAAATGTATTACCTTCTTGTGCGAGTTGTTCTTTATACTTTATGAGTAATGCTGCTACTTGTATTGCATCTTTATCTCTTGAGATATCATCTACAATATATCCGTGGCTTTCTTCATATGCTAGGACAAGTTGTGAGGGATTATTTTCTAAGTTCATCAACTGTTCTGATATGTATTTAAAGCCTGTTAGGACGTTTATAACGCCTATGTCTAATGATTTCGCTAACTTCTCACTTAATGCACTTGTTACGACTGATTTGATGATGTATTTCTGTTTATCATCTGATAATTCTTCGTTTCTTAATTTCATAAGCAACAAGCCTATTTCATTTCCATTGAAATATTTCGTTGTGCCATCTTCGTATCTTTCTACAATCCCTATTCTATCTGCATCTGGATCTGTTGCGATTATCAACTGAGCGTCTTCACGTTCTGCTAATGCTTTTCCTAATTCAAATGTATCTTCCGCTTCTGGGTTCGCGATTTTCACTGTTGGGAAGTCTCCGCTTGGCGCTGATTGTGCTTGTTCTACGATATAATTAGTGTATGATAAATCATTTAATATTTCGGATAATAAAGGTAAACTTGTACCGTGCAAGCTTGTTAGAACAGTCTTTGTTGATGTTGTTGAAAAGTCACCGACTAATTCTTTAATCGCTGCTTTATATGCTATTGTTGTTGCTTCATTTAATGGCATCACGACTTGTTCTTCTTGTAATGCTTTTAAGTCTGTTGTCTTAATATTTAAAGGATCTTTTACTTTATCTATATAATGACTCAGTTCTTGCGATGGTTCTGTTAATAATTGTCCACCATCTGATCCATAAACTTTGATGCCATTATAATTTTTAGGATTATGACTTGCTGTAATCATAATGCCTGCTGTTGTGTTTAAATATCTGACTGCAAATGATAATTCTGGTGTTGATTTATATGTTTCTGGCAATATAACATGAACGCCATTTGTGCCTAATACTTTTGCTATTTCAATCGCAAATTCTTTAGATAAATGTCTCGTATCAAAGTGAATGACTACTTTAGGTTGTTCTGTTTTGATTTTTAAATATTTGGCTAATCCTAATGCAACCTTTTGTATAGTAAATTTATTTAAACGACCGGGTCCAATGCCAAACTTGCTTCTTATGCCTGCAGTTCCAAAGGATAATACATCTGAAAAACCTTCTTCAATTTCTTCATCTGATTGAAGTTTATAAAAGTGTTCCACTAAGCTTTCGGAAATTTTCTCTTCCCATTGTGCTTTCAAAGTTCTATCCCCTTTACCTAAATGTCTAATGATTGAATATATCGTTTAATTTCATTACTCATTTCTTCATCTTTTAAAGCAAATTCTATCGTTGTCTTCACAAATCCTATTTTTTCACCAACATCATAGCGCTGACCTTCAAAGTCATACGCATAAACTTTATCGTCTTTGTTTAAACGTTCTATAGCATCTGTTAATTGAATTTCTCCACCATTGCCTTCAGTTTGTGTTTCTAAATAATCGAAGATTTTAGGTGAAAGTACATATCTACCCATTATTGCAAGGTTAGATGGTGCTGTTCCTTGCTCAGGCTTTTCTACAAACCTTTCTACTTCATATAAGCGTTCATCTTGAGATTTCGGTTCGATTATACCGTAACGATGTGTTTCTGATTCAGGTACAGTTTGAACACCAATAACTGATTTGCCTGTTTCTTCGTATTGATCCATTAATTGTTTAATCGCAGGATTATCAGACTCTACAATATCATCACCTAGTAGCACGGCAAATGGTTCATTACCGATAAATTGTTTAGCTGTATGAATTGCATGACCTAATCCCTTTTGTTCCTTTTGTCTCACATAGAAAATATTCGCTAAATCGGTAGAGTATTGTACTCTATCAAGTAACTCTAATTTACCTTTTTCAAATAAAGTTGTTTCTAGTTCTTTTTGAATATCAAAGTGATCTTCAATCGCACGTTTATGTTTACCCGTTACGATGATAATATCTTCAATTCCAGCACGTGCCGCTTCTTCTACAATATATTGAATTGTAGGTTTATCTAATATTGGTAACATCTCTTTAGGCATCGCTTTCGTAGCAGGTAAAAATCTCGTCCCTAAACCCGCTGCTGGTATAATTGCTTTTTTTATTTTAAAGTTACTTTTATTGTTAAACATTTTAAAATTCCTTTCTAAACAAGCTCATTATCTATCTATATCAATTTATATTATAAAATACATTACAGGAATTCGCACATTTCATATGTAGACGTAATCATTCACTACTTATTATCTCTATAATTTCCAGTTAATACAATATTCATTTACTGATTTTCTTGAATCATTTTATTATGTGTAACGCGATGATCAAAGTTCTTGGCAATATTGATCTTGTAGTTTGTATGTTGTTCATAATCCTGTCCATATACACATGCGTAAAGTATATCCATTAGAAATCCTATTGAATCTCTTGTTGAGAAGTTGCTGATTTTTGAATAAAGCTTTTCTCGTGTTGATATGCGCAAAGTACTGTCTGCATATTTACTTACTGTGTTCTCTCCTATACTTGTTAATCCGATTATTGGAACTTTTTTCTTCTTTAACATTGGCAATAGTTTTAATATGCTTTGATTCTCTCCACTATAAGAGATAAATATTGCGCATGTGTCTTTTGTAGATTTTTCTATTTCAAAATGTGGTTCTAATGTGCATAGTTTAACAGTTTTGCCTATTTGATTCATCTTCATTTCGAACTCTTCACAAATCATTAAATTATGGTAGAGTCCAAATATTTTGATTGTATCTGCTTTTACTAAATAATCTACTGCTAAATCTAATGCTTGATTATTAATTAAATGTAGTGTGTCATTAATCGTCGTTTGGTTTAACAATGCTAATTTATGACTGATGGACATATTATTATCAGCTGCATCAAACGGGAAATTCGCATCGATTGATTCGTAATGCCGATTTAAATATTCTACTTCTTCTAAGAAATGTTCTTTTAATTCTAACCATCCATCATAACCTAATTTCTTCGCTATTCTAATCACTGTGGAAGGATGTGTATACGTTACTTTAGATATATGTTCTAATGTTTTAGTTTTTACTTTTTCTCGTTCTTCAAACAAATAATTAATGATGCTTTGTTCTGCTTCGGAAAAGATATCTTCTTTCATTCTTTCGGTTAATAACATGTTTAGAACTCCCCTTTGTAAAAATTAATTACAAACATTTATCTTTTTAGAAGGAAATTTGTAAATTTCATTTGATAATAGCACATTCGCCTCTTTAATCGTTACTTCTATTCTATACTTAACGTGTATAAGAAAGAAATCAATAGGGGGTATTTTAAATGGAAAAAGGTATTAAAATTGTAACAATCGGTGGCGGTAGTAGTTATACACCTGAATTGATGGAAGGTTTTATTAAACGTTACGAGTCTTTACCATTAAGTGAAATTTGGTTAGTTGATATTCCTGAAGGTCGAGAAAAATTAGAAACTGTCGGTAAGATGGCACAAAGAATGTGGGACGCTTCTCCTTACGATGTAACGATACATTTATCTTTGGATAGAAGAGAAGCATTAAAAGATGCAGATTTTGTAACGACACAATTTAGAGTAGGATTATTAGATGCTCGAATTAAAGATGAACGTATTCCGTTATCTCACGGATTCTTAGGTCAAGAAACAAATGGACCGGGTGGTATTTTTAAAGCGCTAAGAACGATTCCTGTCTTATTAAATATCGTTGAGGATATGAAAGAACTATGTCCAAACGCTTGGTTAATCAATTTTACAAACCCTAGTGGTATGGTGACAGATGCAATTGTACGATATGGGAAATGGGACAAAGTACTCGGCTTATGTAACGTACCGGTTAATAGTTTAATTAATGAACCTGAAATGATGAATGTTAAAGAAGGAGAACTTACGCATCACTTCGCAGGTTTAAATCATTTTCATTGGCATCGGGTAAAAGACGCTCAAGGTAACGATGTAACAGAACAATTGAATAAAAAGCTCGTAGAAGATGCATCGTCATTACCTTCTAATATTTTTGATGTATCATTTTTTGAAGAACAATTGCAACAAATGAATTTAATTCCATGTGGCTATCATAGATATTATTACCGAGCAGAAGAAATGTTAGAACATGCGCTTAAAGAATATCATGATCCACAAATCGGTACACGTGCAGAACAAGTTAGACAAACTGAGAAAGAATTATTTGAACTGTATAAAGATGAACATCTAGACCATAAACCAGAACAATTAAGCAAACGAGGCGGGACACACTATTCAGACGTAGCTTGTGAGACGATTGCTTCAATCGCATCAAATAAAAATACACACGTCGTTGTCTCTACAGTTAATAATGGCGCAGTACCAGACTTAGCACCAGAAGATGTAGTTGAAGTATCAGCATATATCAATGCAACAGGCGCACAACCAATCGCATTCGGCTCATTACACCCAGCAGAACGAGGATGGTTACAAGTCATGAAAAATATGGAACTATGTGTAGAAGAAGCAGCAGTAACCGGAGACTATGGCTTATTATTACAAGCCTTTATCATAAATCCATTAATACAAAGTGGTGAAACAGCCAAACAAGTAATGAACGAATTACTCATCGCACATAAAGCATATTTACCACAATTTTCCGAAACAATCGCACAACTAGAAGCACAAGGCATAGAAATAAAAGATGCCAAAGCAAGAGAACTAAGTGAGCATGTAGAATTGAGAAACGTATAGAATAGGACGGTTGGGATTGAAATGTGCTTATTTAGTACATTTCATTCCCGTCATCCACTACTAATATAATGATTTGAGGCTGGGACAAATTAATTTGTCCCAGCCTTTCATTGTGTAGTGTTGATCTTGAGAATGTCTTAGATTAACTGCCGAATTAATCTACAACTTAGCCAATCTCTTCGATTAACTTATGAGTTAATCTACAACTTAGCCGGACTCTTAGATTAACTACCGAATTAATCTACAACTTGGTCGATCTCTTAGATTAACTACCGAATTAATCTACAACTTAGTCGATCTCTTAGATTAACTTCAGACTTAATCTACAACTCAGTCAATCTCTTCGATTAACTTCCGGCTTAATCTACAACTTAGCCAATCTCTTAGATTAACTGCCGAATTAATCTACAACTTAGCCGATCTCTTTGATTAACTGCCTCAATCCCAACATATTTCAACAAAAAGACTACATCGTCCGAGATACGATGTAGTCTTTTCTAACGTTGTCAGTTGGTTATTCTGACGTTCGTGTTTTTATATAGGGTATGTGTTAATTGTATTTCTATGCTCTATTGTTAGACAAACATTTATGAATGATTGATTCTACAGTGTCTTGCATAACTTTTTTACTTGGATTCAAAATTTGTTGGGGGTTAAAAATATTTTGATCTTCTGTTAGTGTTTGTCTAAGTTGATTACTCCATGCGATATTGATTTCGGTATTAAAGTTTATTTTTGCGTGTCCTAATTTAATTGCTTTTACTAGGTCTTCGTCTGATATTCCTGATGCGCCATGTAATACTAAAGGGATATCGATGGCTTCTTGTATTTCTTCCATTTCTTTAAATCCTAAGTTTGGTTCGCCTTGGTATTTACCATGTACGGATCCTAATGCCGGTGCGAGTGTGTCTAGATTGGCTTCTTTCGCAAGTCTTATACAGTCTTCTAATCGTGCATATTGAACATTACCGATTACGCCATCTTCATTACCTCCGATTGCACCGACTTCACCTTCAACTATGACGTTATGTTTATGCGCATAGTCTACTATTTCTTTAGTCTTTGCTATATTTTCTTCGATTGGTAATTTAGAACCGTCAAACATAACCGAGTCGTAACCAGCATCTACTGCTTGTTTACAACCTTCTATACTCAATCCATGATCAAGATGTATAATAACCGGTACTGTTATATCCATTGACTCTATTTTGTTGTTAATTGTCTTACATATAAAATCATATCCACCAAGAAACTCAATAACTTTATCTGTCGTTCCTAAAATAATTGGGGAACGTGTTTTCTCTGCAGCTTTTAAAATACATTCTATCCATATTAACCCATTAACATTAATTTGAGGAATGGCATAATGTGATTCTTTAGCTTTTCGTATAAATGTATTCATTATTTAACGTTCCACCTTCCTTATGATTATAATGTTTTTGATTGACCGGTTAATAATGATTGAGGTGCATTTGCTAATAATGATTCTTTACATTTCATTGCGATTTCTTGTGCTTTATAACCATCTTCTATTGAACATAATACATCTGTATCATTTAAGATAGCTTCTATAAATCCATCGATTTCTATTTTGTAAGCTTCACTATATCTTTCTAAGAAGAAGTACGGTGGGTTATTTTTAGATATACCATCTGCACGGTGATAATTTAAAGTTGTAGTTTGCTCATTGCCTATATCTATTGCACCGTTATCACCTAATACTTCTACACGTTGATCGTATCCATATACACTTCTTCTACAGTTTTCAATTACAGCCATTGAACCATTTTCAAATTTAAGTGTAACGAGCGCTGTATCGATATCGTCATATCTAGCTATTTCCGGATTGACGAGTGCTCCACCTGTCGCATAAACTTCAGTTATTTCAGACTGCATTAAATATCTCGCCATATCAAAGTCATGAATCATCATATCCATAAATAATCCGCCAGAACGTTTAATATATTCTATCGGTGGTGGCTCAGGGTCTCTCGAAGTAATACGTAACGTTTGGATATTTCCAAGCTCACCTTTATTTAAAATTGTTTGAAGTTCTTTGAAGTTTTTATCAAATCTTCTATTGAAACCCATTTGTAATTTAACATTAGATTGTTGAACCGCTTCTAGTGCTTCTTTAGCTTCATCTATAGATAAACTAATTGGTTTCTCACAGAATATGTGTTTGCCTTTAGCACATGCTGCTTTAATAATATCTACATGTGTATCTGTTGGAGAACATATGACAATAACATCTACTTCTGGATCATTAATAATATCCATATGGTTTTTCGTTTTATTTTCTATACCTGCTTTTTTAATCCAATCCACCATTTTGTCGCAATATATATCTGAAATCCATTTAATTCTAACGTCTTTATGCGTTCTTAAATAATTGATATGTAATTGGCCAATACGTCCTGCACCAATTACGCCAAATGTAAGTGTCATAAACTTTTCCTCCTATGCTAATCCAAGTGGTGAGAATAAAATGTAAGTGCCTATCACTACAAATATGATAATACCGCCTACTAGATATCTATATTTCCAAGGCGTTATATCTACTTTTGCGTAATTAACACTGAAATCAAACTCATCAGATGGTTTCCATTTATTGAATAACATGACTACTAGTAAATCGATGAAGAATAATACACTTAATACATATAAATAATGAATTTCTGTTAATACTACTTTTGAAAGCGCATACAATACGATGTGTAAAATAAACATCACTTTACCACCAAGTTGTGATGTACGTTTAACAAAGAATCCAACAAGTACGAGTACTAAAAGTGGCATATTATACACACCATTAAACTCTTGTACCACTGCGTATAAACCTTGTGGGAACAATGAAATCATTGGTGCAATGATAACTACAATCACTCCGACAACTACTGTTACTAATCTCCCAACTCTAGAAACTTGTTTGTTGCTTGCTTCTTTGTTCATAATTGATTTGTAAAAGTCTAACGAGAACAATGTCGCTGTACTATTTAACGATCCAACAAATGAACTTAGTATGGCACCAAATATAACAGCACCGAATAATCCATAAGCCCATCCAGGTAAGACTTCATTAACTAACATTGGATATGCATTATCAGGATTCGAAACTTTGTCACCTAACATATTAAATGCTAGAACACCTGGGAACACTAAGAATAATGCACCAAATATTTTAAATACACCGACAAACATTGCACCTTTTTGAGCTTCTTTTAAGTTCTTACCAGCTAGTGCTTTTTGTACAATCATCTGGTTTGTACACCAGAAGAATAAGTTGTTAAAGAACATACCGAAGAATAATGTTGGCCAAGGTACGATATCTGAATCAATTGCACCTATTGAGTTTAATTTCTCTGGTGTATTCTGTATAACTTTGTCGAAGCCTTTTAAGAAACTTCCATCTCCAAACATGATTAAACCAAGAATTGGGATGGCAAGACCTCCAATAATTAAACCAATTCCATATATCGAATCACTGTGCGCACTTAATGATAGTCCACCAATAAATAAGTAAATAATACCCACTATACCTATCCCTGTTGATATAAGAATCACAGCTGTCATATCACTAATTTCTAACATATCACTTATATTGAAAATTTTATTAAATACGAGTGCACCTGAATAAAGTACAACTGGCAAGAAAGACACAACATATGTAAATATGAAAAGTAATGATACGAGTCGTTTCGTAAATGTATCAAATCTCATTTCAATGAAATCAGATATCGTATCTACACCATATCTAAAGTATCTAGGTAAGAATACGAGTGCCAATATGACAATTGCAATAGCAGCAGTTACTTCCCACGCCATTACTTCCATTCCAGCCATGAAACTTTGACCATTTTGACCTACTATTTGTTCTGTAGAAAGGTTTGTCATAATGATGGTTGACGCGATAGTAAAGCCAGTTAAACTTCTACCACCCATGAAATAACCTTCAGAATTTTGAGTGTCTATTTTTCTACTTCTTAAAAATGCATATACCCCTACTGCAAATACGACTAATACAAATGAAAATGCTGCAAATAAACTCATGATAACCCTCTCCCCTTAGGTGTTTAAATCACTCTCAATTTCATGATTATTTTTATTGATATTGTTCAATATATTCTTTTGCTTTTTTAGCATAAATAAACGGGTTGGCAACTGCTGGATCTTGTTCAGCTTCTACTACAATCCATCCTTTATAATCTGATTGATAAATTAAATCTAATATCGGTTTGAAGTCTATTACGCCATCACCTGGCACTGTAAACATGCCATCTTTCACACCATCTAAGAAGCATTTACAGTCTTTATCTACAACTTCTTTAACCTTTTGTCTAACATCTTTAAAATGTATATGCTTTATTCTATCTTTATGCCTATTGAATATATCTATTGGATCTTCTCCAGATAGTACAAGATGTCCTGTATCATATAAGAGAGAAACGTTATCTTTACTTGTTTTTTTCATTAATTCATCTATTTCATGAGTTGTTTGTACACCTGTACCCATATGATGATGGTATACAATTTCCATATCTTTCTCGTGAGCTAACTTTCCTAATTTCTCTAATCCATCCACTAATAATTGCCATTCTTTTTCAGTGAATACAGGTTTTTCTTTAAATAGTGCTTTCGTTAAATCTCCTTGAATGCTGTTACCTTGTTCAGAAACAACGATTACTTTAGCACCTAAAGCACTCAAGAAATCTCTATGTTTAATAAATGCAGCTTCAGTTACTTCATAAGGCTCTGACGTTAAATATAAACTGAGCCAAGCACTTGCTACTGATAATCCTCTTGGTTCTAGAAAAGATTTTAATACTTCTGGATCTTTCGGATATTTATTACCAATTTCAGTACCTTCATATCCTGAAAGTGCCATTTCACTAATGCATTGTTCAAAAGAATTCTCATAACCTAATTCGGGCATGTCATCATTTGTCCATGCAATCGGTGCACATGCAAAACGTATATCTTTAGTCATTTAACTCACCTCATAAAGTAATGATATTCTTGTTTTCGAAAGATTCTTGCATTGCTATTGCTACTTCAGTACTTTTTAAACCATCTGTTCCAGTAATTGAAGAAGGTTCTTTCTTTTTAATGGATTCTACAAAAGCATTTAATTCATTAATAAATGCGAATTTAAAGCGTTCTGGAAAATGACCTGAAGTTGGCCTTACGACACCGTTCTTGTCATATACAGTGACTAAGTTCTTCTCTGGTGCATTACCAATTCTGATCATACCTTCAGTACCAATGATTTCTGTTTCAACATGATAACCATGTTGTGCGTTTCTTCCTGCTAATAAATAAGCAATTGTACCGTCTTCTAACTCCGCTAAACATGCACCGGTTTCAAGTTCTTCACATTCTGAAAGTTCAGGTGCTGCTATATTATTTCCTAGGGAATATACCGTCTTAAATTCCGAACCTGTAAACCAGCGAACGAGATCAATATCATGAATCGACATATCTAAAAATATTCCGCCACTTGCACTGTTCTTAGCGAATTGGATAAAACTATCCAACCCAGCACTTGGGTCAATTCCGTAGCAACGCATAGCTGTAATTTTTCCTAAATCTCCATTATCGACTGCATCTTTCGCAAATTGATATGAATCATCAAATCTACGCATAAATCCTAATTGGAATACTTTATCTTTATTGTTATCTATTTTTTCAACAACTTGTTTAATGTTTTCTAGTTCAAGTCCAATTGGTTTTTCAGAGAACACATGCAAACCTTTATCTAAAGCTTGTGTGATTTGAACAGCATGAAATCCACTAGGTGAAACGATAACAACCGCATCCAACGCGTCATTTTCAATCATTTCTGTATAAGATGTGTAACAATTTTCTACGCCTAATGTATCTCTTGCATATGCTAACTCTTGTTCAACAACACTTGCTACAGCGTATAACTCTGCATCTTTAACGTGATTCACAATATTCTCAGCATGCACTTGACCAAGTCTTCCTAATCCAACTTGACCGATTTTTATTTTTGTCATCGTTCTTTCCTCCAATTTAGTAATGTTTTGCAGTCTTCATTGATAATGTCTTTTCTTTAAATGCTTCTTGAATAGATGGCTTGTCACTATGTTCTGATACGCCTACATTCCAAAATGATTCGTATCCATCTGTCATTGTTTTAGGTAATGTTTTAATTTCTATTAATGTAGATTTAGTTTCTTTTTTAGCTTGGCTAATCGCTGCTTCAAGTGATTCAAGATTGTTTACACTATATGAAACAGCTCCATAACCTTCAGCTATTTTCTTATAATCAATATTCATCACATTACCGTTATAATCATTAAACTCTGTACAGAAACTAGCGCTTCCATTACCCATCTGTAAATTATTAATACAACCAAAACCACTATTATCAAAAAGAACGATGTTAATTTTGTAGTTATATTGCAATGCCGTTACTAGTTCAGTGTGTAACATTAGGAAACTACCATCACCAACTAATGCATAGACTTCTCGATCAGGATTGGCAATTTTAGCGCCAACAGCTGCTCCGATTTCGTATCCCATTGTTGAATAACCATATTCCATGTTGTAAGTATTGAATACATCGGTATCCCATAATCGTTCTAAATCTCCTGGCAATGAACCAGCAGCTGCAACAATTATTGCATCTTTATCTATTGTTTCATTCACTTTGATTAAAGCGTTCGTTTGAGGTAATTCTGTATTAAGTGAAGTTGTATACTGATTCAATTTTTTTGGATCAAAATGACCTGCAATTTCTGCTTCAAAGTTATCTTTATGAATATCAATTTGAGATAATCTCGTTCTTTCTTCGTCCCATTGTTGTTTTACACGCTTAACAACTTCAAGCGTATTAAATTGATGACCTTCTAGATTATCTGCTATTTGTTTAACGGATACTTTAGCATCGCCGACAACTTGCACAGCATCTAATTTATATGCATCTACTCTGTTAACATTAATATTGATAACTTTAGCTTTATCAAAATTGATGACTGTCTTAGAACTCGTTGTAAAGTCTGAGTATCTTGTACCAATACCTATGATCACATCTGCATCTTTTGCATAAACGTTAGCTGCTAAATTTCCTGTTACGCCTAATCCGCCAAGATTTAATGGATGAGATGCTTCAATTGTTGATTTACCAGCTTGCGTTTCCGCCATAGGGATATTTGTTTCGTCCATTAGCTTTTTAATGATTTCTTGGACTTCAGAATATTTAGCGCCTCCTCCAACAATTAACAGAGGTTGCTTAGCTTGTTTCAATGTTTCAATAGCAGCCTTAATTGCACGTTCTGATGGCTCTAATCTATCAACGTAATGTACTCGCTTTTCAAAGAACGATTCAGGAAAATCAAATGCTTCTCCTTGAACATCTTGACTTAACGCTATCGTTACAGGTCCAGCAGTTTGTGGATTTGTCATCACTTCAAATGCACGTATAAGCGCCGACATTATTTGCTCAGGTCTCGTAATTCGATCAAAATATCTAGATACTGGTTTTAATGCATCATTAGTCGTGATGCCAATGCTTTGTGGATTCTCGATTTGTTGTAATACTGGGTCTGGTTGACGTGTTGCAAATGTATCACCTGGTAAAAATAATACTGGTATATGGTTTGCAGCAGCAGTTCCAGCAGCTGTTACTAAGTTTGCTGAACCGGGTCCTACTGAAGTAGTTACTGCGAATATTTTCTTTCTTAAACTTTGTTTACTAAAACCAATTGCAGTGTGTGCCATACCTTGTTCATTTTTTCCTTGAATAATTTTCAAGTCATCTTGATAATTTGATAAGCCTTCACCAATACCAAGTACGTTTCCATGGCCGAAAATGTTCATAACACCTTCAACAAACTTAGTTTCTTCGCCATCAATGGAAATATATTGCTTAGTTAAAAATTTAACGATTGCTTCTCCAGTTGTTAATTTCACTGTATTGACCATGTTTAATACCACCTTAAGATTGTTCTTGAATTAAGTTTTCTATCTTTTCTACAGTAGGCATTGCTTCTGATGAACTATGACTACTAACAACTATGGCAGCTGATGCCGCACCATATTTCAATGCTTCTTCAACCGATTTACCTTGTACAAGTGCATAAATAAAGGCAGCTGCGTACGAATCACCTGCTCCAAAAGTCTTCACAACATTTGCTTTAAATGCTTTACCCTCATATGTGTTTCCATCTTTATCAAAGGCATTTGAACCTTGCACGCCATGTTTAATGACAACTAAATTCGGTGTCGCTTCAAATAGTAATTCGCTTATCTCTTTATCAGTTAATGGTTTGTAACGTTCTACCATGTCAAACTCATCTCTCGTACCTATTACTACATCAGCTTGTTTTGCTACTAATTCACTATAAATAGAAGTTTCTTCTTCACTAGCCCAACTATATGGTCGATAATCTAGTTCAAAAATCACTTTTACATCATGCTTTTTTGCTAATTGTAGTGCTTTTAATACCGCTTCTCTTGAAGGAGATTTAGCTAACGCTGTGCCAGAAATAAGTAAATATTCTGAATTTTTGATATATGATTCATCTACATGTTCAGGCGCTAGATATAAATCTGCTACTTCTTCTCTATACATTAATATGCTTGATTCTTTAGGACTTTTAATTTCTGTAAAAGTAAGACCTATTTTATGACCATTTTCATCTACATGAATTTGTGATGTATCTACGCCTACTTTTTCAAAATAATTCGTAATAAATCTGCCATGTTGATCATTTGAAACGTTAGCAATCATGCCAACGTCCAATCCCAATTTAGCAGTACCAATCATAATATTTGCTGGTGAACCACCTACATATTTAGTAAAAGTAGATGTCTCTTCCATAGGTCTATTAATTTCATTAGCATTTAAATCGATAGCAGCACGACCAATTGCTATTATTTGTTTTTTCTTTGTCATTTTTTGTGCACTCCTTATTCTCTATCAATAATCCATTCGTGATCTGGTTGATTATAGAATTTCCAAACTTTCTTTGGCCCTGCCATAACATTTAAATAATATCCATCATAACCATCTGGAACGGCTACTGGATGATAGCCTTCAGGTACAACAACAACATCTCCATGCTCTACTGTCATCGTTTCATCTAATGAAAGATCATCTGTAAATACACGTTGAAAGACAAATCCTTTATTAGGGTTCATTTCATGATAGTAAGTCTCTTCAAGCAAAGATTCATTCGGTAAATTATCTACATCATGTTTATGAGGTGGATAACTAGACCAATTACCTTGATCTGTATACACTTCTACGACTAATAACTTTTCACTAGCAGTATGTGTATCAGGCAGTATATTGTGTACATGTCTTTTGTTTGAATACTTACCTCTATCTTCTACTGTATTTTCTGATGCTGGAACAAGTTGTGTTGCTCTTTCTCCATCTGCTGGTGAATAACAAAATACAACTCTAGAATCTTTATTAGCCTTTATTTTTACATTATGATTTTTAGAAATATAAATGCTATCAGTCGGGATTTTTTCAAATACAGAATCTCTTGTTCCTAAATCTGAATAAGTGTCATCTCCATCTGAGACATCAATATTTCCTGTTAAAGCTACAATACAAAGTTCAAAATCACCTGTAGATTCCTCATAAATTCCTTGTGATTTAATGTCTAGAACTTTAAATCCTATATAATCTAAATGAATGTCATTTGGTTGTAAATCATGTATCACTTGTACATCATCACTTAATGGATGATGTACAGGTTTATTTAATAATCGAGCCATCTCTATATTCACTCCTTAAAATTGTGGGTTACCATGACGAGCAGTTACGACTTTACGGTGTGTATAGAATTCAATGCTATCTTTACCGTTAGCGTGTAATGAACCATAGAATGAAGATTTCCAACCTGAGAATGGGAAGATCGCCATTGGTGCTGGTACACCTAAGTTAATACCTAACATACCTGCATCGATATTTTCTCTGAAGTATCTAATTGATGATGCACTATCTGTAAATAAACACGCACCATTTGCAAATTCTGATTGATTCGCTAATTTAATTCCTTCTTTTAAATCTTTAACTTTTACAATAGATAAAACTGGAGCAAATATTTCATCTTGCCACAATTTCATATCAGTTGTAACATCTTCAAAAATTGTCGGTTTAACAAAGTAACCCTCTTTGTTATTATCTTCTCTACCATCTAGTACAAGTTTTGCACCTTCAGCTACACCTTGATCTACATAATTTAATGTACGCTCTACATTCTCTTCTCTAATAACTGGCCCTAAAAATACGTTATCTTCTAAACCGTTACCGATTACGATATCTTTAGATGCTTGTACAAGCTTTTCTTTAAATTCATCATAAACGCCTTCTTGTACAGCTACGACTGCTGCTGCCATACAACGCTCACCTGCAGAACCAAATGCTGCACCGATTACATCTTTAACAGCTCCATCAATGTTTGCATCATTTAAAATGATCGTATGGTTTTTAGCACCTGTTAAACATTGTGCACGTTTTAAGTTTTCAGTAGCTTTTTTGTAAACATATTCGCCGACTGGTTTAGAACCTACAAATGAAACAGCTTTAATATGTTCATTTTCACAAATTCCATTTACTACATCATGTGCTCCGTGTACAACATTGAATACACCTTTAGGGAAACCTGCTTCTTCAACTAACTCTGCAAGTTTATTTACTAATAATGGTGTCTTTTCAGATGGTTTAATGATAAAAGTATTACCTACTGAAATAGCCATTGGGAACATCCAACATGGCACCATCATTGGGAAGTTAAATGGCGTAATACCACCTACAACACCTACTGGATATTTATAACTTGTACCTTCTATATTTGTTGCAATACTTGATAATGAATCACCCATCATCAACGAAGGCGTACCTGAAGCGAATTCAACATTTTCAATTCCTCTTTGTACTTCGCCTAACGCTTCATTCGTATTCTTACCATTTTCTTTCGTAATAATTTCAGCTAATTCATCTTTATTGTCTAATAATAATTGTTGAAGTTTAAATAATAATCTCGCACGTTTAGGTACAGCTACTTCTTTCCACTCTTGAAAAGCTTCTTGTGCAAGTTGAGCTGCTTCATCTAATTCTTCTCTAGTTGAAACCGGAACTTTAGCAATAATTTCTTTTGTAGCTGGATTTATAACATCTATTGTTTCCTTACTTTTTGACGCTTTCCATTCACCGTTAATATAATTCTTTAAGATTTCTGCCATTTTAAAATCCTCCAGTTATTATTTTTAAAGTAACCGCTTACATCAATATTTAAAAAATTTGAGCATATATTGATTAACTATTGGTTACTTGTTGAGACAATATTATAATATACTGAATAATATGTCAACTTTTGAGTAACTTATAATTTTTTATAGTTGTTAAATCTATAATTTTTGGGTATATTGTAAGAAATGGGGGAATCACTAATGAAATCTAAACGCATTTATGAAATCGAATCTTTCATAAAAAAGAACAAAACAGCTTCAATAGATGAATTGAAGGAAATCTTCAATGTGTCTGTAAATACAATAAGGCGAGATGTAAATCTATTAGCAGAGATGAATATCGTAAAAAAGGTTTATGGTGGCATTGAAGTCGTTGAAGACCAATATAAAGCAGTCGACTACCAAGAAAGAAACGTCGAAAATTATCAAGCTAAAAAATATATTGGAAAAATAGCCGCACAACAAATTGAAGCGAACGATATCATCTATATAGATACCGGTACGACAACAATCCATATATTAGAATACGTCGACAAAAACCTATCATTCACAATTATTACAAATAGCTTGGACATTATGAATAAAGCCTCTCAATTTAAGAATGTCACTCTATTTATAATAGGAGAAAAGTACAAACCACGTACAAGATCATTTATAGGAATTGACTCTAATTTATTGTTAACAAAGTTCAATATAACAAAATGCTTTATGGCAGCTACAGGCGTCAACATACAGAACGGACTGTCCAACTCTGAAATGGAAGAAAATCTAATCAAACAACATATTACAAAAAAAGCTAGAGAAACATATGTACTAGCAGATTATAGTAAAATGGGACAATCAACTTTATTAACATATAGTAACTTGGTAGATATAGACAAAATCATCACAGACAAAAATCCTCCTCAAGAAATACAACAATTTTGTAACGAAAATGAGATAGAAATTGTATATTAGAATTGAAATAAAGAGCCCTCTTAAAATGTGACATTCATTTTAAGAGGGTATTTTAATTTGGGAATATGAAATTGTATGTTGTCTACGATTAACTCCCGACTTAATCTACAACTTAATCAATCTCTTAGATTAACTCCCGAATTAATCTACAACTTGGTCAATCTCTTTGATTAACTTCCGAATTAATCTACAACTTAGCCGATCTCTTAGATTAACTACCGAATTAATCTACAACTTAGACGATTTCTTAGATTAACTCCCGAATTAATCTACAACTTAGCCGATCTCTTAGATTAACTTCTGAATTAATCTACAACTTGGTCGATCTCTTAGATTAACTGCCGACTTAATCTACAATTTGGTCGACTTCTTAGATTAACTGCCGACTTAATCTACAACTTAGCCGATCTCTTAGATTAACTTCTAAGTTAATCTACGTCTTACCTCATTTTTTCAAAAATTGAGGTAACCTCAACAAAATATATCTCATTTCTTAATCTACCCTCCATATAAAAACTCCCCGAGCGTTGGATTACAAATATCCGACGTTCGGGGAGTGCTATTTTCTACAACTTAAATAATAATGTTATCGATAAGTCTTGCTTGGCTAAATTTAACGGCTAGTGATATAAATATTTGTCCTTTTATTGTGTGTTGTTCTTCTAATTCTGGATAACTATATATCGCTACTTCTACGATTTCACCGCTTACGTTGTTCTCTAGGTATTGTGTAATTTCTTCTATTAAGATATTACTTTTTCTTTCACCTTGGTCATATCGTTGTTTTGCTAATTGTAAGCTTTTAGACAGGTGTACCGCTTCTCTTCTTTCTGCTTCTGTTAAATAAATATTTCTAGAGCTTTTGGCTAATCCGTCTTCTTCTCTAACGATTTCTATTGGCACGATATTAACTGTATGATTAAAGTCTTCTACCATTTTCTCAATTATTGCTAGTTGCTGTGCATCTTTTTTCCCAAAATATGCATTGGTTGGTTGTATAATATTGAAAAGTTTATTAACGACCGTTACAACACCATCGAAGTGTCCTGGTCGTTTTTTGCCTTCTAATACTTGTGCTAAGTGACCTACTGTTATCGTCATACTTAATTCACCAGGATACATTTCTTCTACTGTAGGATGAAATACATAGTCTACACCGATTTGTTTTAACTTTTCTAAATCTGATTCAAATGGTCTTGGATAGTCATCAAAATCTTCGTTAGGACCAAATTGTAATGGATTCACAAAAATACTTACTACTGTTACATCGTTTTCTTCTATTGATTGTTTCATCATTTTTAAATGTCCATCATGTAACGCACCCATTGTTGGAACTAATCCAATTGTTTTACCTTGTGTTATATATTTTGATGTAATACCTACCATGTCTTTAATAAACGTTACTTCTTGTGTCACTTACCTGTCTCTCCCATCACTTTCTTCTTATATGTGTGCGCTTCTGAAGGGAATGCGCCACTTTTCACTTCTTGATTGTATGATTTTAATGCTTCTACACCATTTGAAAAGTCACCATATTGTTTAACAAATTTCGCGATATGTTCTGAGCCATAATTCAATAAATCATGATATACCAATACTTGTCCGTCTGTTCCTTTACCTGCACCGATACCGATTACTGGAATTGTTAATTGTTCACTAATGACTTCTGCTAAATCGCTAGGAATAGCTTCTAAAACGAGCATCACCGCACCAGCTTGTTCTACAGCTTTCGCATCTGCTATCAATTGTTCTGCTTCTGCTCTTGAACCAGCCTGTAATTTATATCCCATTATACCTACACTTTGAGGCGTTAATCCTAAGTGTGAAACGACTGGTACACCGATTTGAGTACATCCTTCAATTAATGTCACATGTGGTCCTTCAATTTTGACTGCATTTGCTTTCGTATCTTTATATAATCGTACGGCATTTTTCATATCAGTTGAATGATCAATACCCACTGCACCAAATGGCACATCAACAATGATATAAGTTTCTGGTGCACCTCTTCTAACTGCTTTAGTATGATGAATCATATCTTCCATCGTTACTTCTACTGTACTGTCATATCCTAAAACAACCATTCCTAATGAGTCGCCTACAAGTATTGTGTCTATTTCAGCTTGTTCTGCCTGTTTAGCACTTGGATAATCATACGCTGTAATCATGGATATTTTTTCTTTTTGTTCCTTCATGGCCAACAATTGATTAATTGTTTTCATCCCGTACCACCTTCTCATTTTTGTTATTATGTATATATTAACATTGAAAGGAAAATAATAAATGAAAAAGTTTGGAATAATCGGTCCTGGTGCAGTTGGTACTGCTATCGCATACGCATTAAATCAATCTGGTCATATAGTTTCACTGTTTGGGAGGTCTCATTCAACCATCCAATTTCAAGAATACAACCAAAATGAGCAACATGAGCTAACGGTTCATTCGTTACAAGAAGCAAATGAAACAGTAGATGTCTTATTTATTGCTGTCAAGACGACCCAACTTGATTCAATCATCCCTTACCTTAACAATGTCATACATTCAAATAGCGTTATTATTTTAACTCAAAATGGCTATGGACAGCTAGAAAAAATTGATCATCCTAATAAATATCAAGCAGTTGTTTATATAAGTGGTCAAAAAGATGGTCCTCACGTTACACATTTTAGAGATTGGACTTTAAAACTTCCTATTAATGATTACACGCTTGATTTACAACAATCTACTCAACAAAGTTTACTTAATATTGAGTGTCTTGAAGACTATGCCGAACAGGTTTGGTACAAATTGATCGTTAATTTAGGTATTAATACAGTAACGGCATTAACGAGACAACCAGCAAAAGTATTGAATGCTATTGAAGTCAAAACATTGTGTTACAACTTATTAGTAGAAGGCAAACGTGTTGCTGAAGCTGAAGGTGTATATTTTAATGATGATTTAGAAAATAGCATCATGAAGATATATGACGGGTATCCAGACGACATGGGAACAAGCATGTATTATGACATGATTAATAACCGACCTTTAGAGACTCAATATATTCAAGGTTATATTTATCAACTCAGTCAAAAGCATCAATTATCTACGCCACATATCGATAGTACTTATGCAATTTTAAGCACATTTCAATAATTTTTACGCAGTGTAATTTGTTTCAATTTCCTTTATTTGGGTATTTATTAATATGATTTCAAATGAAGGAGCGTAACTTTTATGAAGGATAAATTCGACAAAAAGCATGAAGAAATACAAGGTTATACTCAAGACGTGCAGCCTGGTATAGAACATGAAATGGAGCCAAAGCCTATTATTGAAGATGAAGATTATAAGGCTGCTGGTAAATTAAAAGGCAAAGTCGCACTTATTACAGGAGGAGATTCTGGAATTGGTGAAGCAACTGCAATTCTGTTTGCTAAAGAAGGTGCAAATGTTGCGATTGCTTATTATGACGAAGATAAAGATGCCAAATACGCTTTAGCAAGACTTGAAGAAATCGGAGTTAAAGCAAAAGCATATAAACACGATTTAAAAAAAGACAAACATGCCAATGAACTTGTTGACCAAGTTATTGAAGATTTCGGTCAACTGAATATATTAGTTAATAATGGTGGTATTCAATATCCACAAGATCATTTTGAAGATATTACGAAAGAACAATTACAAGAAACGTTTGAAACGAACTTTTTCGGAATGTTCTATTTATCTCAAGCTGCATTACCTCATTTAAATAAAGGAGATACGATTATTAATACTACAAGTGTTACTGCATATCGCGGTTCAGCACATTTAATAGATTATTCTGCTACTAAAGGTGCGATTGTATCATTCACACGTTCACTCGCTTCATCTTTAGCAGAGAAAGGTATTCGCGTTAATGCAGTAGCACCTGGACCAATATACACACCTTTAATACCAGCAACATTTGATAAAGACAAAGTAGAAAACGCTGGTTCTGATACACCACTTGGTAGACGAGGACAACCAAGTGAGAATGCCCCGGCATATGTTTATTTAGCATCTCAAGATTCCACTTATGTTACAGGACAAGTCATCCATGTTAACGGTGGCGACTATATGACAACTTAATATTATATTGAGAATAACGCCCGAATTTATCAAGTTCACATTGACTTGATAAGTTCGGGCGTTCTATTTATCATGTTGTGCCTGTCTTGATAAATTCACGGGCTCTATTTATCATGTTGGGCCAGTCTTGATAAATTCACGGGCTCTATTTATCATGTTTTGCCTGTCTTGATAAATTCACGGGCTCTATCTATCATGTTGTGCCAGTCTTGATAAATTCACGGGCTCTATTTATCATGTTTTGCCTGTCTTGATAAATTCAACCGCTCTATTTATCATGTTGTGCCAGTCTTGATAAATTCACGGGCTCTATTTATCATGTTGGACTCGTCTTGCAATATTCAGACGTTCTATGTTGCTAGTCGGGCCTGTCTTGCAATATTCAGTCGCTCTATGTTGCTAGTCGCCCCTGTCTTGCAATATTCGGACGCTCTATGTTGCTAGTCGACACTGTCTTGCAATATTCAGTCGCTCTATGTTGCTAGTCGACCCTGTCTTGCAACATTCAACCGCTCTATGTTGCTAGTCGGGCCTGTCTTGCAATATTCAGTCGCTCTATGTTGCTAGTCGGACCTGTCTTGCAATATTCAACCGCTCTATTTATCATGTTGGACTCGTCTTGATAAATTCACGGGCTCTATTTATCATGTTGGACCTGTCTTGATAAATTCACGGGCTCTATTTATCATGTTGTGCCAGTCTTGATAAGTTCGGGCGTTCTATTTATCATGTTGGACCCGTCTTGATAAATTCACGGGCTCTATGTTGCTAGTCGCCCCTGTCTTGCAATATTCGGACGCTCTATGTTGCTTGTTGACCCTGTCTTGCAATATTCAACCGCTCTATGTTGCTTGTTGGACCTGTCTTGCAATATTCAGCCGCTCTATGTTGCTAGTCGCCCCTGTCTTGCAATATTCAACCGTTCTATGTTGCTAGTCGGGCCCGTCTTGCAATATTCAGACGTTCTATGTTGCTAGTCGGGCCTGTCTTGCAATATTCAACCGTTCTATGTTGCTAGTCGGACCTGTCTTGCAATATTCAGGCGCTCTATGTTGCTAGTTGGACCTGTCTTGCAATATTCGGACGCTCTATGTTGCTAGTCGACCCTGTCTTGCAATATTCAGTCGCTCTATGTTGCTAGTCGGGCCTGTCTTGCAATATTCGGACGTTCTATTTATCATGTTGGACCCGTCTTGATAAGTTCACGGACACACCCTCATCCTCATTACTTCTCTTCTATATATCTAGCTTCCTATCTAATACTTCTTCCATCATCATCCAGCCTTTTTGATCTTCTCCGTCTGTATCATATGGCTCGAATCCGTAATTTAAATACATATTTATAGCTGGATAACTTGTCGTTTGTGTTGTTAAATATACTTGCTCATTGCCAAGTTCAATCATTGTATTTAATGCTGTGCTTAATAATGGCTTCGATAGTTTCTTTCCTTGATATTCTGGTTTAATTGCTACAAAGTGTATTCTTCCTAATTTTTCCCCTATGCCTTCTAAATGACCAAACCATGCTGTTGTTGTACCTATTACTTCTCCACTTTTATTCTCTATAAAAAGACATCTATATTTCATTTCTTCTATATTAGTACCGAATTCTTTATTGAATCTTTTCAGTGCTTCATCAGTATCTTTAAATTCTCCAGCTGCAGTTTCAACTTTAGCCCAATTGTGTTCATCACCTTGTCTAAACATTCTTATCGTATATCCTTCTGGTAATTCGAATTGAGGGAAATTTTCTAAGTTATTTCTGAACATTTTTAGTTTAATTCTTTCCATAAGTCATACCTCTTTTTCTATTTTTTGAAAAATTACAGACTGTCATAAATCTATAATTCTTTTAATATTCCTGTCATAAAAGACATTTCTTTTTTATTCTACTGTAACCTATGATATCAAAATTGATGTTAAAGTGTATAAAGTAATCAAGAGACAAAATATATAAATTTAATTTATTGCTTATGGAGGAAAATTTTATTATGAAAAAATTATTATTTGCAACAACAGCTGCAGCAGGAATTATTGCTTCTGGTTTTGGAGCACAAGCAGATGCAAGTGAAAATACAAACTACTCAACTCAAAATACTAACTATACAACTACACAAGTAGCGGATACATCTAATACAAACGAAGTATACAAAGAATTTATTGCTGCTGGTGGTACAAAAGCATTATGGGATAATATTGTAATGCCTGAATCAAGTGGTAACCCTAACGCTGTTAATGAACTAGGATATAGAGGTCTTGGTCAAACTAAAGAAGCATGGGGTACTGGTAGTGTTACTGAACAAACTAAAGGCATGATTAACTATGCTAAAGAACGTTACGGTTCAGTAGAAGCTGCAATTGCATTCCGTCAAGCTAACAATTGGTGGTAAGATTTAATATCATATCAAAGGCTGCTATGTGGATATCCGCATAGCAGTCTTTTTATATGAATCATGCTTTTTGACAAACACAATGAGACATATTATACTTAACTTGTATTCAAATTAAATACAAGTGAGGTTTTTTAAAATGAAAATAGGCGTAATCGCAGCAAATGGTAAATCAGGTAAACTGATAACAGAAGAAGCAGTGAATAGAAATTTAGATGTTACTGCAATCGTACGTAATGAAAATAAAACTATTGCTAAACAATCTATTATTAAAGATATTTTTGAATTAACAACTGAAGATTTAACACAATTTGACGTTGTGATCGATGCTTTTGGTGAATTTAGAGAAGATAAACTTCATTTACACCAAGACACTGTCCAACATTTAAGTGATATTTTATCAAATACAAATACAAGACTAATCGTTGTTGGAGGCGCTGGTAGTTTATATGTTGATGAGCAATTAGAGACGCAACTATATAACACTCCTGACTTTCCAGATGCTTATAAACCACTTTCAACAGCTCAAGGAAAAGCACTAGACGATCTTCGTAAAAGAGATGATGTACGTTGGACGTTTGTTAGTCCAGCAGCAGAATTTATAGCTGACGGAAAAAGATCAGGAGACTATATACTAGCTGGAGAAAAATTAACATTAAACGGCAAAGGTGAAAGTAAAATAAGTTATGCAGACTTTGCTATTGCATTAATAGACGAAGCAACTGAAGGCAACCATGTACAAGAAAGAATTTCTGTAGTTTCAAAATAATTTCCAATTCTTATCGCTTTTATCATCTTTGAAAGTTATAATAAATAATGAATCTAAGAGGTGATAAAGCGTGAATACACAAATATCGGTCGCAATCCATATACTATCTTTGCTATCAATAAATGACGAACCAATCTCAAGTAAATATATAGCAAGTAGTATTAACAGCAACCCTACACTCGTAAGAAAAATATGTAAATTTTTAAAGAACGGTAATTTAATAGATAGTCAACAAGGTAAATCAGGTTACAAACTATCTAAATCAGCCGATCAAATAGCATTAGGCGACGTATACCATCTCATACAAGAAGAAGAACATTTCGCTAAAATACACCAAGACACAAACCCAGACTGCTTAATAGGTAAAAATATACAAACAGCATTAGATGAAATTTATACAGAAGTAGATCTAAAAATTATCGAAGAACTCAATAAAACAACAATAAAAGACTTAGCCACAAAAATGACTAATAAGTAACAAAAGGTCTAACCAATTTGAACATCCCCTTTCAAGTAGACACTAAATAGTGCCAAACTTTGAGAAGATTCGTTCATTATATTGGTTAGACCTTTTTTAGTATGGTACTGAGGTTGTGCTTGGTGGGGTTGCGCTTACTAGCAGAATTCTGAATTGTGCTCCTTAGACTGTTCTTACTGGCAGAATTCTGAATTGTGCTCCTTAGACTGTTCTTACTGGCAAAATTACGAATTGTGCTCCTTAGACTGTTCTTACTGGCAAAATTACGAATTATGCTCCTTAGACTGTTCTTACTAGCAGAATTACGAATTATGCTCCTTAGACTGTTCTTACTAGCAGAATTCTGAATTGTGCTCCTTAACAGTACCTCTCTTATGGACATTTCTCTGAATTTTGTCTCTAACAGCACCTCTTACGGACATTTCTCTGAATTTTGTCTCTAACAGCACCTCTTACGGACATTTCTCTGAATTTTGTCCCTTACACTACCTCTTACGGACATTTCTCAGAATTATGTCCCTTACAGCACCTCTTACGGACATTTCTCAGAATTATGTCCCTTACACTACCTCTTACGGACATTTCTCAGAATTATGTCCCTTACACTACCTCTTACGGACATTTCTCTGAATTTTGTCCCTAACACTACCGCCCGCTTATATACTATTTATACACAAACAAAAATATCAATATATGTACTAAGTTGTTTAATCCGTGACAAATTATGGCGATTTCGATTCGATTGGTGATTAAATATAATGCGCCAAAGATGAGTCCGAGTGCAAAGTAAATTATAAATTCTCCAATACTTGTTGGTCCGTGAATGAGTCCGAATAGGATACTTGATACGATAAACCCTGCCAGCAAATGTCCTTTGAACATACCTTTTAATATAAATCCTCTAAATATCAGTTCTTCAAATATTGGTCCTAAAATTACAAATATGATAATTGATATAAAAATCGGCATTGTGTTTAAATCTTTATACACATCCACTTGGTTACTTGGCTGCCCTATTATAGCTGAAATGGTCCAATATATTGCAAGAGATAGTATTGTAGCTATTAACCCATATAATAGGTGCTTTTTCTCAAGTGGTTTAAGCTGTATCAATTTAAATTGAAATTTTGATATTAAATATATGAGCATTATAAATAATATGAGTCCTATAACGAGCACAACTAAATTACTTGCTAACCCTATAGTTGTATATGTTCCCATACATATAATTGAAAGTAGTATAGACTCCCACAGGACATACTTATATTTATTATGTGCGATTGGCTCATTGTCTTCAAAAATTTTTTTAATGCTCATATAGTCCTAACTCCTTCTTCTTAAATGAAGATTCCTTATTATTTCATCGGTACTTTTAAATAGAATGTTGTACCTACATCTACTTTGCTTTCTACTTCAAGATGTCCGTCCATTTGTTGTGCGAGATTTTTAGCGATATAGAGTCCTAAACCAGAACCACCTGTATCTTTATTTCTTGATTCTTCAACTCGATATGTTCGATCAAAGATGCGATTTAAATGTTGTTCGGCTATACCTGGTCCATCATCTGAAACAGCGATACATATAGAATGATCCGCTTCTTTTGATACTTTTATTTCTATTCTCGAGCCTGCTTGTGTAAACTTAAATGCGTTATCGATTATATTAATTAAAATTCTCTCTAGAGGAATTCTATATTGTTTAATCGACGTTATTTCTTCACACAATTGTACATCTATTGTTCGATTTTTAGTTGATAATTGTCGTTCGTAAGATTGTAAAATTGTTACAAAAAGTTTATCTATATAAATCGTTTCAAGTTTGTATGTTTCTGCGTTGTTTAAATTGAGTTCCATTACACTTGTTAACTCATCAAACATATATGATATTCTTTGTGCTTGCTTAATTAATACATCATAGGCTTTTTGTTGCTCACTTGAGCCAGTAATCACGCCTTCTTTCAACCCTTCAGCATATGAAGCTATACTAGCTAATGGGGTCTTTAAATCATGCGTTAAATTTTGTACCATTTCACTTTTTTCTTGTTGCTCATGTTTCACTTGTTCAATTTTAGCCTCTATATTGTGAGCCATCATATTAAATGAGTCACTCAATTCTTTCATTTCTTTCGGGCTATCAATTTTTAACTTTGTTTCATTATAATTTCCATTAGCAATTAGTTTAGTTTGTTTATTCATCAATCTGATACGTTTAACTAATGGATTGATAAACAAAATACATATAAATGTAGTAAGACAGCTTGAAATAATGGCACTTATGGTAAGTAACAATGTTGTGTTCGCATCAAACCACATCCATTTATATGCTACTGCTAAAATAAGCGTCGTTAATACGATACTACTTATAAATGCGGTGATGATTTGTGTTCTAATAGTTAGCATTTATTTCGCCCTTTCAAATTTATAACCTAAACCCCAGACAGTTTTAATGACAAATTCATTGTAATTTTGTTGTTCTAACTTTTCTCTAATACGACGAATATGTACGTTTACAGTATTGGCATCTTCATAATAATCATATCCCCATACTTTCTCTAAAAGTTCCGATTTAGATATGACCATTTTTTCATGTTCAGCGAGATACCATAGTAGATCAAATTCTTTCACTCTTAATGCAATTTCTTCGTGATTAACTTTTATAATTTTTTCTTGTTTACATAATTGTAATGATCCAAAAGTTAAATACGCTTGTTGATTATATTTTTGAGTACGATTTAATAAGTTATGTGCTCTTAGTATGAGTTCACGTGGGCTGAATGGTTTCTTAATGTAATCATCAGCACCTAATGTTAATGCATATATCGTATCGTGTTCTTGTGTTTTAGCAGTTAAATAAATAAAAGGAATATCTAACTGTCCTGCTTTCATTTCTTTTACAACATCATAGCCATTCTTTTCAGGCATCATAATATCTAAAATAATTAAATCGATATCATCGTTCATTAAATCTATAGCTTGTTGACCATTAGATGCTGTAACGACATGATGTCCTTCATATTCAAAATAAGTCTTACAAATATCTAAAATATCTTGTTCATCATCTACAATTAAAATATTTGCCATATTATCTATCCTGCTTCCTTTTTCATAAACATATTATAAATAGCATATGCTGACAGATTACGTAATTTATCCATATTTAATACAATAATAATAAAACCTAATAACTGAATTGGATACGTAAAAATCATATCTGCTAATATGTAATTTATCATTATAAATATACCAAAAAGTGCTGCATATTTCTGTAAGAAACCAATAATTAGTGCAATACCAATCATCATTTCTCCAAGTGGTATAACCCACTCCCACAAAGTAGTATATGGTTCAATCATATACTCAAACATCAACTTATACCACATCGGGGAATCTTCGTTTTGAGCAATAACGTGTGTTAGTCCAGTTAAACTAAATCCTCCAGTGAATTTTTCATAACCTTGTATAAAAATCATCAATCCGCTCATTAAGCGAACGATTAAACATAAAAATTGAAATACTTTTTTCATAACATGCTCCTTTTAATAAAGTATTGGGGAAACTCAGTTGTACTGAATTCCCCCTAGAAATTAAATTATTTTACTTTAATTTTGCACTTCCGAATACGACATGTGCTTTTTTACAATAAATTGTAACTTCATTATATTTAGATGTGTCCATATCTTTTAAATCAAAAGTTTGTTCCATCTTGTTATAATCTACTTTATCAATTTCCATGCCCTTATCAACATTTCCATCTTTCGTTAAATACACGTGTAAATCTGGTCCTTTAGACGATTTGAAATCTGTAAGCATTAATTTCTTATCTTTAATCGTTGCTTTACCTTCCACCATTTCATCATTCATAGATTTGAACTTACCAGACATCATCATATCTTTATCTTTCATGTTATCTTTCGACATATCTTTATCTTTCATTTCACTTTTAGTATCCATATTCTCATCTTTTTTCATGTCATCATTGCCACATGCACCTAATAATAATGTTGTTGTTAATGCAAACGCACCTATAGTTGTCTTTGTTAAATTCATTTAACACATCTCCTCTTTAGTTGATATGTTAAGTGTATGCGCTATATGAGCATTAAACCATTAACTGTTTATTAACTACTATGAACTTATTATTAATTATTCATTTCTATAACTTTTCCAGAATTCGAATAACTGATTAGGACTTTTCGAGCCATATTGATGAATAAACCCGTCTCAACTACTCCAACAATAGAAATTAAGTCTTGGTTTAACTTTTCAGGATTGTTAATCACCTTAAAATCACAATCTAAAATATAATGATCATTGTCAGTTAAAAATATACCGTTATGGTCATTTCTTAAAGTAGCGTTACAACCTAGAGCTTCAATTTCACGAGCAGTCATTTCCCAGCCAAAAGGTACTACTTCAACAGGTAATTTAAACTCACCTAAAGTTTGAACATATTTAGATTCATCAATAATCACAATAAATTGATCCGTAGCATTTGCGACAATTTTCTCACGTAAAAGCGCACCACCCCCACCTTTAATCAGTTGGAAGTTCTCATCAACCTCGTCCGCCCCATCAATCACTAAATCTAAATGATTCACTTCAGAAAAATCAGTAAGCGGAATATTATTAGAACGCGCCCATTCAGCAGTCCTTTCAGAAGTAGGAATACCTTTAATATTTAACCCTTCTTTAATACGTTCACCTAAACTCTGAATAGCATAATACATAGTCGACCCCGTACCTAAGCCAACCACCATACCATCTTTAATATAATTAATCGCTTCATATGCAACACGTTTTTTAAGATCATCTTGATTCACACCGAACACCTCTTTTTAATAAAATGCTATACGAAATTTAGTTTAACATATCGCTAACCTATGTCTTGGTGGAACACTTCGATTAACGGCTGAGTTAATCTACAACTTCGGCAATCAAAAATTCCATCCACCAGATATATTTACATTTATGACTGTTTGTTGTACTATTGAGGTGTATTATTACACTTAGTCATAGCGTTTGACACATTTTTAGGAGTGATAATCACAAACATTTGTGGAAGGATGCCCTAGTTTAATGACTTGTCCAAAGATTTATGTATTTGAACATTGATTAAGCAGTTATAGCTGAGAGATACTCAAAAGTTAAGGAGTGATTTATTATGCGTAAAGCAGGAAAATTACTTGCATCAACTGTCATTGTATCAACACTTGTCGTAGGTTCTTCAGCAGCATATATGACAACGAGTAATTCAGAAGCTCAAGCAGCAGAACAAGTTCAAAAATGGGGTCAAGGTGTAGGTGGATCTAGTGGTACAAATACACAAAGTACTTCAGAAACAAACGCACAAATTCCTTGGTATAAATACGAAGGTTATACAACATACGATCCTTACTTTACACTAGATTATAATTTCGTACGTGCATCTAAATATGACAATGTTACCATCGATGGTTATAAAGTAGATCCAAAAGCTTTTAAAGATTATGCCTATTCTAAAAAAATTTATGATACGACTGTAGATTTTAATGATAAAAATGAAGTCATTCAAATAAGTTTTAAAACTAAACCAAATACAGTATCAAAAGAAGCTTTCAAAAAAGCTCATGCCTCTAACGATATGGAAGACGAAGGTCCAGATAGTGGCAATGGCACAATGATTCCTTATAATACAAACGATGCTTCATATAAAGCTTTCTTTGATGAAAATGGTTATTTGACTAAAATTATATATGGTCAATAATTTGATAATAAAATAGTAACAAAAAGGACTGAGACAAATGATTTGTCTCAGTCCTTTTTCATTTTTATTTAGTATTTGAAGCTTTTTCATCTGTTCTAGGTAATGGATAAAATCCAGCGTTAAACTGCTTCCATAATGGCTCTGGCAATTCATGTTTGTCAGTTCTTTCTGGATCAAATACTGAAACGATTTCATCTTCTTTACCTTGTTCTATTTTTGAAACGAATTGATGATCAAGTAATAATTCTCTACCTATTGCGATTAAAGGCGCTCCTGTTTCATAAGCTGCTAATGCATCATCTGCAGTAAAGATTGATCCTATACCAATTAATGGAACACGACCATTGATCCAATCTAATAATAATTTCACACGTTGTTCACCTTTGTACTGTCCTTCTCTTGTTGTAGAATGGATATCCATTAATGAAACATGTAAATAATCAATAGGTTGTTCTGAAAGTGTCTTAACTAGCTCTTCAGTTAACTCCATAGAAATTCCTGGAGATTCAACTTCTTCAGGAGAGAAACGATATCCTACAATAAAGTCTGGTGTTGCATGTTCACGCACTACTTTAGTAACTGCTTCAACAACAGCTAAAGGATATTTTAAATGGTCTCCCCACTCATCTTCTCTACGGTTGTAATAAGGTGAGAAGAATTGATGAATTAAATAATGATTAGCACCATGAATTTCAACACCATCAAAGCCTGCATCAATTGCAATTTTAGTTGCATTAGCAAATGATTCAATAGAATGTTCTATTTCTTCAACAGTTAATTCACGAGCTGTATGTTTTTCTTTTTGTCCAAAGCCTTGTACTGCAACTTCACTTGGAGCAGCCGCTTCACCAGTTGGCGTTAAACCAGGTAGAGACATTGCACCACCATGATGAATTTGAATTAAAGCTTTCGCACCATTTTTCTTCATCACTTCAGCTTGCTTAGTTAATCCTGGAAGATCTTCCTCTTTAGAAACTGAAGGTTGTCCAGGAAAAGCTTGTCCTAAAGGCTCAACATAACTAGCAGCAGTAAGAGAAATCCCTACATCTTTAGAACGTTTTTCTATATATGGAATTTCAATATCTGAGATAGTACCATCTTCATTTGAAGAAACATGAGTTAAAGGCGCTAAGACAAATCTATTTTTAACTTCTACACCATTAGGTAATTTTAAAGACTTAAATAAAGGTTCATATTTTTCATTCATTTTAGTAAATCCTCCTTATGAAATAACACTATACCACCATAAGAAATCAACACGCTACTTTAATGCTTATAAAAATAGTAGGAAATATATCGAAGACGGACTAGATACGTATTGATTGGGGTTAATTGGGGAGATGTCTTTGGTTAATGACTGAGTTAATATACAACTTAACCAATCTCTTCGATTAACTGCCAAGTTAATCTACAACTTACACAATCTCTTTGATTAACTACCGAATTAATCTACAACTTTACCCATCTCTTTGATTAACTACCAAGTTAATCTACAACCTACACAATCTCTTCGATTAACTACTGAGTTAATCTACAACTTTACCCATCTCTTCGATTAACGACTGAGTTAATCTACAACTTTACCCATCTCTTCGATTAACGACTGAGTTAATCTACAACCTACACAATCTCTTCGATTAACTACCAAGTTAATCTACAACTTTACCCATCTCTTCGATTAACTGCCGAGTTAATCTACGTCTTAACCTATCTCCACATAAAAAAGCACTTCGTCATCTAGACGGAGTGCTTCATAATCATTCTTACTTCTCTTCTACTACTTTTTGTTAGAGCGTTTTTGTAATAACACGCCTAATACGTCAAAATATAAATACGATAAACTGCAAAATAATAATCAATATAATTAACCAAATTTGTGTTCTAATTTCCTCTTTACTTCCGTTTTTAAAGACATCCAAAAACGAAATTACAAGAAAAATAGCTAATCCTATATAAGAAATCCATGAAATGCCTAAAATTAAACTAGCTAACCAAAAAATTAAAAATATCACTATTCCAATAATTATAGATTTATTAAATTTCATAACAATCCTCTTTCTATCTAATACTGTGTTTATAAACGTTATATTACTATTGTATATATACATATTAATTAATGATATATTTAATGTTAAAAAAATAAATAAAAGTAAAGAGACTGGGACAAATTAATTGTCCCAGCCTCTATTCCTTCTTACTTCTCTTCTACTACTTTTTTGTTAGATCGTTTTTGTAACAACACGCCTAATACGCCAATTATGATTATGATTGCGATTACTCCTGCTAATCCTAAGAATTTTGCTATATATCCTACTACGATTCCTACTGCTAAGAAGTCAGTGTCTGAGAATGTAGTTGATGCTGCTCCTAGGTCTCCCATAAATGGTAGGAGTAATAATGGTAAGAATGTTACTAATATACCATTTAATGCTGATCCTGCAATGGCTCCTTTTATTCCGCCTCTTGCATTACCGAATACGCCTGCTGTTGCTCCTAAGAAGAAGTGTGGTACAACGCCTGGTAATATTACGACGCCTCCTATAAGGAACATGATTAACATGCCTATAACTCCAGTGACGAAACTGACGAAAAATCCTATTAATACAGCATTTTGTGCGTAAGGGAATACAATCGGACAGTCTAATGCTGGTTTCGTATTTGGTACGAGTTTTTCTGAAATACCTTTAAATGCTGGTACGATTTCAGCTAAAATTAATCTCACACCTGTCAAAATGATAAATACCCCTGCTGCAAATGTTACACCTTGAATAACTGAGAATACTATAAAGTTAGTACCGTCACTTAATTCTGAATGTACGAAAGTTGGTCCTGCAAATAATGCAGCTATAATATAAAGTACGATCATTGTTAATGAAATACTTATTGTACTTTCTCTTAAGAAACTTAATCCTTTAGGAAACTTAATATCTTCTGTTGATTTTGATTTCCCAGAAAATAATTTACCAATTTCTCCTGCTGCCCAGTAACTTACTGTTCCAAAATGACCTATTGCTACTTGGTCTGATCCAGTGATTTTTTTCATTGTGGATTGTCCAAGTGCTGGTAATACTGCCATAATCAGTCCTAAAATAATTGACCCCATTATAACTGTCATTGTCCCTGTAATATTACCTACAGTTAACAGTATTGCTAGAAAAGCTGCCATGTAAAATGTGTGATGACCTGTTAAGAAAATATATTTTAAGTTTGTAAATCTTGCAATAAATATATTAACTAGCATCCCGAACATCATAATTAAAGCTGCTGTTGTTCCGTAATCTTTTAAAGCAATGGATATAATGGCTTCGTTATTTGGAACGACACCTTGTACACCAAATGCTTCTTGAAACATCTTCCCGAACGGTTCTAATGAATTTGTAACAACACCTGCTCCAGCACTTAATACAAGAAAGCCTAGAATTGTTTTAATTGTACCTGATGTAATATCTGCTGCTGATTTTTTCTGTACAATTAAACCAATCAATGCGATAAGTGCTACAAGTATAGCAGGTTGACTAAAAACATCTACAAAAAATCCTAATATTGAATTCATGATGCAGTCTCCCCTTTGTTTATAAAATGTTCAATGCTTTTAATTTTTCTTCTAGTTTATTTTGTAATTCTTCTTTATCTAAAATGTTATCTAGCACAACAACTTCACCTAATCTTTGTGCATTTTCTTCTAAATCTCTACCACAAATAAAGACATCAGCCATATCAGGACTTGCTGACATTATGTCACTATGTTCAACTTTAACATCATCTGGAGCTTGTAAATTTTTCAATGCTTCCTGTGCATTCATTTCAACCATGAAACTACTTCCTAAACCGTGTCCACAAACTACTAAAATTTTCATATTAATCATTCTCCTTAAATATATTTATAATTTCTGATTTATTTTTTGCTAATACAAGTGATTGAACTGTTTCTTTATCACTTAAAATTGTTGCTAGCTTTTTTAAAATTTCGAGGTGCGCTTCGTTATCGATGGCACTTAATACAAATACTAATGACGCAAAATGACTATTGTCCGAAAAGTTAATGTGTTCATCTAGTTTAAGTAAACTTAATCCTACTTTATTAACATTCTCGTTAGGTCTTGCATGTGCAATCGCAATTTCAGGCGCAATTACAATGTAAGGTCCCATGTCATGAACACTCTTAATCATTGAATCGACATAATTCTTATTAAAATAATCTTCCTGTAATAATGGTGCTGCAGCTATTTGGATACTTTCTTCCCAGTTAGCAACTTTATCTTTCAATTGTATATGTTCTTCTTTTATAATTTGGGTCAAATTTAGACACCCTCCTCATTTTGGCTCACTGTTTTGATGAGTTGTAATATTCTTTCTTTGTTACCTTTAATCATTTCGTTTCTATTTTCTTCATTCATAATGATTTGGCTTAACTGACCAAGTGCATTCAAATGTATTTGAGGTTGACTAGTAGCGAGTATAACCACAACTTTTACAGGATCAAATCGTTCATGTCCAAAGTCGATTCCATCTTCAAAATGAACCATGGACATACTTACAGGAACATTTACATTCTCAAAATTTGAATGCAGTAATGCGATATTCGGTCCAATCACCATATAAGGCCCAAATTTATCTAAGTGGTCAATAATGTCATCACCATATTGTTTATTTACGTGGCCTGCATCTACTAAAGTTTGTACACTTTTTTTGATTGCTTCATTTCTGCTCGTAGCTTTAATATGTGTTTGAATATGGTGTTCAGGTATGACATCTTCTAAGCTAGGTCCAACCGTTTTGAAACTAGAAATATATCTTTCTCTATAATCATTAATCATGTGATTGATTTTATTTCTATCTTCTTTATTTAAGAATGGTGAAACTTCGATAGTCGGTACTGAAAAGCCATCAACCGGTACAGTTGAAAGGATATAGTCTACGCCGTGTGATTTTAGAAAACTTTCCGAAATATCATAAATTGAAAAAGCATCTAAAATTTCTAATTCTGGATAAATATTCTTAATACGACTTTTCAACAGTTGGGAAGTTCCAACACCAGAACCACATAACAAGATAACTTTAATTTGAGTCGTTTCTTCGCTAGATAATCGTTCTATTGAAGAAGCAAAATGAAGTGCTAAATATGCAATTTCATCTTCATTAAACGTAACTTGATATCCTTCTTCTAATATCCAAACTTGTTTTTTTATCGCTTGTACTAAATCTTGATACTCTTTTAAGATTTCATTTTTCAATGGATTTGAATGTTCCATATTAAAAGTCATTCTATGGATGGCAGGTTGTAGATGTGTAACAAGACCCGTCAGCAATTTATGGTCGTGAATAAGCGGAATCCCTATTTGAGCACTGACTTTTTGAATGAACAAACTAGATAAATGAGATAAATTTTGTTGTGTTTCTTCTTGATGAAATTTATTTACCCTAGCACCTAATAAATGTAATGTAATAAATGCAGCTTCACTTTTAGGAAACTCAATATCAAATAATTTTTCTAACTCGGCGGTAATTTGAATTGCAATGTTAAACGCGTCCGTATTACTTAACCTCTCATACTCTTCATCAGGAATTTCAAAAACAAATTTCTTTTTCGCGCGATGAATTGCAATAATAATGTGATAAATCAATCCATCAATACCAACTTGAACTAATTGAAAATCCTGTTCACTTATAGTTGTAATGACAGCACGTCTTATTTTTTCAAGTTCATCTTTAGAAAAAATTTCAATTCCAATTTGAGCAGTAGATTTACGAAAATACTCATTCACCACGTTGGCATAAGCTTCTCTTAAATTCTTTTCATTACCTTCAATAACAAATCCTTTATTCTTTTTATATTCCAGAATAAGAGCATATTCTTCTAACCAAAGCTGTACAGACTTCAAATCATCTACAACCGTTCGGCGTGATACATTAAGAAGATCAGCTAAACTTTGAGAACTAATCGGACTTGAAGATTCAAATAAATTTAAGATAATCTGTTCTTTTCTTTCATTTTTAGAATAATGAATGTCCAATTCGACATTAGAATCTTCATTATAATTTTCTTTTTGTGATAATTTGACGCCTAAACTTTTATTTCTATCAACATCAACATTCAAATCATTTTTAAATGATTCAATAAACTCCAAATCATATTGAATCGTCCGTTCAGTAACTTGAAATAAAGATGCCAATTCAGAGATCATTACGAAGTCTTTCTCAGCTGATAAATATGACAATATATTTCTTTGACGTTTGCTAAGCAATCAAATAACCTCCTTGTTTATATTGTAAGCGTTTGCTTAAAGTTATAGATGTGTAATCTACTTCGTTTTATAATCCGAAACATTTCACATCAATGCAAATAATAAGAACTTTTAGGATTAAGAGTGGAATTAATCTATGTCTCCAACATCAAAAAAGCTGAGACAAGTAATTTGTCTCAGCTTCTAATCTCAATATTCTATATTATAGGTTCTTACCGTTTGTTGCGATGACCTCTTTATACCAATCGTAAGAGTCTTTTTTAGATCGTGCCTCTGTACCGTTACCGTCATCGTCTTTATCTACATATATAAATCCGTATCTCTTACTCATTTCACTTGTTGACATAGATACTAAATCAATTGGCCCCCATGCTAAGTAACCCATCACATCTACACCATCTATTACAGCTTTTTTAATTTCTTGGATGTGTTTTTCTAAGTAATCGATTCTATATGAATCATGTATACTTCCATCCGCTTCTACTGTATCTTTCGCGCCTAAACCATTCTCTACTATAAATACTGGTTTATGGTATCTATCCCAGAATTCGTTCAATACGATACGAATTCCAATAGGATCGATTTGCCATCCCCAATCTGATGCTTCTAAATAAGGATTTTTCAAACTGTTCATCAAGTTACCTTCTGTTACTTCCCCGTCTTCACTATTTGCAGAAAGTAATGACATATAATAGCTAAATGAAATGTAATCTACTGTATAGGCTTTTAATATTTCTAAATCTTTATCTTCAATTTGTAACTCAATATTGTTCTCTTTTAAAAATTGTTTGTAATAGTTTGGATATTCTCCTAATGCATGAACATCTGTATATAAGAGATTCATTTGATCATCTTGCATTGCTTTTAATACATCTTCTGGATTACAAGTGTATGGATAGTGTTTCATACGTGCTAACATACATCCAATTTGAGCATTTCCATCAATTTCTCTTAATGCCTTTGTCACTAAACTTGATGCTAAAAGTTGATGATGCAATGCTTGATATGAGGCTGCCTTTGGATCATCTAATTGATCTGAAATAATGCCACCACCTGTAAACGGTGAAATATTTATAATGTTGATTTCATTAAATGTCATCCAATATTTTACTAATCCTTTATAGCGTTTAAAGACTGTTTTAGCATAATGTTCAAAATGCTCAACGACTGCTCGATCTACCCAACCATTATATTTTTCAGTTAATCCAAAAGGTGTTTCGTAATGACTCAATGTTACGACTGGTTCAATGTTATAAGACTTCAATGTTTTAAAGACATTCTCATAAAATTTCAACCCTGCTTCATTTGGTTCATGCTCATATCCTTTTGGAAAAATTCTAGACCAATGAATTGATAATCTAAATGCTTTAAATCCCATTTCAGCTAATAGTTTAATATCTTCTTCATAATGATGATAAAAATCGATACCTTCTCTTTTTGGAAATCTACCACTATGTTCACCACTCAACACTTTTTGTATATGTTCAGTCGTTACTTCCATATGATTGTCTTTCGTTCTTTGATCTTTCGGAATATATTCTACAAAGTCCGCACTTGATAAACCTTTGCCATCTTTATCAAATGCACCTTCAATTTGGTTAGCTGCAGTAGCGCCACCCCATAAAAATCCATCTTTAAATCCAGTATTTGTATGCATATATAGTGCTCCTTTGATAATTTGTATTAATAACTTAAATCTTCACCATTTGTTTGAATCACTTTTTGATACCAATAAAATGAATCTTTAGGAGTGCGGTCTAAAGTACCATTACCTCGATTATCTCTATCTACATAAATGAAGCCATAACGCTTTTTCATTTCTCCGCTTCCAGCTGAAACTAAATCAATACATCCCCAAGATGTATAACCTAATAATTCAACACCATCTTTAACTGCTTCAATCATTTGATCTAAATGTTCACTTAAATATTTAATACGATATTCATCATGTATTTTTCCATCATCAGTAACTTCATCTTTAGCGCCAAGTCCATTTTCAACAATGAATAGTGGCTTTTGATAACGATCATAAATTTCGTTCATTGTGACACGTAAGCCGACCGGGTCAATTTGCCATCCCCAATCTGACGCTTCTAAGTAAGGATTTTTTAATGATGCAAACGCATTACCTGCACCTTTTTCTTTATTCACTTCATCGTCTCCACTTTCTAAACGACTTGAGTAGTAAGAGAATGAAATAAAATCTACAGTATTTTCTTTTAATATTGCTTTATCTCCCGCTTCTTGATGAATTTCTACTCCAAGTTCTTCAAACATGCGTTTACTATAAGTTGGATATTCGCCTCTAGATTGCACATCAATAAAGATATATTGTTCTCTATTTTTTTGAAGTGCAGCCAACATATCATTAGGATGGCAGGTGTTTGGATAAACTTCTCCAGCCGCTAACATACAACCGATTTGAAAGTCAGGATTAATTTCTTTACCAACTTTTGTAGCAAGGCTTGAACCTACTAACAAATGATGTGCAGCTTGATATTTGATTTGTTCAGCTTTTTCACTATCTTCAATAATTAAGCCGCCACCGATATAAGGTATGTGTAATATCATATTAATTTCATTATGTGTTAACCAATATTTCACTTTATCTTTATAACGATCAAATACGACACGACTATAATTCACAAAGAAATCAACTGTTTTTCTGTTATACCAGCCACCATATTCTTTCGCTAAATGAAGAGGTGTATCGAAATGATTTAAAGTTACTAAAGGCTCAATATTATAAGCTTCTAAAGTATCAAACACTTTGTCATAAAATGCTAAGCCTTGTTCATTCGGTTCAGATTCATCACCTTTCGGGAAAATTCTTGGCCAAGAAATTGACATTCTTAATACTTTATAGCCCATTTCAGCAAATAATTTAATATCTTCTTCATAACGATGATAAAAATCGATTGACTCATGACTTGGGTAATAATCAAATGTTTCTTGCAAACCTTTAGCTGGGTCAAATAATGGTACATGTCTGTCATCACCAGCTGGTAATACATCTACTAAACTTAATCCTTTGCCATCTTCTTTATAAGCACCTTCACATTGGTTAGCGGCAATAGCGCCACCCCATAAAAAATCTTTATTTAAACTCATCATTTAGTCCTCCTTATAAAATTACTGTTAGTATATGTTTCCCTGATTCTATTGTTTCATTTTCTTCAAGCACGACGTCTTTTGCTAAGTTTGTATTGGTTACGACAACTGGAATAACAGTATCAAACCCTTCTTTAGCAATTGCTTCTCTATCAAACTCAATTAATGGTTGTCCTATTTCAACAGTTTCTCCTTGTTTAACTAAAGCTTTAAAATATTTACCTTCTAATTTAACGGTATCAATACCGATATGGATAAGTACTTCTGCACCATGTTCTGATTTTAATCCGATAGCATGTCCTGTAGGGAACAAACTTTCTACAACACCATTAAATGGCGCTACTACAATATCATTATCAGGTTCTATCGCAATACCTTTACCCATTGCTAAAGATGAGAATACAGGATCTTTAATTGTTGTTAAATCTACTAGTTTCCCTGATACTGGTGATTCAACTAATACATCATTTACCATTTCTGTTTGAGAATTTTCTCCTGCATCAGTTCCTTTTTCAATCGCTGCTTCATTTTTATCACTATGTGTTAAGTAACCAACAACCAAGCCAAGGATAAGTGCCACACCAGTGCTAATTAGTGACATCCAGAATGCTGTATCTAAACCATTTTCACCAATGAATGTTGTATATCCAAAGATACCAAGTCCACCCATGAAATACATCTTTGTACCAGCAACACCTAACATTGCCCCAGCAATACCTGCTACGATACAACTATAAATAAATGGTTTCTTTCTTGGTAATGTAATACCATATATTGCCGGTTCTGTTACACCAAAGAATCCCGAAATAAATGCTGGAATACTTAATGATTTCAATTGTTTATTTTTTGTTCTTAAAAATATACCTATTACAATACCGGTTTGTGCGAATGATGCTGCAAATATAAGAGGAATAATAATATCAAACCCAGAAGTAGAAATATTATTAATCGCAATTGCAACCAATCCCCAATGTAAGCCGAATATAACAAACACTTGCCAAAATGCACCTATCAGTAAACCTGCCACTAATGGACTGAAGTTATATAATCCTATCGCACCAGCCCCGATTAAGTTAGCTGCCCATGTAGAAATTGGACCAATAATAATAAATGTTAAAGGTACGATAATTAATAATGTAAAGAATGGTACTAAGAATGTCTTAACGACATCTGGAATTACTTTTTTCAAGAACTTCTCTAATATCGAAGCAAAAAATACTGAAAATACAATCGGTATAACACTTTGAGTATAAGTCATCGAAATAACTGGTATACCTAAAAATGTTAATGCTGTTTCTGATTCAAAGAATGTACCGCTAAATAGCATCGTTGCATTTTCATTTCCTGCTGCCATTGCACCAACAAGTGTCGGATATACTAACGCTGCTCCTAAAGCCATCCCAATAAATTGATTAGACCCAAACTTTTTAGCTGCTGTTATTCCTAAGAATATTGGGAAGAAGTAGAATAACGCATCCCCAATTGCAAACATAATTTGATAAGTACCTGATTCTTCAGAAATCCATCCGAGTGCCATAAACAGTGCAGCAAAACCTTTAATCATACCCGCTGCAGCTAACACACCTAGTATTGGTTGGAATATTCCTGAAATAAGATCAATAAATCTATTAAACAGTGAACCTTTATTTGATGTACTTTCACTTGAAGAATCATCACTCATATGTGCTTCTTTTCTTACTGCGTCATATACATCTGGAACATGGTTCCCGATAACAACTTGATATTGTCCGCCCGATTCCATAACTGTTACAATCCCGTCTTTGTTCTTAAGATATTCAGTATCGGCTTTCTCGGTATCTTTCAACTGAAATCTTAATCTTGTAATACAGTGCGTTAAAGAATTAATATTCTCTTCCCCACCGACTTTCTCAACAATTTCCTTTGCTAACCCTTCATATTTCATATAAATCCCTCCATTTTCACATAGAAAAACCCAGAATAATACATACGAATCCCAATGTTCGTAATGCATTACTCTGGGTTTTGCCTACTTAAAGTTACAATCCCAAATAGCATATAGCTATTTAAAGTAATTGTTTATTAATTTAAATTTATTATAACGCTTACATTTAATTTGTCAACGCTTTCATTTTGATTTCAATAGTCTCGCTATATGTAATATGAGATAAACCCTCTCGTCATTTGATAATTCATGATTATAATTTATTTTTAATAAGTCACCTATTTTATCGACACAACGGTTAGATTCACTATATTTTTTCTGAAGAGTAGACAATAAAGATACATCCATCACCTCTTCTAAACTTTCAGAATTAATCAATCTTTGACTGAAAAATTTCAAATGCGTTATAAAACGAGCATAGCTCAACTCTTCTTCTGATATATCTAAATTAAAATGATATCTTACAAGATTCACGATACTTTGCGTGATTTTTGTAATTTCATAAACATTCGAAATAGATTCGTTCATATTGGCATTCACAATATGCATTGCGATAAATCCTGCCTCATCTTTTGGCAACTCCAGTCCAAAATGTTCATCTATCTTATCAACACCATATAACCCGATGTTAAATTCTTGAGGGTATAATCGTTTAATTTCATATAACAAAGGATTATTAATGATCGTACCTTCCTTATGACGCTTAATCGCATAATTAATGTGATCAGTTAATGCGATATAGATGGATTCTGATAAAGGTTCTTTATATAATTTATTAGCCTCAACTATAATATCTTGAGAAATTAACAGTACATCATCATCTAACTCTTTAATTAAAGTGAGCATCCGTTCTTGTTCAGCACTCGTTAGACGAAAAACTTTATCAATCTTATCCTTCTCTAACATTTGGCCATTCTTCTTCCCAAAAGCAATACCAACACCCATAACAATGCGCTCGTCCCCGTTAATCTTTGAAATCACGACATTGTTATTCAATATTTTAGTTATTTTCACGACATCCTTCCTTCCCAAAAAATGTACTGATTTTTCTGTTAATAATCATTATAACAATAATATTAAATTTTTAAATATTTTATATAGTTGTTCATATTCAGTTCATATATTTGTATTAATATTTTATTTGTTAATAAAAACAATTAAAAGGAGAAACAATAATGAAAAGATTATTTTACAGTTCAGCAATTTACACGGCATTAGGATTATTAAGTGGACTATTCTATAGAGAAATGAGCAGAGCGAATGACTTCGAAGGCTACTCTCAATTAAATGTTACACATACACATATGCTCGTATTAGGTACAATCATGTTTCTAGTATTCTTACTTATAGAGAAAAACTTTAGCCTAACAAGAAACCACAAACTATTTAACTGGTTCTTCATCACGTATCACATAGGTCTACTATTAACAGTTGCTATGCAAATGACAAACGGAATAATGACAATAAAAGGAATAGAAGCTAGCCCAGCAATTGCAGGTATGTCAGGATTAGGACATATATTCTTATCAGTTGCATTCATCTTATTCTATGTACTATTAAATAAAAGTTATGAATTTAAAAAGCATTAAGAATCAGGATTCATAATTTAGATTGTGAATCGCACGATATCTTTGGAGTCTTCGTGCGTTTTGCACGGATTTGAGCTGAATCGCACGATATCTTTGGAGTCTTCGTGCGTTTTGCACGGATTTGAGCTGAATCGCACGATATCTTTGGAGTCTTCGTGCGTTTTGCACGGATTTGAGCTGAATCGCACGATATCTCTGGAGTCTTCGTGCGTTTTACTCGGTTTTCAGCCGAATCGCACGATATCTTTGGAGTCTTCGTGCGTTTTGCACGGATTTAAGCTGAATCGCACGATATCTTCTGAGTCTTCGTGCGTTATAACTAGATTTGAGCTTAATCGCACGATATCTTTGGAGTCTTCGTCCGTTATATACTTGCTTGATTTGAACTTGATAAGTTAAACGTAAAATCCTGGGACATATATCCCAGGATTTTTATTATGTTAGGGACATAATTCCGAGTATTGTCCGTAAGAGGTGCTGTTAGGGACATAATTCCGAGTAATGTCCGCAAGAGGGGTCGTTAGGGACATAATTCTGAGTAATGTCCGTAAGAGTTACTGTTAGGGACATAATTCCGAGTATTGTCCGTAAGAGGTACTGTTAGGGACATAATTACGAGTAATGTCCGTAAGAGATACTGTTAGGGACATAATTACGAGTAATGTCCGCAAGAGGGCTCGTTAGGGACATAATTCTGAGTAATGTCCGTAAGAGGTACTGTTAGGGACATAATTCTGAGTAATGTCCGTAAGAGGGGGCGTTAGGGACATAATTCCGAGCAATGTCCGTAAGAGGTACTGTTAGGGACATAATTACGAGTAATGTCCGCAAGAGGGGTCGTTAGGGACATAATTCTGAGTAATGTCCGTAAGAGGTACTGATAGGGACATAATTACGAGTAATGTCCCTAAGAGGAGCTTTCTAAGGAGCATTATCCAGAATTCTGCTAGTTAGCGCTTTCTAAAGAGCACTATTCGGAATTTTGCCAGTTAGAACTTTCTAAGGAGCATTATCCAGAATTCTGCTAGTTAGAGCTTTCTAAGGAGCATTATCCAGAATTCTGCCAGTTAGCGCACGACCTTATGCACGACCTCATATACGCCAAGCCTCCAATCAAGCTCTACAACCAAGCTCTACAACCAAGCCTATCCACACACCACACAGCGCCCCTTCCTCCGCACAAAAAAGAGCCGAGACAATTAATTTGTCCCGGCCTCATATATTTATAGCTATGTTATGCATGTCCTCTATTAAATCTACGTGCATATTCTTTAAAAGTGATAAAGCATTTATTTTTTTCGTCATAAAGTTTATATTTTAAAGATTCGAAGCTATCTTTGATTGTAATTGTAGTTGCATGATGTAATGGTGGTGTCTTTTCATGTGCTTGTTCTAATTGATAGTTTGGTATTCTTGGGCTTAAGTGATGTACATGGTGGTAACCGATATTACCAGTCATCCATTGTATAACTTTAGGCAATTTATAATAAGAACTACCTTCTATAGCTGCTTTTACATAATCCCATTCAGATGACTCTTCAAAATACGCATCTTCAAATGTATGTTGAATATAAAATAACCAAATTCCTAACATTCCAGCTATAAATAGCATTGGTAGGAATACTAGCATAAATGGAACGGCCCCAACTAAGAAGAACATACCAACATAGAATGTTAGTAATACGATATTATGAATCCAAGTATTACGTTTTTCTTTTGGTTTAGCGTCTTTTGCGTTCATTCTATTAGAAATAAACAATAAGAATATAGGACCTAGTATAAACATTACAAATGGATGTCTATACATACGATATTTAAATTGAGTGAATTTCGAAGCATCATGATACTCTTCAATCGTCATAACCCAAATATCACCAATACCACGTTTTTCTAAATTACCACTACTCGTATGATGAATAATGTGTTCTCTACGCCATTTTTCATACGGGAAGAACGTCATAAGTCCAGTTATGTTACCTAATAAATCGTTATTCTTTTTCTTACTTAAAAATGATCCATGACAACAATCATGGAAGATAATGAATGTTCTAATTAAAAATCCCGAAGCCAAAACGCCACAAATCAACGACAATGACCAATGTAATTGATAACTTAAGAATCCTACTACTACAAGTGCTATTAACGGAATTAATGTATTTATTATTTGTATTGTACTTTTCTTTAGATTGTTATTTTCAAATGGCTTTACCATTTTTCGTAGCAACTTCTTCTTCTCTTTTTCGATAATTCTCCACGTCCTTTTATTCAATAAATATAGAAAAAAGAAACACCTGAATGAATCAAATACTTCCATCTCTAATACTTATGATATAGCATAACAAGACACTTTACAATTAATATCCATTTCAAAAAAGTTGAATTCAACCAAGAAATATTGTTTTATTTTAATAATAATTTATTACTTGGTCATAACACTTGATGTAAAGCCTGTTATTAAAGGATTTATGCTATAACTTTTTATAATGGTCGCGATGATTATATAAAAAAGTCTCAAAAAAAGACTGAAACAAATTAATTGTCTCAGCCTCTCACTTTTTCTATTTACCACATAATATCTTTTACTGTATCGTCGTTTAATGCTTTTACGATTTCTGCTACTAATTTTACTGCGTTTAAGTAGTCTTCTTTATGAAGAATCGATACGTTTGAGTGCATATAACGTAATGGTACGCCTATTGAGATTGTTGGTGTACCTTCGTTTGCAACGTGAATACTACCTGCGTCTGTTCCACCGCCTGTAATATTATCCCATTGTACGTCAATCCCTTTATCTTTTGCTACGTTTTTAATGAATTTTCTAAAGCCTACGTGACCAATATTCGTTCCATCCATTAATAATACAAGTGGACCTTCACCTAGTTTAGTTTCATGATCTTGACCTTTCATTCCAGGTGTATCATATGCAATTCCAACGTCTACTGCGATTGATAAGTCTGGTTTAATTTTGTTTGCTGCTACTTTCGCACCACGTAAACCGACTTCTTCTTGTACTGTCGCACCTGAAACTAAATTAATACCAAGTTCATCGTTTTTAAGTTTATTTAATACATCAACACTTAATGCACAACCAAAGCGATTATCAAATGCTTTTGCTGTTAAATAGTTGCTATCACCTAGCTCTTCAAACTCTGAATATGGTGTAACCATGTTACCTATTTCTACACCTAATTTTTCTACCTCTTCTTTACTACCAACACCTAAGTCAATAAACATTCCATTCATATCTACCGGACTTTTACGTTCTTCTGGCGTTAATACATGTGGTGGTTTAGAGCCTATAATACCTCTTAATTCTTTACCGTCATCTGTAGTAACTGTAACTTTTTGAGAAAGCATTACTTGGTTCCACCAACCACCTATTGGCGTAAATTTAATATAACCATCTTCATCGATACGTGTAACCATAAATCCAATTTCATCTAAATGTCCTGCGATTAAAATTGTTTTAGAACCATTTTTAGCATTCTTCTTCCCGAAAATGCCCCCTAAATTATCTTCTACAATTTCATCACTTACAGGTTCTAAGTATTCTCTCATCTTAGCTTTAACATTATACTCATATCCAGATATACCATTAATATCTGTGAGTGTTTTTAATAATTTTACTGAATCTGCCAATTTAAATCCCCCTTAAATGTAGTCAACACTTTTATAATATCACGCTCTTTATAAAATGTATCTTAGAAAGGATTGATTTATTTGATTTTTCAGTATTTTTATACATTATCATTCATCATTTAGACCTTTTCCGTCGAGAATATGATCAATATATTTTTCAACTCGACTCATACGTGTTGCTTCCCGCTTCGCTTGACTAATATAGTAAATATATTGGCGTTGTCGTCCAGGTGTTAAATTATAGAATGCTTCTTCTAAATTTTTATTTTGATTTAATTGTTCTTGAAGTTCTACTGGCATTTCATATTGTTCTGTCTTTTTTAATTCAACTTTAGCTCCTGATTTTTCAAGTTCAATAGCTTCAACAACATAATCTTTAATCATCTCTCTTTGCTCTTTAATTTCTTCAACGTTAGTAAACCTTAATTGTCTAGCTGCTTGTACATTTTTTGTTTGTTGAATTAATAATTTGTGAGGATCTTTTAATAATGTTCCTTTATGAAATAAAAGTGCACAATACTCTTTAAAGCCATGAATGAGCACTACATTCTTACCTTTTAATGTGTAACAAGGATGCATCCATTTATAATCTTCTTCTAGCTCACACTCACGAATAATTTCTCTTAGTAGCTCAAACTCTGCTTTCCATTTCTTCTCTCTTTGCATAAAAGCTTCAACTTTAGGATGTCTATCCATGTTCCCCACTCCTTTAATTTCTGATTGTTTATTTAAGATTATAATACATTATGAAAATAAAAAGGAGGCAAGACCATTACGATGACCTACCTCTCACTCTTATTATTTATCTATTTTTAATAAATGATCCGTTTCGTCGTGATAAATTTCATCATTCATTTCTTGCATTTTTTGTTCTACATTCGTAATTTCAATTGAGCATTCTTTTAATTTCTCTTGGTATTGTTCAGTTGAAACGCGTGTATTCTTATATCTTAACTTATGTTCTAAACTCGCCCACATGTCCATACCTATCGTGCGAATTTGAATTTCAACAGGTATTACTTGCACACTTTCAGCTAAAAACACTGGAATAGATACAACTATATGCAAACTTTTATAACCATTTAATTTAGGGTTCTCGATATAGTCTTTTCTTTTTAATAGTTTGACATCAGCTTGTCTCAGTAATAATTTTTCAATAGTATAAACATCTTCAAGATAATTACAAACTACTCTCATCCCCGCTATATCTTGAATATTTTTCTTTGCCGAATCAGCATTTAGAGGAAACCCTTTACGACCTAACTTTTTAATTAAACTTGGAAACTCTTTAACACGCTTTTCCATATGATGAATCGGATTATGCTTATAAGCAACTTGAAATTCATCATCTAAAATTTTCAATTTAGTACCAATTTCCTCTAAAGCAGCTGCGTAATTATGTTGTAATTCAATAAAATTAAAAAGTTCTTCTAAAGCTTGTTCAGATGATTGTGCATACTCAATTTCCCCTAGATTACTAGTGAATTCCTTCTTTAATTCCGCTAAATTGATAGTTGGCTTTCTCTCTATATACATAGATATTCTCCCTTATATTTTTAAATAAAAATATATCATTCTTAAATTAATTATATCACTTAGAAGATTTCTATTAAAGAAAGATGGTATGGGAAAAACGGCTGAGTTAATCTACAACTTACCCCATCTCTTCGATTAACTCCTATCTCACTCCACATCTTTACTTTCAAAAAAGAAAGCTGAGACAAATTAGTTTGTCTCAGCTTTTTCAAATCAATTCAGTTCTGGCCAATAACCTTTGTTTGCTTCTATTAGATCGTCTAATATATCTTTTGCTACGGATGCGCTTGGTACTGTTCGAGATAATGTGAGTGCTTGCCATAATTTCTGATAAGATTGCTCTTCATATGCTTCAACAGTCAATTTTTCTACGCCTACTTGTTGTTCCATTAAACTTTTTTGGAATCTTGGTATTTCTCCTACAGATAATGGTTCTGGCCCTTCACTACCAACTAAACATGGTATTTCAACCATAGCTGTTGGCTCAAAGTTTGATATAGCGCCTTTATTTTCAACAATCATTAACATTCTTTCTTTTGTGTTAAATGCAATTGCTCTGGCTAAGTCTACGATATAAGATGCATGTTCATCTATTGTTAGCTCTGTTCCTTCTGCAGTTCCTTTTTCAATAATATTTTTACATTCTCCAAATACAAACTTTTCTCGTCCTGCCATTACTTCATTCGCTCTTGTATAGTCTTTGTTTGAATGTTCTACTACATAATCTGGGAAGAAGTAATATTTCAAATATGTGTTAGGTAATGTATCTTTATCTAATGCTTGAACATCACGTGCTTTTTTAAATGTATCGTTCCAACTTGCTTCTTGTTCCATTTCACTGCCCGTATCAGTTGAGTAGCCAAACTTTTCTACGTGTTTAATGATACTTGGCATCAAGTCTTTACCTGATTTATCTCTAATATCTGTCCACCAACCGAAGTGATTGAGACCATAATATTTAACGACCATTTCTTTTCTAGATTCTAAACCAATATTTGTAGCCATTAATTCTTCAATTCCTATTGGCATATCACAAATATTTAATATTTTTGAATTTGGTCTTAGTTTTCTAGTTGCTTCTGCTACTATAGCAGCTGGATTTGAATAATTGAGCATCCAAGCTTCTGGAGAATACTTTTCCATATAATCAACAATTTCAAGCACCCCTGTTATTGAACGCATACCGTATGACAAGCCTCCTGGTCCACATGTTTCTTGACCAACAACACCATGTTTTAGTGGGATTTTTTCATCTTGTTCTCTCATTGCATATTTACCTACACGGATATGTGCCATCACAAAATCTACATTTTCAAATGCTGTTTTAGGATCTGTACTTGCTAATAATTTAACACCTGGTGCTCTTTCATTTAAAAGTATTTCGCAAGCGTCAGCTATAGTTTGTTGTCTTTCTCCATCATTATCATAAAGTTTAATTGTATCAATTGGAAAATCTTCTAAATGATCTAATAACATTAATATAATACCTGGTGTAAATGTACTCCCGCCGCCTGCTACTGTAATATTAAATTTCTTCATTATTCATGACCTCCAAATTTTTGTTAAATCATTGTTTCAAATGAATCTCTTACTTGTGGAACACTTAAACCAACAATAACTTGTACGTTCGTACCACTTTTCGCAACACCATGTGCCATTTGGTTATGTGTGAAATAATCATTATCTTTTACTAGATCTGCATCATAAACTGTTACTCTTAATCTTGTCGCACAGTTTGTTACATCTTTAATATTCTCTTTACCACCTAGACCTTCTAAGAAGTAAATGGCTCTTGTATCATATTCAGATGCATTGTTATCAAGATGCGTATCTGCACTACCTTTTTTAGATTTATAATCGTCTTTTGTATATAGTTTTGCATCACCGTCATCAGCAACTCGTCCAGGTAATGGAATATTGAATTTTTCTATAATAAATTTAAAAACAAAGAAGTAAATGACAACAAATATGATACCGATAATGAATTGTGCCACATAAGTACTGCCATGGTTAGAGAACAATGGAATCCAGTTAATTGCAGCTAGTTCTATTGCGCCACCACCTTGAATACCAACAACACCGAAGAGATACATAATGGTAACCATCGTTGCGCCTAACAATGCATGAATTAAGAATAAGTATGGTGCTATAAATAAGAATGTAAATTCTAATGGTTCAGTAATTCCTGCGAAAATTGCAGTCAATCCAGCAGGTAACACAAGTGCTAAAACTTTTTTCTTATTTTCTTTAGGTGTTGAAGCATACATTGCTAAAGCAATACCTAAACAACCGAACATTTTAATGTTACCTTGTAACAAGAATCCATATGGATATAATTCTTTAAGAGATTTTGTAGAATTAGAGAATTCTGTTAAATGTTCAATCCAGTAAGGTTTCAAACCACCATTCACAACAGCTGGGCCGTATTCAAACGGTGTGTAAATGAAGTGATGTAATCCTGTTGGTATAAGAATTCTTTCTAAGAAATGGAACAACCAAACTCCAACAAATCCTGAATGTAGCATTACGCCTTGTAATGATGCGATACCAGTTTGAACTGTCGGCCAAACTGCACAAACAATAAAAGCAATTGGGATCATAACAAAGAATCCAATTATAACGACGAATGGTAACCCTTGGAAAATACCAACCATTTCAGGAAGTTTTTTATCATAGAAGCGATTATGTATCCAAATAACAATTGCTGATATGAAAATTGCACCGATAATACTTGTATCTAAAGTTTCAATTCCAGCTATTTCTTTAACACCTGTTAAATTTTCAACACCTTTTGATAAATCTACTCCAAAAGTTTTAGGCCAAAGAGTTAATATAGAATTTATAAAATTGTTAAATACAAGATAAATCATTAAGGCAGCTAATGTTGCTCTACCTTGCGCTTTTTTAGCTAGCGAAATCGGCAAGCCAATTACAAAAGCTAATTCCATATGATCAAATATCGTCCAACCACCAGCTTCAATTAAGCTCCAAATTTTAAACCACATTGTGCCTTCATTTGCTATATCACCCATAATATTTGGATTTTTAAATAAAGTTGCAAATCCTACAACAATACCAAAAAATGCAAATAGCAATACCGGAACAATCATGGCACTACCAAATCGTTTAATTGCATTCATATATTAACCCCTTTTCTGTATCAAGTTAACTCTACAATATAGGAAGCGCTTACATTTTCCAATAGGTTTGACGTAAATAGAAATCACATAGTAAACTTAGATTATATTTTCATAATACGAAAATATTTTCACTTCGAATGGAGGATTATAATGATTTTGGATAAACTGATTAATGAGCATTACCAACGACTTAACGATAATGATATACATATCATACAAATGATTAACCAAAATATTCACTTGATTCATCGCTTAAAAATTCAAGAAATAGCTGATCTATCACATACTTCAATATCTTCTATCCACCGTTTAGCTCGCAAATTAGGATTTGATGGCTATAGTGATTTCAAAGCTTACATTAAACTGAACAAACAAATTTCTAAACCATCTAGCGATATCATAGAAAGTCTCGAGCAAGATTTACAACAATCAATAAAGCACTTAAAAATGATTGATTATGATTATATAAGTGAACAAATTGATAAATCACCATACATCTATATATATGGAACAGGTGTCGCACAATTAAATGTCGCGAGAGATGCACAACGTCATTTTCTCTCTATTAATAAAAGAGTAATGGTCATAAATGATGAAAGTGAACTTAAAATTTCAATGAATCAAATGAAAGAAGACGATTTAATATTTATCATTTCTTTATCTGGTGAAACACCACATCTTAAAGAGAATATTGAAATTATGCATACACGTAATATCAGCTATATTTCTCTTACAACTTTAAAAGACAACTACTTAGCACAAAATGCACGTTACAATATATATGTAAACAGTTCACCAATAGAACTCTACAATCAAGTTTCATATTCAAGCTTTTTACCCTATCATATAGCTTTTGATATCATCGTTCGCAAATTCAGTGAATGGAAACTGTCACACTAGGGTATAGCTAATATATATTAAGATTTATAGGAGGTAGCAACATGAAAAAAGTATTCATAACAGGAGAAATACCAACTGAAGGCTTAAATTTATTAAAAGAACATTTTGAAGTAGATGTATTTAAAGGGGAAAAATTAATCACAAAAGAAACATTACTTCAAAGTGTACAAGATGTAGATGCAATTATAAGTCCACTATCTACTAATATAGATAAAGAAGTAATCGATCAAGCATCTAACTTAAAAATCATAGCAAACTATGGCGCTGGATTTAATAATATAGACGTTAAATATGCTAGAGAAAAAGGCATCGATGTTACAAATACACCAAAAGCATCAACAAACGCAACAGCAGATTTAACAATAGGTATAATGCTCGCTGCTTCTAGAAGAATTGCTGAAGGAGACAAACTATGTAGAACTACAGGCTTCAATGGTTGGGCACCTTTATTCTTTAGAGGTAGGGAAGTCTCCGGTAAGACTGTCGGTATAGTAGGACTAGGAGAAATAGGTTCTGCAGTAGCCAGACGTGCCAAGGGATTTGACATGAATATACTTTATACAGGTCCAAACAAAAAACCAGACAAAGAAGCATCATTAGGTGCGACTTATGTCAGTCTAGATGAAATGTTAGAACAAGCAGATTTCATCACAATTAATGCAGCATACTCAGAACAATTACATCATTTATTCAATAAAGATGCTTTTGAAAAAATGAAAGAAACAGCTTATATAATCAATGCATCACGCGGACCAATTGTAGATGAAAAAGCATTAGTAGAAGCACTAAAAGAAAAAGAAATCGAAGGCGCTGCATTGGATGTATTTGAGTTCGAACCAAAAATAACAGACGAACTTAAAACAATGGATAACGTAGTACTCACTCCACATATCGGAAACGCTACATTTGAAGCAAGAGATGAAATGGCACGAATCGTAGCAAACAATACAATTAAAAAACTACAAGGAGAACAACCAGATTTTGTAGTGAATTAATGCTGGGATAATAAAATAAGAAAATCGCACGATATCTCTTGAGTCTTCGTGCGTTTTTGCCGTATTTAGCCTGAATCGCACGATATCTCTGAAGTCTTCGTGCGTTTTTACCGAATTTGAGCTGAATCGCACGATATTGTCTGAGTCTTCGTGCGTTTTTACCGAATTTGAGCTGAATCGCACGATATCGTCTGAGTCTTCGTGCGTTTTTGCCGGATTTCACCTGAATCGCACGATATCGTCTGAGTCTTCGTGCGTTTTTGCCGTATTCAACCTGAATCGCACGATATCTCTGAAGTCTTCGTGCGTTTCTCATCTATAGAGTCCTATTAAATTCCAATATTTTTACTTATCTCTATCTTCCTCTCTTTCAGTAAAAAACACAAAAAAACTGCCGGCAAAGTTCCCTACTTTGACGGCAGTTTTATATTTATTGATTATTTTGTTGCAGTTGCAATAATTCATCTGCTGTAAATTGTACATCTGTTCCAATTATAATTTGGATGTTTTTATCGCTTATTACTTTATTTCCTAGTGCACCTGATTTTTTGACTTTATCTAAATCTACTTTACTTGTGTCTTTTAAAGTCAATCGTAATCTTGTCGTACAATGATCTATTACTTCGATATTGTCGTTTCCACCTATAGCTTCGTATATAAGTTGTGTTTTATTAGAAACTTTTGCTCCACTATTGTTTGCAGTTTGATCATCGCCTTCTTCTACAAGACTTGGGTCTTGTTTAGCCGCTTCTTCCATCAAACCGTCTCGTCCAGGTGTTTTCAAGTTAAATGTACGTATAGCAAAATCAAATACTAAGAAGTATACGACACCCATTATTAATCCAAGTAACAATAACATGAGTGGTTTATTAGCTATTGGAATACTTAAGCTTAATAAGTAGTCAATCAATCCTGCACTAAATGTAAACCCTGCTGTCCATTGGAATGTTGCTGCAATGAACATAGATACACCAGTAAGTACGGCATGTATACCGAATAACAATGGTGCTGCTACTAAGAATGAAAATTCTAATGGTTCAGTGATACCAGTAACGAATGAAGCAATTGCTGCTGTTATCATTAAAGAACCTACTACTTTTCTGTTACGTTTTTCAGCATTTTTCCAAATTGCTAATGCTGCTGCTGGTAAACCGAACATCATAATTGGGAATAAACCAGCTTGATATCGACCAGTTACACCTTGCTCGCCATTACTTGACCAGAAATTAGCGATATCATTAATACCTGCAATATCAAACCAGAACACTTGGTTTAATGCATGATGCAAACCAAATGGTAATAATAAACGGTTAAAGAATCCGTATAAGCCAGCACCGAATGGTCCAAGATGAGCTATCATCTCACCGAATGCAACTAAGCCATTATAAACTGGTGGCCATATAAACATAAGTGCTATTGAAATAACCAACATTGCAGCTGCTGATAAGATTGGTACTAAACGTTTACCACTAAAGAATGCAAATGCTGTTGGTAATTTAGTATCTTTAAATCTGTTGTAAATTGCTGCAGTTACTAAACCACAAATTATCCCGATAAACACATTGCTAATACCAGTAAATGCTAAATCTACTTTATCCTCCGCAACATGTAATACTTTCGCCATAGACTCTGGCTTTAAAACTTCTGTAACAACTAAAAATGATACAAGACCACTAAGTGCAGCTGCACCATTTTTATCTTTAGACATCCCAAACGCTAACCCGACAGCGAATAGTATGGGTAAATTATTAATAACAGCTAATCCACCATTTGCTAAAAAGTTAGCAACACTGTTTCCTTCACCGTTAATTGCTCCCGAATCAATAAAAGATGCTATACCTAACAATAATCCTGCAACCGGTAAAATTGAAATAGGTAGCATAAGAGACTGTGCAAATTTTTGCATATAAGCCTTCATGTGTTTTCCCCCTAAAATTATTTGAAAACGATTTCTATATACCATATTTACCATAAATTTCATTATATGTACATAACAAATTAATTTTCGAAATTCTTAAAAAAGTCTATTAATTATTATATTCTTCAAATATTCAACTAGTGATATTAATTTATAAATAAAGAATATTAGAAAGCATAAACTGATTTAACAACATTCTTATACACAAAAAGACTGAGGATGAGACAAATTAATTGTCTATCTTCAGTCTTTATTAAATAAATCTACTTACTTACTTTTTTAACTACAGATGATTTCAGTCCTATTTGACCGAATCCTGGTATTTTACAATCGATATCGTGTCCATCTTCTGGATCCACTAATCTGATACCTTTTACTTTAGTACCTTGTTTGATTGAATTTGAAGATCCTTTAACTTTTAAGTCTTTGACTACAGTAACAGTATCTCCGTCTTTTAATTCGACGCCATTTACATCTTTAATGATTGCATTGTCAGCGTCTCCTGATTCTTCTCCATTAGCTGTCCATTCATAGTTACACATTGGACAAATGTATGATACACCATCTTCATAAGTGTATTCTGAATTACATTTAGGGCAATTTGGTAATGTAGCTTCCATTTCTCAACCTCCGAGAGTTTATAATAACCTCTATAATTTACCATAATTTCACTCATATAGGTATTTAATCTATAAATATTTTTAATTAAATTAAGGCTTCATAATAATATATGAAGTAATTTTTTTAATCTTAGAATCTTTTTTATGATTTTCAAATTCATATATTTCAGCAAAGTGTATTGTTTCACCTGTTTGGTTTATTATCGTCCCATGAGTAGAAGCTTCTTTGCCATGTGTAAGCATTGATGCTATTTCTAAACTTGATACTTTTTGTAAGTGCTCATTTATTTCTTCTATAAATGCTACTTTACCATTTAATTCAAATTCTCCTGGGACTATCCATATAAAGTCATCAGCTAACCATTCGTTAAGGTAATGTTCATCTCCAACTACAGATGCAATTACAATATCCCGGACAATTCGTCGTTTAGGCGCATTATCACATTTCAAATCACCGAGAACTGTAAATTCCAAGTCGCTTAAATCAGCGTCTAACTTACTAAATGACATTCCTTGTTCATTCAAAGCTTCTTTTAATATATTTATAGCTTTAGGACCAACACCGTGTAATTTCGATAAATTATGATCGTCTAGTTTAGAAACCTGTTCCAAAGTTGTTACATTAATCTTATCTAAAGCATTTGTCGCTGGTTTACCTATTTTCGGTAAATGAGTCATCTTGGTACCCCCTTTATGAAATGTCTTTACGATTAAATCCGATTAACCCTACAATAATCAAAACGACTGATATAACGATTAATATACTTATACCCGAATAATCCATTTCTTCTACAGGAATTTCAGGAATATGTTGAAACGGTGTTATATTTTTTAGCCACTCTTTAATATTTAATAACTGCCCTAGATATACAACAAAAAATGTATAAGTTAAATATAAATACACTGCAAAATGCCATTTATTCACCCATCCTAAAAGCAGTACACCTAATGACACAAAGGATATTATCGCTGGCACATGAACGATTCCAGCCTTTATTATTGTCCAAAATTCAAAAGGATTCTTTAAAACGAAAGCTTGTGCTACATACATGCCTAATGCTGCTAAAAATATCATTAAAAATGAATTAACCAATGATACTAGCAGATAACTGCTTAATAACTTCATTCTAGAAACTTTTTTTGATAAAATATTTTCAATTCTATGTGTTTGTATTTCGTTTTTAATTTTGTAGAGACTTTGCAAAGCTGGAATAGTTGATACTATTGCCATAATAACCATTAGTGTTGGTAAAAAGGATTCTACATAATCATCACTATTACTCGAAAGCATTTGCTGTAACATTTCATTGCTCTTAATAAAATCATCTAATTCTCCAAAAATCGACCCATAAGATGCTCCAAATATAAACATGCCTATTGCCCAGGAAATTATTCCTACTTTGTACAATTTTAATTGCATTCCTAATGGTGATAGCCATATTTTGTGTGCATATTTATTACCAGGCTTAGATGGCAATAATCCAGATTCTATATCTCTTCTAAAATAAAGTGCCATTGCTATTACTAAAAATAATATTGCAGTGATTATCATAACAACAACTGGCCACCAATTATTATCAGAATATGCAAACGTTCTTGTTAACCATCCAAGTGGAGAAATCATAGATATACCATCATTTATAACGTCACCTACCGCGCGTACTAAATAACTTAACAACAACACTGTTACACTTAATCCAGTAACACTGCTACTTGTTTCTGTTAACTGAGCAAATATAGCTGTAATCATACCGAATAAGATACCTATAGACCCAAGTGAAACGCCATATAATATAGAACCTTGCCAAGTTATACTATCTATATTGAGTAACGGTAATGTTATAGACAATATCACCGCAATCGCTAAGTTAACTATTATCATAATGACTATTGAACTGATTAAAGGCGAAACTCTTCCTATTGGTAAAGCTCTTATCATTTCAATACGGCCATCAGATTCATCACCTCGTGTATTTTTAGAGACGAGCAATATGCTCATGATTGCAACAAGTATACTTGTAAAGAGCATCATTTCATGCGTGAACAATGCACCAACTGAAACTTGGTTAAATTGACCTGGACCTAACATAGCCTCCATTGCAGGGTTTTTAGACGTTTCAACAATTGGTTGCATATCAGCTTTATTTGGATACATTTCATAAAATGTCGGTGGGATTATAAGTGTTAATGCAACTATCCCTATTATCCAAAAAATCATTTTCCATTTATTCGTTCTTAAGTAAAATAACGTTAGTTTACCGACTCCGTTAAAGAGATTATGCATCACTATTCACCTCTTTCAATATCAACGCCGTAATGAGTCATAAATAAATCTTCTAAAGTAGGTGGCATGCTCTCAAGTTTCAACAGTTCAAATTGACTTAAATATTTAATGACATTTGATACATGTTCAGAATCTACTTGAAAGTGATACGTATTTTCTTCATTAAAAATATCATGGATACCTGTCTGTTGGTCCAAATTCAACAATGCTTCATTAGTTTGGACAACAAAACGCATTCTTGTTAAATGCCTTAAATCATCTAACGTACCCATTTCAACAATTTCTCCCTTTCTAATAATGCCAACTCTATCGCACAGTTTTTCAACTTCACTTAAAATATGACTAGATAATAGTACACTTTTTCCTTCCTTTTTCTTATCTAATACACAATCTTGAAATACTTTTTCCATTAAAGGATCTAGACCAGAAGTTGGTTCGTCTAATATTAGAAGCTTTGCATCTGTTGTAAAAGCTGCAATGAGTGCTACCTTTTGCCGATTCCCTTTAGAATAAGAACCACATTTTTTAGTAGGATCTAAATCAAATTTTTCAATTAATTCATCCCTTTTTTCAACATTATTTGTACCACTTAACTTTAAAAATAAGTCTATAACTTCCCCGCCAGTTAAGTTTGGCCATAAATTGACATCACCAGGAACATAAGCGATATTTTTATGAATGTGAACTGCATCTTTCCAAGCATCTTTTCCAAAAATCTCAATAGAGCCACTCGTTGGTTTAAGCATCCCTAAAATTGCTTTGATAGTTGTAGATTTACCTGATCCATTAGGTCCAATAAAGCCAAAGATTTCCCCTTCTTCAACTATGAAATCAACGCCATTTAACGCTTTGAACTTTCCAAAATACTTCGTAACGTGATCCACCTTTAATAATGTCATTTCCATTCACTATCCTTTGTAGGAGATTTTTAGTGTTATATAAATTACCGGTCATATTTACTTCTTATATTCATAATATACCCTTCTCTGAATGATTATTTCAAAGCGAACAAAGAAACATCCTTTGTTATTTTTTATTTCTTTATTTGAATACGTTTACATATCGATATAATCATTTTCCTCTAGTAGTGGAATATCAATATGTATTATTATTGATATGAGAACACAAATAATAGTAGTATAATGATTTTTATATTGATTTTTAAATCATATTTTACACATATGTGTTAATGAGATTAAGGAGTGAGAATAAATATGGAAGATCATGAATTAAAACGGAGTATGTCGAATCGACACATTCAATTAATTGCAATTGGTGGCGCTATTGGTACTGGCCTTTTTCTAGGTGCTGGTAAAAGTATTTCATTAGCTGGTCCATCAATTTTATTAGTTTATATTATTATTGGCTTTTTCTTATTTATTATGATGAGAGCATTAGGAGAACTATTACTTTCAAATAGTGATTATAATTCATTTACTGATATAGCAGAACATTATTTAGGTCATCTATTTGGCTTTTTAACTGGTTGGACGTATTGGTTTTGTTGGGTAGCGACAGGAATCGCCGATATTACAGCTGTAGCTAAGTATATTCAATTTTGGAATCCAGACATTCCCTCTTATGTATCAGCAATAGCCACAGTAGTTATTTTATTAGGTTTAAATTTAATGACAGTGAAACTATTTGGTGAAGTAGAGTTTTGGTTTGCCCTCATAAAAATTATTGCAATCGTCTTATTGATTGTTATTGGTTTATGGATGATTTTTAATGGTTTTAAATCAAGTAATGGTGCTCAATCAGGATTCCATAATTTATATTCACACGGTGGCGTCTTCCCGAATGGTGCGATGGGCTTCTTACTCGCTTTCCAAATGGCAGTGTTTAGTTTTGTTGGGATCGAACTAGTCGGCGTAACTGCTCGTGAAACAAAAGATCCTGAAAAGAACTTACCTAAAGCAGTCAATTCTATCGGATATAGAATATTAATATTTTATGTATTGAGTTTATTAATTATCATGAGTATTACACCATGGAATAAAATCGATCCAGCAGAAAGTCCATTTGTTAGCTTATTTGTATTAGCTGGAATCCCCGCAGCAGCAGGTATTGTAAACTTTGTTGTGTTAACATCTGCTGCAAGTGCTGCTAACAGTGGATTATTTAGTAACAGTAGAATGGTTTATGGATTAGGACAAACTGGTCACGCACCAAAAGGATTAAGTAAAACGAATAAAAGAGGTGTGCCATATCCAGCACTTATCTTCTCAGGCGTCGTACTGTTCTTTGCAGCGATATTAAATTACTTCATACCTGATGATGTGTTCACACTTGTAACAACACTAGCAACAATATTCTTTATCTTTATCTGGTCTATTATTTTAATTTGTTATATCAAGTACAGAAAAGAAGATGCAGATTTACATAAAAAATCTAAATTTAAAAATCCATTTGGTTTAATTGGTTCTTATATATCATTAGTGTTCTTCGCATTCGTACTCGTGATGTTGTTCTTTGCAGAAGACACACGTACAGCATTAATGTTTTCACCATTATGGATTATCCTGTTGTTAGCTGCTTATTATATAAATAAAAGTAGACAATCAACAGCACATTAATATTTTAATATGAGTATAAGAATGAGATTTCATCCCGATACTTAAAGCAACTCTCCCAAACCGTTGAACTTAAATACGGATTGAGAGAGTTTTATTTTTGTGGAATATTATAGAGGTGACTTTAGATTGCGCTTACTAACATAATTCTGAATTGTGCTCCTTAGATACTAGTTCTTACGGACATTTCTCAGAATTTTGTCCCTTACAGCACCTCTTACGGACATTTCTCGGAATTTTGTCCCTTAGCACCCTTCTTACGGACATTTCTCGGAATTTTGTCCCTTAGCACCCTTCTTACGGACATTTCTCAGAATTATGTCCCTTACACTACCTCTTACGGACATTTCTCGGAATTTTGTCCCTTAGCACCACTCTTACGGACATTTCTCGGAATTTTGTCCCTTACAGCACCTCTTACGGACATTTCTCGGAATTATGTCCCTAACAACACCTCTTACGCTTATTATTTTTATAAAAAGCTCCAATCATAAAATTCCTAATGCAATATTTTCATTCTAAAAATATATGCCTGGAACTTATTTGTGTAATATTTATCTATATATTCAAAATATTTTGAAAATAGTATTAACTATTACATTTTTATGTGCTAAGGTTTTCTTATTAACTTAAAAAGGGAGTGAACGCTAATGGTTAGTGAACCGCTTATTTCTGCTACTATACTATTTGCATTAATTGTTCTAGGTGAAGTTATTTCTTACGTTACAAAGGCTCGTGTTCCAATGTTATTAACTGCTATGGTCAGTTATTTGCTCTTATCTTGGGCAGGTGTTTTACCAACAAAAATACTTGATAATGCAATTTTACCTTCACTAGGTGCACTTGTTATTGCGCCAGTTATTATGCATATGGGTACTATGATGCCGCTTCATATACTTAAGTCTCAATGGAAAGCGGTTGTCATTTCAATTTTTGGGATTATTGGTTCTACTACTTTAATTTTAATTTTCGTTACACTCCTGTTTGATTTCCGTACAGCAGCTTCTGGTGTCGGTCCTATTGCAGGTGGTATTGTTGCTCTACTTATTACTGTAGAGAAACTTCAAGATTTAGGATTAGCTAATTTAATTGTTTTACCTGCTATTGTTCAGGCTTTGCAAGGTGTTATTGGCATGCCTCTTAGTTCAATACTTATGAAACGTTATTCAAAATATTATCTTGCAAATAGAGAGCACGATAAGAACGTTGCGAATATCTCTAATAAAAATGAAGATAAAAAAGAAACGATTTTTAGTAAAAGTCCATTGCTTCAAAATAATGTTATTAGACTCTTTATAATGTTTTTATTAGCAAGTTTTGCTTTTATTATTGGAGAATTTACTGGCATTCATTACACACTACTTAGTTTATTATTTGGTGTGATTGGATTGAAGATTGGTTTGTTCGAACAAAAAGAAATGGAACGCAACCAGTCATTCACAATTATGATGGTTATTATTATTCTCATCGTAATCGGTTCTATGGGCGGTATTAAACCTCACGACTTATGGGAATACTTACCTGCAATATTATCTATTCTTGTTATTGGTACAATCGGCATTTTAATAGGAGGCTTTGTTGGCGCGAAATTAATCGGTTGGAGACCTACTAAAGCTTTACCTGTTGCATTAACTGCACTATATGGTTTCCCAGGTGATTTTATATTATGCGAAGAAGTCAGTCGTTCAGTTACAGACAACGAAGAAGATAGAGAAGATGTATTTAATGAATTACTAAGTCCAATGATTATCGGTGGATTTACAACCGTAACAGTAGCATCTGTTATTTTAACAACTATTTTAATGAATTTTATTAAATAACGTAGGAGGAAGTTAACTTGATTTTAAAAAATATAAATTTAATAGATGGAACTGGTAATGATATTCAAAAAAACATAGATATTAAAATCGAAAATAATGTTATTGCTAAAATAGGCAAGAATTTAAATGGTGATGATGTTATAGAAGGAAATGGACAATATTTACTTCCTGGTATGATTGACAGCCATGTGCACGTAATGTTGGAAATGGAACCGTTAGAAAATCGCTTATCTACGCCTTTTTCATATAATTTTTATAAAGCTATTGATCATTTAAAACGAACAGTCGATGCTGGCGTTACAACTGTTAGAGATGCTTTAGGTGCAGATTTAGGATTAAAAGAAGCAGTAAATGACGGGATTGTACTAGGTCCACGTCTACAAATTAGTATAAACGCATTAACAATCACAGGTGGACATGGAGATAGCTATACAAAGTCCGGCATTCATTTACCACTTTTACAAGATGGTTATCCCGGTATGCCGAGCGGATTATGTGATGGCGTCAACGAAGTCCGAAAAAAATCACGTGAAATGCTTAGAGCTGGTGCGGATGTATTAAAAGTTCATGCAACTGGTGGCGTTACAAGTGCAACTGACCATCCAGACTACACACAATTTTCAGTAGAAGAATTAAAAGTAATTGTCGAAGAAGCACAATTTAGAAATAATCGTAAAGTAATGGCACACGCACAAGGTTTACAAGGTGTAAAACAATGTATAGAAGCTGGCATTCATTCAATCGAACACGGCATATATTTAGACGATGAAGCTGTAAAATTGATGAAAGAAAAAGATATGTATTTAGTACCTACACTTCTTGCACCATTGTCCGTTATAGAATTCGCTGCCGAATTAGGAATGAGCGAAAATTCCATAAATAAATCAAAACAAGTCATGCAAGATCATATCGAAAGCTTTAAGAAAGCTCACCAAGCAGGTGTGAAAATAGCAATGGGTACAGATGCAGGCGTATTCAAACACGGTACTAACTTAAGAGAGTTAGAACTTATGGTTGAACACGGTATGACAGAAATGGAAGCAATCGTATCATCAACAAAGACTGCAGCAGAATGTTTAGGTTACGATGAAGAACTCGGTACTATCGAAGAAGGTAAAAAAGCAGACTTTATTTTACTAGAACAAAATCCATTAGATGATATCGCAGTATTAAGAGATCCAAACAAGATTAAAGTCGTAGCTATAGACGGCAAAATTGTAAAAGACATTAGGTAAATATAATGATAAGTAAAGAGCTGGGACATAAATGTCCCAGCTCTTACTTTTTGAGTAACCTAGAGTTTAAAACTATGCTAATAATTTTGCTTTGTATTTTACATATTACCTATTGATAAATATTTCGTTTCTAAATATGGCTCTATTCCTTCTATACCGCCTTCTCGACCGTAACCACTTTCTTTATAGCCTCCGAATGGTGCATGTGCTGCTGATGGTGCGCCATCGTTCCAGCCTATTACGCCATAATCAAGCTTTCTATATATATCAAAGCCTGTTCTATAATCATTAGTGAAGAAGTAAGCTGCTAATCCATATTCTGTATCATTTGCTACTTTAATGATGTCTTCTAAATGATCATATGTCATAACTGCTGCGATTGGTCCGAATGTTTCTTCATGCATCACTTTCATTTCAAGATTTGCATGACGTATGACTACTGGCTTCAAGAAGTTTCCGCCTATTTTCAGTTGTTCGATTGGTAATGATAGTTCACCACCGTGTTCAACTGCATCTTCTATTTGATCTAATACTTTTTCTACTGCATTTTGATTAATTAACGGTCCCATATCTATATCTTGTTCTAAACCATTTCCTACATTCAAAGCATTTACTTTTTTAGTTAATAATTCTGTATAAGCTTGTTCAATGTCTTTATGAACAAAAATTCTATTTGCACTAATACATGTTTGACCTGAATTTCTAAATTTAGTAGCAATTGTTTGGTTAACAGCTAGTTCTAAATCAGCATCTTTATGTACAATTACTGGAGCTAATCCACCTAATTCCATTGTTACATTTTTAACACTGTCTGAAGATGCTTTTATTAACTGTTTACCTACTGGCGTAGACCCTGTAAATGTGATTTTTTGAATAATTGGGCTTTCTGTAAAAATTCTTCCAGCATCTCGACCACTTAAAACGACATATTGTATCGCATCTTCTGGTATGCCCGCTTCATGTGCCAGTTCAACCATGCGTATCGTCGTTAACGGTGTTTCTAAGGCTGGCTTACAAACAATCGTGCAACCCGCTGCTAACGCTGGTGCCATTTTTCTAGCAATCATAGCTGCTGGGAAATTCCAAGGAGTAATAGCACCAACAACACCAACTGGAAATGAGTCTGTAATAATTTTCTTGCCTTTTTGATTAGCAGGTATCGTTTTTCCATAAATACGTTTCGCTTCTTCTTGATACCATTGTATATAACTATTAGCGTAGGCAACTTCACCTAAAGCTTCTTTATAAGGCTTTCCATTTTCTAAAGTTATAAGTTCTGCTAATTCTTCTTTATGTTCATCAATTAATTGATACCATTTTAATAAAAGTGCAGAACGATCATGAGCATCTCTTTCACGCCAAGATTCATATGCTTCTTGTGCTTTACTTATTTGTTGCGTTGCTTCTTCTTCAGAAGTGTATTTAATTGTCTTTACGACTTCATTCGTTGCTGGATTGTATACTTTGAGCTCTTTCAAAAGTCTCAACCTCCTTAGATTTCGTTAAATATAGAACAGCTGCAATACCATACCAAACACATACGATAATCCATTCATTTGGCCATATAAGTGATGAAGGCATTCCTGGTAAATAAATTACTATAAATGCGATACTTAAAATAACAGCCGTCCAACCTACAAACTTGCCACTTTTAATACGATACGGTCTTTCTAAATTAGGTTCACTTTTTCTTAACTTCAAGAAAGAGACTGCAACTAGTAAATAACCTAATACAACACCAATTCCACCTGCATCAACGATCCATACGAGTGCCGGACGTCCAAGCAGTGGTGCAACAAATGCTAGTACACCTAGGAATAAAATACCATGTGTCGGTGTTTTATATTTAGGGTGAATAAATGCAAACCATTTAGGAATCATATTATTTTTAGCCATAGCATATAGAATACGACTACCACCAATAATAAAAGCATTCCAGCTTGTTATAATACCTGCAACGCCACCTAATACAAGTAATACACCAAATCCACTAGATCCAAATAAATTGACCATAGCATCTGCTGTAGCTAATTCACTTGAGCCTAACTGACTAGGTGTTAACCCTGTCGCTACACCAAATACAATTAATAAGTAAAATATAACTGAAGCAATGATTGAAATAATAAGTATGCTACCAATCTTTTTAGATGGTGCTTTAACTTCTTCAGCTATTTGAGGTATAACATCAAACCCTACAAATAGAAATGGAATCATGATGAGAACTGACATTGTTCCTCCAACACCATGGCTAAATAATGGTTTAAGTTGAGTAAATTCACCATTAAAGCTCGCTCCGAAAAATAATAACAATCCTACGCCTACAATAAATATAGTAAACACTGTTTGCATAATAGCAGCTGGCTTAACGCCAAAGTAATTTAGTGAAGTTAAGATAACACTGCCAATAGATCCTATTAGAACCCATGTTAAGTAAACGTCCCAACCTGCTAAGTTCCACAACAATCCTGTATGTTCAAAAGGTAAAACGTAATCTATAACTGTTGGCAATGCAACAGCTTCAAATGTAATGACTGATACATATCCAAATAATACTGACCAACCTGAGAAGAAAGCTACACCTGGACTGAACGCTTTCTTAACAAAGACGTATCCGCCTCCTGTTTCAGGTATTGCAGATGCTAGCTCTGCATACGTCAATCCTATGAATATTACTAATAAACCACCTATTACAAAAGCTATGATACTTCCTAAAAATCCTGCTTCAGAAATCCATTCTCCCGAAAGTACAACCCAGCCCCATCCAAGCATGGCTCCAATCGCGAGAAACAATACATCTGCTATGTTCATTGTTTTATTAAATTGAGAATTCATATTCATACCCCATTTTCATTAGTCCTATTTATTAAAGACTGGATTCTAAAATCGATAAACCTTTGTTTAGTTCTTCGTCTGTAATGACTAAAGGTGCTAAAAATCTAATCACGTTACCGTTTATACCAGCTGATAATAATAATAACCCATTATCGTTAGCTGTCTTCACAATTTCTGATGTTTTTAGCTTATTTGGTGCGTTTGTTTCTGGATCTACAATTTCCATTGCGACCATTGCACCTAATCTACGAATGTCTCCAATAAAATTATGTTCTAATTTAAATGATTGTAATGTTGTTTCTAGAGTTGCGCCAAGTTGCTCAGCTTTAGCATTCAAGTTTTCTTCTTCTATAATTTCTATAACTTTAAGTGCAGCTTCACAAGCTAGAGGATTTCCGGCATATGTACCACCAATCTCACCTGGGTTTGGACTATCTATAATTTCACTTCTACCTACAACACCACTTAATGGAAAGCCTGCTGCAAGCGATTTAGATACCGTCATCAAATCAGGTACAACATCAAAATGCTCTATCGCGAATGTCTTTCCTGTTCGAGCAAATCCAGTTTGTATTTCATCTGCAATAAATACAATTCCATGTTCTTCACAAATATCTTTTAATGCATGAATGAATTTTTTGTCGGGGATAATAAATCCACCTTCACCTTGTACTGGTTCAATAACGACACAAGCAACTTCTGTAGGATCAACTGTAGCTATAAAGAAGTTCTTTAAATCTTTAATGACTGAGTCGATATACGCTTCATCACTCAAACCTTCTGGCTTATCAGCTAAATAAGGATAAGGTGCTTGATATACTTCTGGTGCGAAAGGTCCAAAACCAAATTTATATGGTCTAACTTTACTAGTCATAGACATTGTTAAATTTGTTCTTCCGTGGAAACCTCTAATGAAAGATACAACTTGTTGTCTTCCTGTATATTTACGAGCTATTTTTACTGCATTCTCTACTGCTTCAGCTCCTGAATTAAGTAATACTGTTTTCTTTTTATGATCTCCTGGTGTAATCTCAGCTAATTTTTCAGCTAACTTAATATAGCTTTCATACATAATGACATTAAATCCAGGTAATATAAATCGTTCTAATTCATTTTTTAGATGTTCAGTAATTTTCGGATGTGAATGACCGACATTTAAAGTACCAATTGCGCCTGCAAAGTCTATCCATTCTTGTCCCTCATTATCTGTAACAGTTGCCCCTTTAGCAAAATCAGCTATATGTGTATTTCCATTACTGACACCTCTTGCTACATATTCGTTACGTAAAGATACTAATTCTTCTTGAGTCTTACCCATCTAAAATCCCTCCTATTGTTTATTTAATACATATTAAAAAATTATTGGTATAATGAAAAGTACCAGTTTCTATTATTTTATAGTACCAGAGGGGTGAAAAGTATGACTCAAACTTACAAATATAGAGAAATTTATCTCAAAATAAAACAAGATATTCTCTCGCAACAATATAATAGTCACGAAAAACTACCTTCAAAAAGGCAACTTGCAAATGATCAAAATGTAAGTATAAATACTGTTAAAAATGCTTATGAACAACTTTTTGCGGAAGGTTACATTTATACGAAGGAAAGACAGGGGTATTTTGTTGAAGCGTTAAACAAACTGATTATACAAGATCATCATGTTTCACAACCTTTAAACAATAATCCAACTCAAATTAAATCATCATTTCGCTATTCTTTATCTCATATGACGACAGATATCTCACAATTTCCAATTGATTTGTGGTCTAAACATGTCAAAGAAGCTTTTTCTACCTTCAAAAATGAAATGTCAGAAATACCTATTTACAAAGGACCTTTAGAACTCAGAAAATCTATTGCACAACTCATCTCATATAAAAGAGGTGTATCATGTTATCCCGAACAAATTATTGTAAGCTCAGGCACAGCTAATTTATTAAGTACGTTATTTAAGACACTATCCGACAATCAAAAAATCGCAATTGAAAATCCCGGATATTCACGTATGAGAAAACTATTTATAGATATGGGGCAAGAAGTCGTAAACATCCCACTCGATCATAAAGGATTATCCGTTAATACATTAAAGACAGAAAAACCAGATTTCGTTGTGACGACACCTTCTCATCAATTTCCTACTGGAACAATTATGCCTATATCTAGAAGAATAGAATTATTAAATTGGGTGACTGAACAAAATAAATACATTATAGAAGACGATTACGATAGTGAGTACAAATACGGAACAGACAATATCCCCTCATTATATAGTTTAGATAAAAATGACCGAGTCATATATTTAGGAACATTCTCAAAAACTTTAATGCCAAGCTTAAGAGTGAGTTATATGGTATTACCATATCCACTACTTTACAAATTTGATTTAGCAACAGAGACTTCAATTACCGATTTAAGTTCAATTAATGCTTATGCACTACACCTTTTTATCAAATCAGGAAATTACGAGAAATATATTCGAAAAATGCATCACATATATACAGAAAAGAGAGAGCTATTCTTAAAAATATTATCAAAAGAATTTAAAGAAGATATCACGATTTATGATATGCAAGCAGGTCTTCATTTCTTATTAAATATAAAAACCACACTGAGTTATAAAGAAATAGAACAAAAAGCACATGACAATAGTATAGAACTCTATACATTAAGAAGATTTATGGTTGAAGAACCAGCAAATTCATCAATCAAAACGTTGATCATAGGATTCGCTAAAATAGAGCTAGAAGATATTGAACCTGCAATATTAAAATTAAAAGAAATCATTTATAACTAAAATAGGCTTATGCAGATTTGAGCCGAATCGCACGATATCTCTGGAGTCTTCGTGCGTTTTTGCCGGATTTGAGCTGAATCGCACGATATCTTTGAAGTCTTCGTGCGTTTTAACCCGATTTTGCCTGAATCGCACGATATCTCTGAAGTCTTCGTGCGTTTTAACCTGATTTGAGCCGAATCGCACGATATCTCTGAAGTCTTCGTGCGTTTTAGCCTGATTTCACCCGAATCGCACGATATCTCTGAAGTCTTCGTGCGTTTTGTCCTGATTTCAACCGAATCGCACGATACCTTTCTTCTTACTTATCTTTAGTTTTAATTCGGTAACTTGTTTCACTGCTAAATGTTTTGCCATTTCTTAAAATAGAGGGTGCACTATCACCTAACAAATGTATATCATCAGGTATTGCTTGTGTTTCTAAAGTAAAACCGCCGTGCTCTTGAATTGTATGATCATGGTCGTTCCAATCTACATCATTCAAAGTGAAAATAACTACATGGTCTTGATCAGTTTTCATTTCAATTTCCAATTCGTCATTTGAAACTGTAAATGACTCATCTCCTAATTTAACGGGATGATCTATTCCGTTAAATTGCTTAATTTGTTCCAAGCCACTCTCAAAAATATCTCTAAAAGTAAGTATCTCTTTTCCTATTTCTTCATTAATATTAACTGTATCCAATGACTTCACAATTTGATTTTCTTTTAATGGATAAAATTCAATTTCATTATGAATTCTATGATTTTCAATCGTTTGATTCGTCTTATTCAAATTAAAATACACATGATTCATTGGGTTAAATAAAGTATCTTCCGTACTCGTAGCCTCATAATGAATTGACCACATCATTTGAATTAAATCATATCGGTGCGTTACTTTTATTTGTATATTACCTGGGAAATAGTCATCTTTGGATTTCATATCAGCTGTATAAATAACAGTAACAATCTTATCTTCATTTATAATTTCATAATCAAATACGCGTGAATGCAACCCAATAGATCCACCATGCAAATTATGTTTAGCATCATTTTGTTCTAATTTATAATTTTGACCATTCAATTCAAATGTACCATTTTCAATTCTACCACCATATCTACCAATAGTAGCCCCAAAGAAATAAGGATTTTCTTCATAATATTGGACTAAGTCATCATTCTCATTTGGACCAAGAACGATAGACCTACCATCAATTTTCCAATCTACAATTCTCATGCCAAAATTAGTGAATTTAATTTCTGAATTTCCATCATATATCGTAATTAAATCTATATTTTTAGTCTCATCCAGAATCTCAATATTAAAAGCCATTTACATTCCTCTATTCTTTAAAATTAACGTTATTTAGTTAAATTTTAGCATATCATATAATTGTAATTCTAATTAAGTTATACTTTTTATATACATATTAGTAAAGAAACGTTGTAAAAGGAGGAACATCACATAATGATAAAATCTTTTTTAACCCACTTTATAGGATTTTTAATTATTTTTTCAGCACTTACATATTTCTTTAATAGAGATTACACTGCGATAGAAATCGTAATTGTTTCTATAGTTTATGGTATTATTATGGCGCTTATTAATAATAAAAAGAAAAAGGAAAAATGACGCATATTGCTCATTTAATATTTCAATGATACCATTTTAATTAAATAATTAATTCCCGAAAAGAGGACGCTTTATGAAAGTATCATGGATTTTATGGTGGATATTAACTGTAATTGAATTAGGATCATTTATTACGATATCTTTATTATTATGGTTTAGGGATGTTGATGCTACAGGTGCTATTCAAACAACAGAATTAAAATGGATGTCTATCGGTATGATTGCCACACTCTTTATTATGCCTTTTTTAACTCAAATTGTTTGGCTAATAATCAATATTATTACTTCAAAAAAAATGAAAACTCAACAATAACATATCCATTTCCCTTAAAAATAAGCCCCATGTCATCCATTTATAGAAATGGATGACATGGGGCTTTGTTAGTCAATTTAAAGTCTTTATAAGTTTAGACTTATGTTCATTATTCTAATACTATTTATGTTCTTTTTTTTTATTACTTTATATGCCGCTATAATGAATAATATTCCAGATATTACCCATAATACTCCAGATAAATATATTAAGTTACCATGTAAATTCGTGGCGATCATTGGTAGAATACCTGCTATTAAAATTAAAAATATAACTATTCTCATTGTAATCCCTCTTTAACTATTCATTAAGTGTTATCCTATAAGTATATAGTATATAAAAAATTCAACCTATGAAATACGCACCTAAAAGTACATTTAAATCAAATACACCTAGATATTGATTACTTTGGTTAAATATTCTTAAATTTTATAAACTCGGTTGAATTAATTGAATAGTATTATTTCTATTTTTCAAAAATAAAAAATAGAATCATCATCATAGTGAGTATGACAATTACTACAATTGTTGTAAAAACTAATACAGGCATTATATAGGTGATATAATATTTGAAAAATAGTAGTAGCAACGATGAAATCATTATAAAAATGCTGAAAATAACTGTGCACTTTTCTAATTTATTCATTTATTTCTCCTGTTTGTTTACTTCTATTTCTTAATTCCACATTTAAATTTTTTATTTGCTCTATTGTTTTTTCATCTTTTAATACTTCTAAAGGCTTTACACCTTCTCCTACTACAAATGAGTAATTCGTAATTCCCATAAACTCAAAGATATATTTAAATTGTGCTATTAATGGCTTTGTTTTAACTGTGAGATTATCTCCTCCAACAATTATGATTATAAATTCTTTTTGTGCCATTTTTGATTTGAAATCAGGTAATTCTGGATCTCTTAAACTTTCTGTCCAACGATCTATAAATAATTTTAAAGATGCACTCATAGAGTACCAATATAACGGTGTCGACAATACAACGGTATCAGCGTCCAATACATCAATGAGCACATCCTTGTAGTCGTCTTCATGAGTATTTCTTGTACTCGAATGTCTATTGTCTATAACTTTTTCTATATTCTTCTCATAAAGATGAACCATTTTATGATTTGTACCCTTTAATAATTGCTCTGCCATTATATTTGAGTTTCCACTTTTTCTACTACTTCCTAATAAACATGTAATCATTATTAACGCTCCTACTTATATAGTTTGTATATTTATATTAATCCACTTTGTGTTATTATTAAAATTGAATTTTTAGATATCAGATATCGTAAAAACCGATTATCGATTGGAGCATACAATGAATATCAATTTTATAAAGACGTTTTTAGTCGCAAGTGAAACTAAAAATGTATCCAGAACAGCAAGTCTACTAAACTATTCACAATCAACAGTATCAGGTCATATTGAGAAACTTGAAAATGAGTTACGTGTATTACTCTTTCACAGAAAAAAATATGGCATTGAGTTAACTAACGAAGGTTTAACATATATTAAATATGCACAAAATATTATAGATAGTAACATAGAATTTGAGAAGGAACTACGTGGTATGTATAAGCAATCCGAAAGTTTGATAGTGAATATGCAAGAAAGTCAATATATATATAAATATTCTCATAAAATAGGCAAATGGCTCATGGACAACCCTCATGTGAATATTACTTTTAAGACAGCACATTCCGATTTCTATCTTAAAGAAGAATTATCAAATTTTGAAACAGATTTGTCTTTAATAACAGATGAATATATTATAAATAACACTTTAGATAATATCGCCATATCAGTAGACAACCTTGTCTTAGTTTCCAATAAACAAATTTCTTCATTTCACCTAAATGATCTTGAAAATTCTACATTATTAGTAACTGAAAAAGGATGTAGCTATAGAGAGCAAATGGAAAAGATCTTATTCAAGAACAATATTACACCAATGCAAAAACTCGAATTTATTGGTATTGAATCTTTAAAACTACATATTAAAAAATTTGGAGGCATTGCCCTATTACCAGAGTTTGTTGTTACTCAAGAATTAAAAAATAATGAATTATTTTTAGTACCGTTAGATTATCAATTTACAACACTTAAGACCAATCTCCTTTATAACTCTAGTACTAAAAAAAATAGCGTATTTTCATTTATTGAAAATGTATTTTCTTTGGAAGGATAAATAGGCGACTAGCTACATTAAATTATGAATCAGTAAATATTAGAAAAGTCTTTATATAATAATTATAATGAATGCGTTAAAATTTATGGTGGTAATTACGCTTAAAAGTTAAACTGAACTGGGATACATTTTTGTGTTGTCCCAGTTCAGTTTTTGAATTTTTCAAACTTTTTAAATAAGAAAAAGTTTATATGGTATATAGCTACACCTAATATGAGTATGACGATTATAAAAAGAATAATTCCAAAAAAACCTAATGTATTGAGCAAGGGTATTTTCTTAATTAATAAGCAAGCTATTATAAATATTATACAATTCATAATCATAAAAACTCTATTTTGCTCAAAATCCTTATATTTCATTGCTATGACCTCCTTATTAAAATGTATATTGAAAGAAGGATATATTAAGATGACTAACTACCCTTTATCTAATTATTTTAACAACAATAAATTCATTATTAAAATCGAATTTCTACTGCTTTTCTTAGTTCAATTACTATAAATTAGGAAACAGACATATTATCTTAAAACATTAGTTGTGATTTTATCTATAATATCTATAAGTTCTTTTTTGCGTTTTGATCGGATTTTACCCGAATCGCACGATATCTTTGAAGTCTTCGTGCGTTTTAACCAGATTTTACCCGAATCGCACGATATCTCGAAAGTCTTCGTGCGTTTTTACCAGATTTTACCCGAATCGCACGATATCTCGAAAGTCTTCGTGCGTTTTTACCAGATTTTACCCGAATCGCACGATATCTCTGGAGTCTTCGTGCGTTTTAACCAGATTTTACCCGAATCGCACGATATCTCGAAAGTCTTCGTGCGTTTTTACCAGATTTTACCCGAATCGCAC
>NZ_JAJNIK010000009.1:0-96664 GCF_022386495.1 Mammaliicoccus sp. H-M34
GTACAGAAGAGCCAAGCACAGAAGAACCAAGCACGGAAGAGCCTAGCACTGAGGAACCAAGTACAGAGGAACCAAGTACAGAAGAGCCGAGCACAGAAGAACCAAGTACGGAAGAGCCAAGTACGGAGGAACCAAGTACAGAAGAGCCAAGTACGGAAGAACCAAGTACAGAAGAGCCAAGCACAGAAGAACCAAGCACAGAAGAACCAAGTACAAATTCAAGTATAGAAAAACCAAATACTGATCCAAGTACTAAAGAACCAAGTAGTCCTGCAGAAGGGAATCAATTAAAACCAAATGATGATTCTAGCAGTACAGATAAAGACAAACATTCAAATAGTCAAATACAGAATAATGATAAAAACAACTTTTTACCAAATACGGGTGAAGCAATTAAATCTCATCCAGTAATATCAACTTTCATTGGTATTTTATTATTAGTGATAGGTATTGGATTATTTACTTTTAGACGAAAACAATAACATTAATGCCCTTTCTTGAATTTAAGAAAGGGCTCTATTTATAGGAGAATATAATGAGAAATATAATTAACAAAAAAATTGCGAAAGTGATAATTGGATTTGGGATATTGTTGCTTTTAGCATTAATTGTAAACGGGTATCCAATATATCAATTTTATAAAAATGAAATTATTTTTACAGGACCAAATGATGGTATATCTCAGATGTTGCCATTTCAAATGTACATTTTTGAACAATATACTTCTGGAAATTTCTTTTATTCAACTGATTTTGGTTTAGGTGGAGACTTTTATTCAGATTTAGCTTATTATTACTCAACTTCAGTAATATTTATGTTAAACATTATAGGTGTATCACTTATTAATATTATCCATCCACTCAATACAGGAGATATTAAATTTTGGGCAGAAAATGCAATTTATATTTCTGTGTTTAAGAGCATGCTTATTATAGGATTTACGTATTTGTACTTTAGAATCATTAAAATGGGGCATTTAACTAGTGTACTCGGTGGATTGCTCTTTGCGTCTTCATCACTTTACTATCGTTTTACGACACACTGGTCTTTTTTTAGTGATGTCTTTATTTGGTTACCTATTTTATTAATAGCTATTGAATTATTTTTTAGAAAAAAACAATATTGGCCGATTATTTTGATTGTAGCACTTTCATTAATTAATAATTTTTATTTTGGTTATTACCAAGCTATAACTGGTATATTTTATTTTGTTATTAGGATTTTTTATAAACAGAAAGATGATTTAAAGGTTAGTAAAAAAGACTACATGAAGTTTATTTTTTCTACTATTCTTGGTTTTGGTATTAGCTTATTTGCATTTTTCTATTCAGCTAGAAGCTTTATAAATAATGAACGACCAAAATATAACGTTGATGTAGGTTTATTTAATCCTTTTAATGTTCATGCAAATATCTTTTATGACAATTATTTAATTGTAATTTTGTTTGTGGCAATCCAAGCAATATTCACTATCTCATTATATAAATATCGTTTTTATAAGATGTTTAGTATTGTGACGATTACTTTGATGTTATTATCTTTTACAAGCTTGCCAGATATCTTTTTTAATGGATTTTCAGCACCTCAGAAAAGATGGCATTATTTATTGGCGTTCTTTTCTAGTGGATTAATTGTGCAATATGTTCAATATTTCAAAGAAATTAAGATAAAAACATATATCATCTCTTTAATACCTACGTTGGTTATTTTAATAATAGGCTGGATGGTAGCAAATTATTTTACAGTTTGGCTATTAATGTTTCCCATAATTTCTGGTATCGGTTATATCATTTTAATTACCAATAAAGAAAAATTGAGAAATGGATTATATATCGCCTTAATTATAAATATCGGCATTTTGTCAATTTTAGTAGCGTATGTTAATACTGACAAACAAATTTATCATGATGATCATCGTAAAAGGGCTTCATTATATTATTTGAATTCCAGCGTATACGATAGTGGCTTACAAAAATATTATATTAATGAAATGAATCGTAATAAAAAAGATGAGGAACGAATAGGTTGGAGAGTACTGAGTCAAGATAACTCACCTTTATATCAAGGTTATAAAGGGATGAGCATTTACTCAAGCATCTTTGATAAACAGTGGGTAGATTTTTATTATAGGAAGATGAAAGTTAATTTGCCTCACGAATCAGTTAGTAGATATACATTGTTTCAAGACCGTTCAAATATTTATAGTTTATTTTCTACAAAATATTTTATGAAAAAATCATACGATCAAGGACATCCGACTAACTTCGAAAAAATTAAAGCAGATGGAAAGTACGACATATATGAAAATAAAATGCAATTACCTGCAGTTAAAGTTACTAATAAATATTATGATGATGAAAAATTGAATACGCCTATTGATAGAGAACACGCTATGATAGATGGCGCAATTACTGATAAAGGAACTGAAAAAATTAATGAATCGAAAAATATGTTAAATCATGCTGAGATAACATATAAAAATATCGCTAAAAAGAATGGTAAATATGAGTTTATGCCTCATAACGAAATTAAAATTCATCTTAACAATGATATTAAATCAAATGAAAATTACTATTTATCTATGTATATAGATCGTAAATCTGTAGAATCAAATTTTAAAGTTTTTGTTAATGATTATCAAAATTTAAGATTATTTGAATCATCAAAATATCGTACTCATGAAAATAATTTGTTATATAATACAAAACCTGATAAAAATGGCGATATTATCGTTCGAGTTACACCTGGTGTTTATAAATTTAAATTGCAAGAATTACATAAAGAGAATTATGAATACTTAAAGTCAGGCATTAAACAATATCCAAAAAATCAATACACATATAATGAAACAAAAAATGATATACAAATTCGATTGAAAGAACACAAATCAGGTAAAGCAATCGTTAATATTCCCTACAAGAAAGGTCTAACAGCTGAAGTAGATGGAGTGAAGAGAAAAGTAGAGAGAGTGAATTATGTAATGACAGGAATAGATGTGAAAAGTAATGAACATCACATCGTATTAAAATACTTTCCTCCTTATTTTAAAATAATCGTTAGTATTAGTATTATTTCTTTAATCTTAAGTATAGTTTTTTGTACTAAATTAGGTGGAAAATTGAAATCTTTCATAAACAAATAACAAGTAATATAAGTACATAAATATTATAATTATCTATAAGAAATGATTACTAAGGTGGGATAATTTGATTAAAGAAATTTATATAGATGACACGCGTGTTCAATTAACTCATTTTGAAGATGAAGTGGATCAAGGATTATACAAGATATCAATTGAATTTGATGTAACAAGTGAAGCGTATCATGACATTGCCGTTTTATTATATAGGGAAGAGTTCGATATAAATATTCCTGAGAAAAACAAGCGTTTTAATGCTAAAATATTCAATTATGCTACATCTTTAACGAATTTATATGAGTCAGATCAAGTTGCGCAATATAGACTCATTCTTGTTGAAATACCAGAAGAAACAAAGGAATGATAAATATGAAATTGAGTATACTTGATCAAGCGCCAATCTCTCCAAATGAAACTGCTCAAGATGCCTTGAATGGATCAATAGAATTAGCTAAATTAGGAGAATCATTAGGTTATTCTAGGTATTGGTTGACTGAACATCATGGGTTATCAAACCTCGCAAGCTCTGCACCAGAAGTGTTATTGGCATACATCGGAGCGCATACGAAAAAGATTAGAATAGGCGCTGGCGCTATATTATTACCGCATTACCGACCTTATAAAGTGGCAGAATTATTTAATACTTTATCTACATTGTTTCCAAATCGTATAGACTTAGGTATAGGTAGGGCACCAGGTGGTTCAGCAGAAGCGACAAATGCGTTATCTACTCAATATTTAAAGCAAGTTTGGGCATTACCTGAATTGTTAGATGAATTGCTTATGTTTTTAGAAGATAATTTTCCAGAAGAACATGAGTACAGCAAAGTAGCTGTGTTACCTAAACCAGATGTTTCGCCTGTTCCTTGGTTATTAGGTACGAGTGAGAAAAGTGCATTGTTAGCAGCTAAATATGGATTGCCATATGTGTTTGGAAAATTCATGAGCGATCAAGATGGAACAGAAATCGTTCAAAGTTATCGTGACCATTTTAAGGAGAGAGTGTCTGGTAAGAAGTCTGAAGTGATTGTCACTGTATCTGTTATATGCGCAGAAACAACACAAGAAGCGGAAGAGCTTGCAGTAAAAAGTTTAATTCCAGCAGTTCAAAGTGATGATAAAAATCATAAAGTAGTCGAGTATGAAGAACTTTCTGAAAGAGAAATAAACATGCTAGATGAAATGAAGAACAATATGATTATAGGAGATACTAAAAAGGTTAAATCAGAACTTCAATCACTCCAAAATCAATATGGTTGTGACGAGATTATGATTAGTACGAATACAATTTCTTATGAAGACAGAATTCAGTCGTATCGATTAATCGCACAAGCGTTATTAGTCTAATTAAAGGGTGATTTCCATGATTCTTTTAATAGGAAAAATAATTATATCAGTCGGCCTTATAGTAGGTTCAATTATAGAAGAAACAGTGAGATCAAGACGAAAGAAAGAGAAACAAAATAGCCACAATGACACTCGTTTTTAATAGTCAAAATGAGACAGGAGAGATTTCATTGAGTATTACAAGAGGAATTAATCATATAGGATTAACGGTTCCTAATATCGATGAAGCAACTGAATTTTTCAAAGAAGCACTTGAAGGAAAAATAGCTTATGATAGTCAAACAGAAATTGATACTCCAAGAGCCGGAGAGTTTGTTGAAAATGTATTAGGACTTGAAGATGGGGCTAAAATAATTAAAAAGAGAATGATGGTATTTGGCAATGGTCCTAATATAGAAATGTTCGAATTCAAAGATGCTAAACAAAAAGAACCTGTTTTGTTACAAGATGTAGGTTATACACATTTATCATTTTATGTAGATGAATTTGATAAAGCTTTTGAACGTATACAAAAAGCAGGTGGTGTAGCATTATCAGAGCCACATGATAATACAAGATATGAAGATACAGAAGGAAATAAGACTGTCTATGTGCAAGCGCCGTGGGGAAGTTTAATAGAATTACAAACTGTACCTTCAGGATTTTATTACCCAGAAAATAGTGAAGCGGAAGTATTCACACCAGAAAAATAAAAACCCCCTGAAGTTGGATTATATAATCTAACTTCAGGGAGTTTTTGTGTAATGATCAAGACTCATAAAACAAGCTCGTTAGCCTACAATATCATCATTTTAAATGTTTATTTATTTCAGAAACGAGTGCTTGTACGCCTTTACGTTCTAAGTGAATACCGTCATATGCAAAGTAGTCTGTGTTACCTTCTGCTCTACAGTTCCAATCTATTAATTGTACATTTTTATGTGTATTGGCAACTTTTGATAATTTTTCATTTACGCTTTTTTTCCAATCACGAGGGACATTTGTATTTACTACGTACACTTTAGAATCTCCAAACAGACTAATTAAATTATTTAAATCTTCATATGAAAAGTCACCGTTTGTACCGAGTTCAAGTACTACTTGTTGGTTTTTTTGTTTAAAATCACTGTACTTATCTTGAACAAGTGGAATGGCATCATATAAATTACGTCCCACCTTACCATCTATTATAGAATCTGGATAATCTTTATGAAGTTCTTCTCCTATATCAACCATTACTGAATCTCCAATAAATAAAGGTGGATCTTTATGGATGTTTTTATTAGTGGTATGTGGTTTGTTTATATCTATTTTAGGCACAGGTAAAATGACACTTTTATGTGAGGTGTCATTACTTGTTACAGTATAAGCAGTCTTTACTTCTTTTTTATTTTCGTGTTGTAAATAGTCATAGTGCCCAAATAAAGTAATAATTGAGCAGCTTATCAATATTAGGGCCGTGCAACTTCTTAAAATCATTTTCTTTAACGCATATTTATTAGGTATGAAATATTTTAATCCTTCTTTTCTAAAAGGCACTTCAACATAACGGTATGAACATTCTGCTAATATCAAAGTTAAAATGATTTCTACAATAATTATATAAAATGGTATTTGTCCTTGAACAAAGTGTCTATTAGTAAACGTTATAACTGGATAGTGCCATAAATATAAACTATAGGATCTTTGACCAATCCATAAAAATATTCTATTACCCAATATTTTGGATAATAAAGTGCTAGGATGAACAGCACTAGCTATTGCAGGAAGTGTACATAATGATATGAAATAAATACCACCAAAATAAAACCAATTGTCATTTGAGGAAACAGTCATAATAAATATAATGAGTAATCCTATTGAAATAAGACCAAAAGATTCAATAGTTATCTTAAGTGGTAATTTGATTTTATCTTTTAATCTAAACGGTGGCCATATGTATGCTAGCAGAACACCTAACAATAAAGTTTGTAATCTAGTATCCGTACCAAAATAAACTCTCGAATTATCAGCATTAGGATGTGCGATAAAAATCATTGCTAAAACAGAAATGATAGAACAAATAAAAATAATCAGTAAAAAATGTTTTTTCAGTTTCTTAATACGAATTAAGAGTAAGAGTAACAGTGGCCATACAATATAGAATTGTTCTTCAATGGCTAGACTCCACAAATGTTTCAGTGGCATAATTTTAAAGCTATCAAAGTAACTAACATCATGAAAAATATACCACCAGTTTGAAACATAAAATAATGCTGCAAGAGCATCTTGTTTAACATTCTTAATGATATTAGGTTCGAAAATCAATGTATATATTAAGACAACACTTATTAAAAATAAGACTGCCGGGAGTAACCTTTTAATTCTTTTCTTCCAAAATTGAATCAAATCAATTGAGCCTGTATGATTATATTCATGTAAGAGTATGCTCGTTATTAAATAGCCAGAAATGATAAAGAACGTATCAACACCTAAAAAACCACCCGATAACCATTTAGGATTAAGGTGATAAATAATAATTGAAATAACAGCTAAAGCTCTCAATCCATCTAAGCCATATAAATATCTAATTGGATGGCTATTTATATTTTTTTCTTGACCATGCATTGTTTATTGGCTCCTTGTAATAAATGTATATATTTGAATCGGTAGAATTATACCATAATTTGACAAATATATACATAAAAAGGATAAAACAGAGAGGGTACATAAATAAGTTTTTTTTAAAAATGAAATAGAGGCTGGGACAATTAATTTGTCCCAGCCTCTGCTTCATCATACTTTTACTATCTGGCCAATATGTGAAGCTCCTTAGAAAGCTCTAACTGGCAAAATTCCGAATAATGCTCCTTAGAAAGCTCTAACTGGCAGAATACTGAATAGTGCTCCTTAGCGACAGCACCTCTTACGGACATTACTCGAAATTATGTCTCTAACACTTCTATACTAGTAATCCTAAATATTGAATTAACCCATACGTTTGAGTAATTCAGCTTTAATAATATTCAATGCTTCTTTATAATTTTCTGCAGTATGTTCTTGTGCATTTACAATGAGTAAATCGATTAAATCAGTATCATTTTTTTGACTAACTTCTTCTTCAAATTGAAAAATATTTTCTTCAGTCTCTTTGTGACTAGCATTTGGTTTAACAATTTGATAGTAACTATCGGCGCCTAATCCACCTTCTTCAATCATTACTGAAATTTCTGAGGATCTATGTTCATTTTGTCGGTTCACTTTGATAAGATTTTTACCTTCAACAGTCATTTGAAAAACCTCCTTGATTACTAAATATTAAAATCCAAAATTTAAAACTAGAGAGACAGTTCTTAATTATCTTTAGTGTATTATTACACGACAGAAAATACAATTAGAATGCTCAAAAAAATTGGGGGGTAAATATATTAGCGCTTTCACATCTTCTAATTTACATTTGATACCAGTTGTTTTAATATAATGATATACAGATTTTTTTCTTGTATTATAAGTGTTTTTATATAAATATTTAGTTTGTTATTGATAAGCTCAAAAGAGATTGTTATTTTTATATAAGAATATTATGGATATTAATCGAGAAGGGTGATTAAAATGGATAATAAGCAACCAAAAGAAATTATTTTAATTGGTGCTGGTATTTTAAGTACGACATTTGGTTCATTTTTGAAAAATGTTGAACCAGATTGGAATATTAAATTATTTGAAAGACTGGATCAGCCGGCTATTGAAAGTTCAAATGAAAAAAACAATGCTGGTACTGGACATGCTGCTTTATGTGAGCTTAACTACACGGTTGAGCAAGAAGACGGTTCTATTGATGTTGAAAAAGCTAAAGAAATCAATGAACAATTCGAAGTGTCTAAGCAATTCTGGTCATATTTAGTTAAGAGTAAAGCAATCGAAAATCCTAAAGAATTTATTAGACCATTACCTCACATCAGTTTTGTAATGGGTATTCGCAATGTAGATTTCTTAAAACGTCGTTATGATGCATTAAAATCATTAGCGATGTTTGAAGGTTTAAAATATACAGAAGACCATAAAGTTTTAGAAGAGTGGATGCCTTTAATGATGCAAGGTCGTAATTCAAACGAACCTCTTGCTGCAAGTAAGATTAATGAAGGTACAGATGTAAACTTTGGTGAATTAACTCGTAAATTAGTTAAAAATATTGAAAAGCATGACCATGCTCAAGTACATTTCCGTCACGAAGTTGTAGACTTTAAACAACTTGAAAATAGTAAATGGGAAGTAAAAGTACGTAATCTTGCAACTGGTGAAACACAAACTCATGTAGCGGATTATATCTTTATCGGTGCTGGTGGTAATGCGATTCCTTTATTACAAAAAACAAAAATTCCTGAAAGTAAACATCTTGGAGGATTCCCAATTAGTGGTGCATTCTTAGTTTGTAACAACCCTAAAATTGTTAATGAACACGATGCGAAAGTTTATGGTAAAGAGCCACCTGGCACACCACCAATGACAGTTCCTCACTTAGATAGACGTTATATTCAAGGAAAAGAAAGTCTATTATTTGGACCTTTTGCTGCGATCGGACCTAAATTCTTGAAAAATGGATCTAACTTAGATTTATTCAAATCTATTAATACAAGCAATGTTGTTACAATGTTATCATCAGGTGTTAAAAACTTATCACTTGTAAAATATTCAATTCAACAAGTAATGCAACGTAAAGAAGACCGTATGAAAGAATTACGTCGATTTGTTCCTAATGCTAAAGACGAAGATTGGGATATTCACATTGCAGGTAAACGTGTACAAGTAATTAAAGATACAGAAGAACATGGTAGAGGATTTATCCAATTCGGAACAGAAGTAGTAAATTCAGAAGACCATACAGTAATTGCTTTATTAGGTGAATCACCAGGAGCATCAACATCTGTATCAGTAGCATTAGAAGTTATTGAGAAGAATTTCCCTCAATATATTAAAGAATGGGAACCTAAAATTAAAGAAATCATTCCATCATATGGTGAATCTTTAATTGAAGATGCTCAATTATTACAAACAATCCGTAAACAAACAGCTAAAGAATTAGAATTAGAAGAATAAAATAGAATTGATCGTATGAAAGCAATATTCCGTAGAGGAATATTGCTTCTTTTTTTGTAGTAATGAGTTAGTATCGAATAGTTTGGACCTAGATTGTACAAAACATGCTATTTTTCAAAAAATGAGGTAAGTTGTAGATTACCTCAGTAGTTAATCGAAGAGATTGAATAATAATATTTAATTTATCAAATATTATTATTTTGAATTTTTTGATAAAAGCATACTATTTTCCCCTTATTATCTAGCATATCGTCATAGATAGATATGTAATAAATAACTAAGCGTACTTCATAAAGTTATATAAATATAGTTAAATATTTTCTTAACATTACTTATATAGTTAAAAATTCACTTGTCATGTGGGTTTGATTATTTTTTGAAATATTATATCTACAGTATGTGAGGAGGTACTAAGTGCTAGTTGTAAATATTTATTTTTAGTTATTAAAAAGATATTGTTGTATACCTTTTTACTTTTAATTTATATTTACACTATGTTATATTTGTATATGTAAGGGCTTACATTTTGTTGGGGAGGTCTTTTATGGATTGATTGTAATAATGAGAGATAGGGGATAATGGTATGCAAATTGCTTCGTTCGATGATTTAAAAGATATAGTTAAAACTGGTGATGTCATAGCACTTGCTGCTTTATCGGTAAGTAATTTACCAGTTAATGTTTTAAAACATATTGTTAATGCCCATGATAAATTTGGAAATATTGATGATTTAACATTTATGTTAGCTAATGATATAAGCGATTATCGTGGTGATGGATATGATCTAGATTCTTTTGTTAGTAGAGGTATGGTTAAACGTCTTATTATGAGTATTATTATTGGTTCGCCTAAAACAATTGAGGCAATCAAAGACAATGATTTAGAAGCATATTTCGTTCCACAAGGTCTATTAGCTACTCACTATAGAAATTCATCAAATAAGTTTCCAAACATGATTTCTAAAATAGGGTTACACACTTCTGTGGATCCAAGATACTCTGGCGGAAAAGTGAATGAAATGACTAAGGAAGATATTGTTTCTTTATTAGATATAAATGGTGAAGAATTTTTACAATTTGATTTTCCTAAAGTTGATGTTGCTTTGCTTCGTGGTACATACGCTGATAACGAGGGGAATATTTATATGCACCAAGAAGCACATCTAGGTGAAGGATACGGTGTTGCTTTAGCTGCTCATCAAAATGGTGGGAAAGTGGTTGTCCAAGTTAAAGAAATTGTACAACATGGCAGTTTTAAACCAACTGAAGTATTTATACCTGGAGAACTTGTGGATTATGTATTTATAAATGATGACCCGAAACTTCATAGACAAACAATTCAACATTATTACAATCCGGCAATATCTGGTGAGTACAAAGTGCTCAGCATGCCTGAACCAGTTAATAAATTCAGTACTCGAAAAGTGATATTAAGACGTGCTGCTCAATTTTTAAATGAAGGAAATGTTGTAAGTATTGGTTTTGGCATAAATAACGAACTTTCTAATTTATTAGTTGAGGAAAAAGTAGAAAACTCTGTACAGCTGAATATAGATACTGGTGTATTTGGTGGCATGATTGGCAGTGGTCAAAACTTTGGTTTGAATTACAACTTAGATGCTAAAATGCGACATGAAATGACATGGGATTTTATTTATAACGGTGGTTTAGACATCGCTTACTTGAGCTTTGCTGAAGTTGATCAGTTTGGCAATGTCAATGTTTCAAAATATGGCGATAGAATGAATGGTTGTGGGGGATTCATCGACATAAGTCAAACTGTTAAGAAAATTGTATTCTCGGGAACAATGGTAGTCGGAAGTCAGGCTACTTGCAATAATAAAGAATTAGTTATTGAACAAGAAGGACACTCGAAAAAGTTTGTTGAAAATGTGCATAATATGGATTTCAATGCATCTTATGCTAAAGAATTAGGGCAAGAGATTTATTATGTAACTGAACGTGCTGTATTCCAATTAACTGATGATGGACTGAAATTGATTGAAATAGCTGCTGGATTAGATTTAAAACGGGATATACTAGCAAACTTAGCATTTCAACCAATCATTGCTGATGAACTTAAAGTGACAGATCAGAATATTTATCAAGAAAATTGGGGAGGATTACATCAATACATTAAAGGCAATGGTTCAAACAAATAAGGGGGTAGTTTAATATGAATTACGATTGGATTAAAACAAGAGCACATTATGATGAGGAAAAGGCAGCAATTATCGATCCATTAAAAGGTACAAAGTGGAGTTATCAAGAGTTGAATATTCGAGCTGAGAACTTAGCAAATCATCTTCAAGAACAAGGCGTTCAAAAAGGGGACGTTGTTGGTATATTCGCTCCAAATGATGTCGCATTATTAGATTTATTATTCGCTTCATTTAAAATGGGTGCAGTATACTTTCCGATGAACTGGAGACTTAATTCAAATGAAATTGAAAGTGTTATAGAAGATTCTGGTGTTAAATTAATATTTTATGCCAATCGACATTTAAGTAGTTTAGAAGGTATTGCGGATGACTATTTGCATTTGGATATCGATTCACCAGAATATGATGAAGTTGTAAACCCTAAGAATCACAAACCTTTCAATACAGTAGATGTTGAAGGTGACGAGTTAGCTTCATTGATGTATACAAGTGGTACGACTGGTATGCCAAAAGGTGTCATGTTCACATATGATTCATTTACTGCAAATGGAATTAATACAGTTCTTACTTATAAAATCAATTCAGATTTCGTATCAATTGTTTCATTGCCAATGTTCCATGTATTTGGACTTAATGATTTAGTGTTACCGTTGTTAATGTCAGGTGGTTCGCTTGTATTACATCGATACTTTGAGGGTGAACAACTTAATGATTTAATGGCTGAATATAAACCTAATTACTTATCGCTTATACCAACTATGTATTATGCGATGTTAGTTGCACCGAACTTTAATCTGAAAAATTTTGATAATATAGATTTTCTTGTTCAAGGTGGATCAGCACCATTACCAGGTGTTCAGAAAAAATTTGAGAGCATGGGTTTAAATATCATTAATGGTTATGGATTAACTGAAGCGCCGCTTGCATTACTGAATACACCGTCTAATTCTCTTAAAAAGCCTATGAGTATTGGTAAAGCAGTAATGTACGTTGATTTGAAATTATTTGATGAGAAGTTTAATGATGTAGAAGTAGGAGAAATCGGTGAATTAGCAATAAAAGGTAAACAGGTAACGCCAGGTTATTGGCATAAACAAGAAGAGACTGACAAGAATTTTCATGATGGTTACTTCTTAACAGGAGATCTTGCGCGAATAGACGAAGATGGCGATATCTTTATCGTAGACCGTCGTAAAGAATTAATCATTACAGGTGGAGAAAATGTACTACCATCTGAAGTAGAAACAGTACTTTCAGATCATCCACTTGTTGCACAATGTGTAGTTGTTGGATTTGAAAGTGAGAAATTTGGAGAATCGGTTTCAGCTGCAGTATTGCTAACTGAAAATGATCCTGATTTTGAAGAAAAGTTAGATAAACATATGAGAGAGCATTTAGCGAGTTACAAAGTTCCTAGAATGTATTTATCAGTTACTAAGATGCCTTTAACAGCGACATCTAAACCTAATAAATTAGAAGTTAAAGAAATGATGAAGAGAAAAGCTGAAAAATTAAATAATAAAGAGGACTGATTATAGTCTGAAAAATTTTTAAATAATAATGTAAGCGCTTTAATAATATATGGAGGTCATAGATATGCCAACAAAATTAGAGATATTAAAAGAATTATTTCCAGAAGATATATTGAATATTTCAAAAGATTTAACTGAAGGGGAAGTAAAGTTTTTAAAACAACTTAATGATTTATTAGAAGAAAAATATCGTCCAACTATTAATGAACATTGGGTAAATGCTACTGTACCAGAAGACTTCTTTGATGATATGGGGAAATTAAACTATTTCCAAAACCCATTATTATTTGAAGGCCGTGAAGGTGCTAAAACGACGAGTCAATTATTCCAATTTTTCTTATCTTACGTTGTAGCTAGATTTGACGTATCTTTAGTTACATTATTAGGTGTACACCAAGGGTTAGGTCATAATTCATTCTTGTTCGGTGGTAGTAAAGAACAAATTGAATACTATATTCCTAAGTTACAATCACATGAATTAAGAACATGCTTTGCTTTAACAGAGCCAGAACATGGATCGGATGTAGCAGGTGGTCTTGAAACGACAGCAAAACGTGTAGGTGATAAGTGGATTTTAAATGGTGAGAAGAAATGGATTGGCGGTGCGAATTTAGCTGATGTTATGCCTTTATATGCTGTAGATGTTGAAACAGGTAAACCAAAAGGATTCATCGTTAAACCTGAACAAAAAGGTGTAGATATTAAAGTTATAGAGAATAAAATCGCATTAAGAATTATTCCGAACACTATTATTAAGTTAGAGAATGTAGAAGTTGAAGAAGACCAAAGACTTCAAAATATTAATGGCTTTAAAGATATAGCAAGAATACTTTATTCAACGCGTGCTGGCGTAGCGTACATGGCAACTGGAGCTATGGCAGGTGCATTACGTGCAACACTTGATTATGTAACAGAACGTAAACAGTTCGGTAAAGAAATTAGTAAATATCAATTGATTCAAGAGAAATTAGCAATGATGCAAGGTAATTTATCTCACTCAATGGCAATTTGTGCACAACTTGCAAGAATGCAAGAGCATGGTGAATACGATGAAGTAGCCACTTCAACTGCCAAAATGATGAATTCCCTTAGATTAAGAGAATCAGTCGCAATGGGTCGTGGTATTACTGGTGGTAACGGAATATTAGCAGAATATGATATTGCGAGATTCTTCTCAGATGCAGAAGTAATTTACACATATGAAGGAACACATGAAATTAATGCATTAGTCATTGGACGTGCATTGACTGGCGATTCTGCATTTATTTAGTCTAACTAAATGACACAATATAATCTCAGAATAAATTAATTTGGAGGACTTTTTATGACGATAAATAAAGCAACCGTTCTAGGTGCAGGTACTATGGGTAGCCAAATTGCTGCACTATTAGTTAACGCAGGTTTAAAAGTAAAATTATTAGATATAGTAATAGATGAAAAAGATCCAAATAAAATTTCTAAAAAAGCATATGACGTAATAACAGATGCTAAAAGACCATTATTATTTGATTTAGAATTTGCATCAAATTTAACTTATGGCAATTTCCAAGATGATTTAACTGGTGAAGATGATGCAGATATTTATATTGAAGCGGTGAAAGAAGAATTAGATATTAAGCATCAAGTATGGAAACAAGTTACTCAAGTAGCAAAAGACAGTGCAGTATTTGCTACAAATACTTCAGGTATTCCGATTGAAGCGATTTCTAAAGCTTTTGATAAGAAAGATAAAGAACGATTTTTAGGACTACATTTCTTTAATCCGCCTCGTATTATGAAATTAGTAGAGGTTATCCCTAATAGCAATACTTCAGATGCAATAGTTGAAAGAACTCAAGTATTTGCAGAAGAAGTATTAGGTAAAGGTGTAGTAGTTGCAAACGATGTGCCAGGCTTTGTTGCGAATAGAGTGGGTACTCAAACGATGAACGATATTATGTATCGTGGTGAAGATCAAGGGTTCTCAATTACTGAAGTAGATGCTTTAACTGGAAGAGCAATTGGTAGACCTAGTACTGGAACATACGGTTTGTCAGATTTAGTAGGTTTAGACATTGCGGTTACTGTTACAAGTGGTCTACAAAAAGTACCAGAAGAAAAACCTTATTTTAAAGATACAAAAATTGCAGACACACTTATTAAAAATGGTTCGTTAGGTCGTAAAACAAAACAAGGTTTCTACAAAAAAGATAAAAAAACGAGACTAGTTTATGACATTGATTCAAATGAATATGTTCAACCTGAACAACCTAAATTTGAAATACTAGCAAAATTCGGCAAAGACTTACAATCGAATTTAGATGTAATCTTTAATGCTGAAGATGATGCAGGTAAATTCTTATGGGAAACATTAAGAAATAATTTCTATTATTCTGCGATTAACGTTCCTAAAGCTGCATCAGACTTTAAAGATATAGACCGTGCACTTGTATGGGGATTCAACTGGAAAAAAGGACCATTCCAACTTTGGGACTTAATGGGATTTGAACGCGTTAAAACAAGAATGAAAGAAGAACTTGGTGAATTACCTGAATGGATTGAACAACAAAACGGTTCATTCTATAAGGAAGATGAAACAATCGAACGCGTAACACCTACTTCAGCTTTTGTAGACCGAGAAGTTTGGAATAGAGAAGATTCTAATTTATCAGTAGCCAATAAAGATCAATTATTACTTAAAATACAAAGTAAAAATAATATTATCTCAGATGGCTTTGCAAGTGATTTAATTGAGTCCATCGATTTATTAGAACAAGAAGATTATACAAGTATGGTTATCTACGCTGATGGAAACAACTTTAGTGTAGGAGCAAACTTATACTTAATGAAAAAAGCGCACGAAAGCAAAAAAGTAGAAGAGCTTGTTGGACCTGCAATTGATAAACTTCATGAAAGTTTCGGTAGAATGAAATATTCACTTAAACCTATCGTAACAGCTATACACGGTAGAGCATTAGGTGGTGGTTGTGAAATTGTATTACACTCACCATTTATAGTTGCAGCGAGTGAAACATATATTGGTTTAGTTGAAACAGGTGTTGGCTTATTACCTTCAGGTGGAGGATTAGCTGAGTTTGTAGATAGAACATTACGAACTGATCACAAAAATGATGATAAACAAGAATCTATTTCTAAAGTTCTTATGAATGTAGGTTTAGCTAAAGTTTCTACAAATGCATATGAAGCTAAGAAATATGGTTATTTAAGAGACATTGATACAATTATTTTCAATAAAGAAAAACGTGTTGAAGTGGCACTTAATAAAGCACGTTATGAATCTGAAACAAACTATGTACCTAAACCTAAAGCTCAATATCCAGCATTAGGTAGAGATTTCAAAGCGTTAGCTCAAGCTCAATTAGATGCTCAACGAATCGGTCACTTTATTAGTGATTATGATTATGAAATCACATTAAAAGTAGCTCATATACTTTCAGGTGGCGATTTACCACGTAATACGTATATCAATCAAAGGTATATTCAAAAGCTTGAAAGAGAAGGTTTCTTATCACTTTTACAAAACGAAAAAACTTATGATCGTATTTCACACATGCTAGAAAAAGGAAAACCTTTACGTAACTAATGAGTAGCTGAATAAGAGAGGATGGATATCAATGCAAGAAGCATATATAGTAGCATACGGACGCTCTGCTGCAGGGAAAGCTAAACCAGGTGGCGCATTATTTCACGAAAGACCTGATGAGGTTGCAGCTCAAGTATTAAAAGGAGTACTTAATAGAGTTGGGGGTTCATTTAATCCAAGCATGGTTCAAGATGTCATTGTCGGAAATTCTTTTCCTGAAGGTTTACAAGGACAAAATATCGCACGTTCAATTGCGTTGCTTGCTGGATTACCAAATGAAGTTCCAGGACAAACAGTCAATCGTTATTGTTCATCAGGACTTCAAACAATCGCAATTGCAGCAAATGAAATTATGTCAGATCAAGCTGATGTGCTCGTAGCTGGTGGTGTAGAACTTATGAGTGCAGTACCAATGGGTGGTAATGAACCTACAAATAGTCCAGAGTTGCAAGAAGCGGATACTGGCGTTTCATACCCAATGGGATTAACAGCTGAAATGGTTGCTGAAGAATATAAAGTTTCTAGAGAAGCACAAGACAAATATGCAGTTGAAAGCCATAAAAGAGCAGCTGAAGCACAAAAATCAGGGAAATTTGAAGATGAAATTATACCTATAAACGTGCATAAAGTGAGCTATGATGAAAATGGACCATCTATAACAAAAGAAGAATTTAAACAAGACGAATTAATACGACCTGATACAAATTTAGAATCTTTATCTAAATTGAGAACCGTATTTAAAGCAGATGGTACAGTAACAGCAGGTACGTCAGCACCACTTACAGACGGTGCAGGTTTTGTGGTATTGATGTCTGGAGACAAAGTGAAAGAACTAGGAATCAAGCCTATAGCTAAATTTGTAGGATTCAAAGCAGTAGGGGTAGATCCTAAATTAATGGGTATTGGACCAGCTTATGCAATACCAGAAGTATTAGAATTAACAAACCTATCAGTAGATGATATCGATTTAGTAGAATTAAACGAAGCATTTGCATCACAAACAGTAGCTTCAATAAATGAAGTAGGTTTAGATATTAATAAAACAAACGTTAACGGTGGTGCAATAGCATTAGGACATCCACTCGGTGCAACCGGTGCAATGTTAACAGGTAAGTTATTATCTGAAATGAGTAAACGACCAGACACTAAATACGGTATGGTTACAATGTGTATCGGAGTAGGAATGGGCGCAGCAGGTATATTTGAGTATGTAAGATAAAAAGTAGAAAGCATTCGATTCTTTGAATCGAATGCTTTTTTTAGTTAGAGGAATTGAGTTGTAAGGGTAAGTTGTAGATTAATTTGGAAGTTAATCTAAGACATCTCCAAAATTAATGCCATAAAATAAGAAGCTGAGACAAATTAATTGTCTCAGCTTCTATTCATTTTCGTTATGATTCTATTTATTATATTTTTGTTTTTCGGCTTCTCTTAATTCTATTCGTCTAATTTTGCCTGAGTTAGTTTTTGGTAATTCAGTTACGAATTCGATTGCTCTTGGATATTTATATGGTGCTACATCTTTTTTGACATAGCTTTGTAATTCTTTTACGAGTTCGTCATTGCCAGTGATATCGTTTTGCAAGATAACGAATGCTTTTACGATGTTACCTCTTATTTCATCTGGGCTTGCAACGACTGCACATTCTTGTACTTTAGGGTGTTTAGTTAAAGAGTCTTCTACTTCGAACGGTCCTATTGTATATCCAGAACTAATGATGATGTCGTCTTCTCTACCCATGAACCAGAAGTAACCGTCTTCGTCTAATTGAGCGCGGTCTCCAGTTACATAATAGTCGCCTCGTTTTGATTTTTCCGTACGTTCTTCATCTTTATAGTATCCTTTGAATAATGATGGTGAATCTAATGAAACGGCTATGTCGCCAACTTTTCCATTTGTTATAGGTTCACCGTCTTCATCGATAACTGCTACGTGGCTACCTGGTATTGCTTTACCCATTGCGCCTGGTCTACTTTCTGTATCTTTTAAAAATGCAATAAGTAATGTGTTTTCAGTTTGGCCATATCCATCTCTTACTTTAATGTTGAAGTTGCTTTGGAATTGTTCTATTACTTCTTTATTTAATGGTTCGCCTGCTGATACAGCACTGTGAAGATTTTCTAATGTATAGTCAGATAAATTTGGTAACTTAGCCATTAAACGATATTCTGTTGGTGTACAGCATAATGCGTTTATTTGGTGCTTTTCTAGTAAGTCTAAATATTTTGCTGCGTTAAATTTACCGTTATATACGAATGCTTTTGCACCTGAACCTAGAATTGATAAGAAAGGACTCCAAATCCATTTTTGCCATCCAGGTGCTGCAGTTGCCCAAACTGTATCTGATTCAGTAATACTTAACCAGTGTTTTGGTGCAGTTTGTATGTGTGCATAACCCCAACCATGTGTATGGATAACAGCTTTAGGTAGTCCTGTTGTACCTGATGTATAAGATAAAATTGCGATATCATCTCTTTTTGTTTCATTAACAACTAGTTCTTCACTAGCTTCTTGTATTTCATCATCAATTGATATCCAATTTTCTTGTTTAGATCCTACAACAAATTTTGTTAATTGATTGAATTCTTTAATACCTTCAAATTCAATTGTACATTGATCGATTACGACTACAGCATTAACTTCACCGTGTGTGATTCTATGTTGTAAATCTTTCGTACGTAACATTTCAGAACTTGGGATTATGATAATGCCCAGTTTAAGTGCTGCAATGTAAATTTCATATGTTTTAATTGAACGAGGCATTAGAATGAGCACTTTATCGCCTTTTTTAAGACCGTGTTCTTTAAATATATTTCCAACTCTATTAGCATTTTTTATAAGTTTTGAATAAGTAATAGTTTGAACGTTGCCTTCAACATCTTCAAAAACAATCGCTTCTTTAGATTCGTCGGCAGTATGTTTTTCGATTTCATTAACAATGTTGTATGTTTCTGGTGCTATTAAGTCTGAATTTTTCATGTTAATCTCCTCATTTTTTATTATTATTTTATTTTATCAGTGAATAATCATAAATACGAATAAATGAAACTATATGAAAACACGAGTATCTAATTATTTACATTTTATAAAAATATTGCAAATGAAAGCGATTTTTTGTTAACTTAAAGGAAAGTTAATTAAATCTTTACACTAGATTTACAATTATAGTTTAATATTCACAATGGTTACAAAAACTTTAAAGAGGTGTCTTATGGAACTGTCGGCTTTAGAAATTATCTTTACATTTATTGGTGGTTTAGGTATTTTTCTATATGGTATTAAGCAAATGGGTGATGGCTTACAAGCAGCAGCGGGAGATAGATTAAGAAGTATATTAAATAGATTCACGAGCAATCCAATAATGGGTGTGCTAGCAGGTATGATTGTTACGATACTAATACAAAGTAGTTCGGGAACAACAGTTATTACTATCGGCTTAGTTAGTGCAGGATTTATGACGATGAGACAAGCTATTGGTGTTGTTATGGGTGCTAACATCGGTACAACGGTTACAGCTTTTATTATCGGTATTAATATTGGTGACTATGCTTTACCAATATTAGCTTTAGGTGCATTCTTAATATTCTTCATTCAAAAGCGTAAAGTTAAAAATATTGGTATGATATTCTTCGGATTTGGTTCATTATTCTATGGTTTAGAATTAATGAGTGGTGCAGTGAAACCATTAGCAGATTTAGAAGGATTTAAACAAATTATGTTAGATATGTCTTCAAATCCATTTTTAGGTGTACTAGCGGGTACATTTGTAACATTAGTTATACAAAGTTCAAGTGCGACAATTGGTATATTACAAGGGTTCTATGCAAATGATTTAGTATCATTACATGGTGCTTTACCGATTTTATTAGGAGACAATATAGGAACAACTATAACAGCGGTATTAGCAAGTTTAGCTGGTTCAATAGCTGCAAAACGAGTTGCAGTTGTACATGTTATGTTTAATGTCATCGGAGCTGCAATATTCTTATTAATATTACCATTTTACGAAGCAGCAATGCAGTGGGTCAATCATGCATTGAACTTAAACCCTAAAATGGTTATCGCATTTGCACATGGTACATTCAATATAACGAACACGTTAATTCAATTACCATTTATTTTCGCATTAGCTTGGATTGTTACGAAAATTATTCCAGGTGAAGATGTAAATGAAAAATATAAACCAAAATATTTAGATAATAATTTAATAAATAGAGCACCAAGTATTGCATTACAAGAAGCACAAAATGAAATTCAAAACATTGGTAAAATGACAGTTTCAATGCTAGATAATGTTGGAAATTTAAATGAAAAAGCATTAAAAAAACATAAACAAAAACATGTAGCTGTTGATAACATGTACGATAATGTTAGACAGTATTTAAATAAATTATCTGAGAAAAAATTATCTGCGAAAGATGCTGAAAGATTGTCAGTCTTATATGATGTGAATAGAACAATATTAAAAGTATCAACATTAACAGAATCTTACTTAGATGAACTTCAGAAAAAACAATCATCAGATATTCATATATCTGACAAAGCAGACCAAAGTATTGATAAATTATATAATCACGTTAAAGTATCATATGAAAAAACATTCGAAGTATTTGATGTTTATGATTATATTAAAAAAGATGAAGTCGTTAAAAGAAGTGAAGATTCATATTTATTAGAACACGATTTACGTAAAAAGCACATAAAACGATTAAGTTCCGGAGAATGTTCTCCAGAAGGCAGCCTCGTTTATATAGATATGATTTCTATTCTTGAAAGAATTGGTTACCACTCAAGAAATATTTCAGAGTCTATGATTAACTTAGGCGAAGACACATATACCCAAACATCAGAAGTTAGATTATAAAATTAGATACAAAATAAGGGGCTGGGACAATTAATTGTCTCAGCCTCTTTTCATTGTGTGGTGTTATTTAAAAATATTTTCAGACTTTGAAAATAAATTCAGATGTAAGATATAAATGTCTTTACGAGGGTTATTCATTGGTCTTTGAACTTTTTTATTTTAACATAGTTATATGAACATTAATGTAAGCGATTACTATAAATTATTATAAATATGTTAAATACATAAAAGGGGCTGTACGTATGAGTTTAAATGTTGGAATCATTGGTTGCGGTGGTATTGCAAATGGAAAGCATCTACCTAGTTTGCAGAAGATAAGTGAAGTAAATATTGTTGCTTTTTGTGATATTGAAATTGAAAAAGCTCAAGCTGCTGCAGAACAATATGGTACAAATGATGCAAAAGTGTACGAAGATTATAAATTATTGTTGGAAAATGATGATATAGATGTTATTCACGTATGTACACCTAACAGTTCTCATAAAGCATTAACGGTTGCTTCACTCGATGCTGGTAAACATGTGATGTGTGAAAAACCTATGGCTAAGACAACAGAAGAAGCGAAAGAGATGATTGAAGCTGCTAAACGTAATGGTAAAAAATTAACGATTGGTTATCAAAATCGTTTCAGACCTGACAGTCAATATTTACGTAAAGCTACGCAACGTGGAGACTTAGGTGATATTTATTACGGTAAAGCTCAAGCTATACGTAGAAGAGCTGTACCTACTTGGGGTGTCTTTTTAGATGAAGAAAAGCAAGGCGGTGGACCTTTAATTGACATTGGAACACATGCTTTAGATTTAACATTATGGATGATGGATAATTATGAACCTGAATCTGTAATGGGTTCAACTTTCCATAAGCTTGGCAAAAAGGAAAATGCAGCAAATGCATGGGGATCATGGGATCCTAAAAAATTCACAGTTGAAGATTCCGCATTCGGTTTTATTAAAATGAAAAATGGTTCTACAATTATTCTTGAATCAAGTTGGGCGCTGAATTCATTAGAAGTGGATGAAGCAAAATGTGCACTTTCAGGTACTGAAGGGGGCGCTGATATGAAAGACGGTTTGAGAATTCATGGTGAAGAGTTCGGTTCTTTATACACTACAAATGTAGAGTTAGAAAATAAAGGTGTAGATTTTTATGAAGGTGAAACTGTTGATGAGGCAGAAGTAGAGGCGCGTAGCTGGATTGATAGTATCGTAAATGACACTGAACCAGTTGTTAAACCAGAGGAAGCTATGGTAATCACGCAAATATTAGAAGTACTTTATCAATCAGCAAAAACAGGTAAAGCTGTATACTTCGATTAATAAAAGGGGATATTAAAATGAATATAACTGTATGGAATGAATATAGACATGAAGTAGAAAGTGAAACAATTAAAGCTGTTTACCCGGATGGTATTCACAATGTTATAGCAGGATTTTTAAGTGAGGATCATGAAGTTAAGACAGCAACATTGGATGAGCCTGAACATGGTTTAACTGATGATGTGTTAGCTAGTACAGATGTATTAATATGGTGGGGACATAAGGCACATGATGAAGTGAAAGATGAAATTGTTACTAAAGTGAAACAACGTGTATTAGATGGCATGGGTCTAATCGTATTACATTCAGGTCATTTTTCAAAAATCTTCAAAAGCTTAATGGGAACAACGTGTGATTTAAAATGGCGTGAGGCTGACGATAAGGAAAGACTTTGGGTAGTAGATCCGACACATCCTATTACAGAAGGTCTCAACTCATATATAGAGTTAGAAAAAGAAGAGATGTATGGTGAACATTTTGATATACCTGCACCAGATGAAACAGTATTTATAAGCTGGTTTGAAGGTGGAGAAGTCTTTAGAAGTGGTGCAACATTTAAGCGTGGTAATGGTAAGATTTTCTACTTTAGACCAGGTCATGAAAGCTATCCTACTTATTATAATAAAGAAATTCAACAAGTTATTAAAAATGCAGTTGAGTGGGCGTGTAATAGAAATACACCTAAGCATCAATATGGTAATGCACAACCTCTTGAGAAAATTAGCAAAAAATAAAATAGGAGACTTCTAATATGAATAAACTAAAATTAGGTGTCATAGGTGTTGGTGGAATTGCACAAAATAGACATATACCAGCTTTTAAAAAATTAGACCACTTAGTAGAAATAATAGGCGTACAAGATATTAACTTTGAATTGTCTGAAAAAGTAGCTTCAGAATTTAATATTACGAATGTTTTTGAGGAATATAATGAAATGTTTAAACAAGTAGATGCTGTCGTTATATGTACGCCGAATAAATTCCATGCTGAAATCAGTATTGCAGCTTTAAATTCAGGTGTGCATGTATTTTGTGAAAAACCAATGGCAATGAATCGTAAAGAATGTGATGCGATGATTGAAGCGGCAAATCGTTCCGGAAAATTGCTAGCAATTGGTTATCATTATCGTTTTACAGATGCGGCAATAACAGCTCATCGTGCAATTGAAGAAGGTGTAGTTGGAGATGCGCTCGTAACAAGAGTACAGGCATTACGCAGACGTAAAGTACCAGGTTGGGGTGTCTTTACTAACAAAGAACTTCAAGGTGGAGGCAGTCTTATAGATTATGGATGCCACTTATTAGATCTTGCTATGTGGTTACAAAAAGATGCTCAACCGGTGGAAGTATTGGGTAAGACTTATAATCGATTAAGCAAAACACCGGACCAAATAAATGACTGGGGAACATTTGATTACGAAACATTTGAAGTAGACGATCATGTGTCTAGTTTTATCACTTTTGAAGATGGTTCAACAATGCAATTTGAATGTTCATGGTCAGCAAATATTAAAGAAGATAAAATTCATTTAAGCATGTCTGGTGTTGATGGCGGTCTAAATGTATATCCGTTTGAAATATATCAACCTCGATTTGGAACATTTTTTAATGAACAAGCATACGCTGAACATAATGAAGATAATGCAGCACAACGACAATCTTTAAACTTTGTAAACAGCTGTTTAGGTTTAGAAGATTTAGTTGTGAAGCCTGAAGAAGCAAGACGTGTAAGTTCATTAATAGATGCTATTTATCAAAGCAGTGAAGAGGGAAGAAGTGTAAGAATAGAGTATTAATAAATTTATAAGGGGTGTTACATATGAAAATCGGTGTATTTACAGTGCTTTTTCAAGATAAAACGTTTGAAGAAATGTTAGATCATGTAGCAAATTCTGGATTGAAGATGGTTGAAATTGGTACTGGAGGAAATCCTGGTAATCATTTTTGTGATTTAGATGAATTGCTAGAAAATGAAGATAAAAGAACAGAGTTTATGAATGCAATTACACAAAGAGGATTGGAAATTAGTGCATTTAGTTGTCATGACAATCCAGTTTCTCCAGATAAAGAGCATGCTAAACAAGCACATGAAACATTTATTAAAACAGTCGAATTAGCTTCAATCCTAGGCGTACCAGTTGTTAATACATTTTCAGGCGTACCAGGATCTGACGAAGATTCGAAACATCCAAACTGGCCAGTGACACCTTGGCCAACAGCTTATTCTGAAATACTAGAATGGCAATGGGAGAAAAAACTAATTCCGTATTGGAAAGAAGCGGCTAAATTTGCTAAAGATCACAATGTCAAAATTGGTATCGAGTTACATGCAGGTTTCTCAGTACATACACCATATACATTGTTGAAATTAAGAGAAGCGACAAACGATGCAATAGGTGCTAACTTAGATCCGAGTCATTTATGGTGGCAAGGTATAGATCCAATAGCAGCAATAAAAATATTAGGTAAAGCCGGTGCAATACATCATTTCCATGCAAAAGATACTTATATTGATCAAGAAAATGTCAATATGTATGGATTAACAGACATGCAACCATATAGTTCAGTCCAATCAAGAGCATGGACATTTAGAACAGTCGGTTATGGACATAGCCCACAAGTATGGGGAGATATTATAAGTGCACTAAGAATAAATGGATATGATTATGTCGTAAGTATAGAACATGAAGATCCTATAATGTCAGTAGAAGAAGGCTTCCAAAAAGCAGCACATAACTTACAGACAGTGAATATCAACGAATCACTAGATAATATTTGGTGGGCATAATGAAAAACATGACTTCAGCTTATAAAAATGGGCAGAAGTCATGTTTTTTAGTTGGATATTTGGTGGTGTATTATGAAGTTGTAAGTGATATGTTATTAAAGTTTTTCTGCTAATTCTACAAAAATGCCTTCGGGTCCTTTTATATAACATAGTTTATAGAGGTCTTCGTATTGAATGATTTCTCCTATTATATTTGATGATGTTGATTTCAAGTTCTCGACAACTTGCTCAATATTTTGAATTGCAAATGCGAAGTGACTGCCACCGATATTTTTGGGGAAGTATTTAGTTTCATTAGAAGTCTCTACTTGGTTATGGAATTTTATAAGCTCTATTGCGGTTTCTCCGTTGTGGACTTTCATCATAGCAATTGTTGCTTCTACTGCATCGACTCCGTATATGTTATTAATCCACTCGCCATTGACATTTTGTTCGCCAATTAATTCTAAACCTAAAGTATTGAAAAAATGCTTAACTTCTTCCAAATCTTCAATGACAATTCCTACATGGTCCATTTTCTCTAATTTCATGTTATACATCTCCAATTTAGTTTATGAGTTATTTGTCATTATATAATGAAATTGTTATTTAAACTAATAAATTAAATCATAAAATGAAAGCGATTTCAAATAATTGTCTTTCTTCTCTAAAAATAGGTTGAATATTGAAAAATCGGAACTAAACTTTGATATAGTATATTTAAGGGGAGTGAGATTTATGAAAAGAATTTTTTTGATAGCTAGTGCTTTTATAGGTGTCATAGTAGGTGCTGGATTCGCATCTGGCCAAGAAGTTCTACAGTATTTTACGAGTTTTGGGGTTATGGGGATATTTGGAGGTATCATAACAACAGCACTGTTTGCATATGTAGGTATGATGCTAGTTTGGCTCGGAAGTAAAATGAAGACAGATTCACATAAAGAAGTTATACATAAAGTAACTGGTAAATCAGTTTTTGGAAGTATAGTCGGTTGGACAATTGATTTAGTAATTATCTTTACACTGTTTGGTGTAGGTGTCGTAATGTTAGCAGGTGCAGGTTCGAATTTAAGCCAACAATTTGGTATAGCACCTATTATCGGTACATTAATTATGACGGTTTTAATTCTTTTAGCAGGTATGTTGAAAGTAGAAGGTGTCGTTAAAGTTATCGGAAACATAACACCATTTCTTATTGTCTTTATTGTAATTATATCAGTTTATAGTTTCTTCACAGTAGATACATCGTTTGCTGAGTTAAATAAAATATCTGACTCATACTCATCTACATTACCAAACTGGTTTATAGCTGGTATTAATTATGCATCATTTAATACTGCAGTAGGTGCATCAATGGCTATCGTTATGGGTGGCGCTGAAAAAGATTCTAAAATCGCTGGTATGGGTGGATTATTAGGTGGACTTGCATTAGGTATCATGATTATATTAAGTCATTTAGCTATTTTCTCTAAACTAGATACAGTAGGAGATCTAGATATGCCGATGTTAGGTATTGTAAATGAAATTTCTCCTATCTTAGGTGTGTTTATGGCGATTGTGATATTTGGTATGATATTTAATACTGGATTGGGAATGTTTTATGCATTTGCTTCTAGATTTACTTTTGTAGGTACAAATTCATTTAAAATATTTTACATAGTATCAGTCATAGTCGGTTTAGGATTAAGCTTCGTAGGATTTACAGACTTAGTTGCAATATTCTATCCGTTAATTGGTTATTTAGGGTTAGTATTAATATTAGTGCTAATTTATGCACCATTTAAAATGAAATTTGGTAAAAAGGAACTTTAAATATATTTTTCAAGAGTTAAGGCTGGGACAAATTAATTGTCTCAGCCTTAATTGTTAAAATCATTAAATTATTACTGTGTAGTCTACAATTATACGATATACTTCAATAAAGAGTTAATAGACATGAATGGAGGGATAACATGGATAATCAAAGAGATCAATGGTCATCTAAACTAGGTTTTATTATGGCATCTGCTGGTGCTGCAATCGGAATAGGGGCTATATGGAAATTTCCATATGTTGCTGGTCAATTCGGTGGTGGAGCCTTCTTATTATTATTTATTATATTTACACTATTTATTGGATTACCAATGTTAATATCAGAGTTTATAATCGGGCGTTCTACGAGTAAAGAGGCAGTTGCGGCTTATGATTCTTTAGCGCCAAAATCACCTTGGAGAATAACTGGTAGACTTGGCGTAATCGGATGTTTCTTATTATTATCGTTCTACAGTGTTGTAGGTGGTTGGATAACGATTTATACGGTACTAGGTGTAACGGGTAATCTTATTTCAGATGATGCAAACTATGGTAAAGTCTTCGAACAAATTATCGGACAACCTTTCACTGTATTGATTGGTGTATTTGTATTTATCTTAATGAATGTTATCGTATTGAATTTTGGAATTAAAAAAGGTATTGAACGAGCAAATAATATTTTAATGCCATTATTATTTATCTTTTTCATTATTCTTGTTATAAGAGCGGTTACTTTAGAAGGTGCTTCTGAAGGGCTATCTTTCTTCTTTAGTTTTAATTTTGAAGATTTTTCAGCAGAAGGTGTCTTATATGCGCTCGGCCAATCATTCTTCTCATTAGCAGTAGGATTTTCATGCATGGTTACATATAGTTCTTATTTAAGTAAAAAAGAGAGTCTACCAACATCAGCTGCGTCAGTATCAGCGATGAATATTATAGTTTCAATATTAGCAGGTATGGCTATTTTCCCTGTTGTGTATGCATTTTCTTTAGAGCCAGCAGAAGGTCCAGGTTTATTATTTATAGTATTGCCTAATGTATTTAGCCAAATGGCATTTGGTTCAATATTTTTAACTTTATTTTTACTATTGTTCTTATTTGCTACTTTGACTTCATCGTTCAGTCAGTTTGAAATTATTATTTCTGCTTTAGAAAAAGAAGGCAAAAGATCTAGAACAAAAATCGTATGGATACTTGGCTTACTTACATTTATTGCTTGTATACCTTCTTCGTTATCAAATGGTGTATTAGCAGATGTTTCTATATTTGGAAGATCCATATTCGATGCAACAGATTATTTAGTGAGTAATATATTACTTCCAATTGGATGTTTGCTTATTGCAGTATTCATCTCATTTAGAATGGACCAAGCAATTGTGAAAAAAGAATTTCAAATTGGTAATCAATTATCTCTAAAATGGTTCAAATTATGGAAGTTCTTAATGAGATATATTATACCTATCATTATCATTATAGTATTTATATTCTCACTTTAATTTTGTAATGACATCCATGAAAAGAGGTGCTAGAAATGGAATTTAAACAGTTAAAATATTTTGTGGAGATTGTCAGAAATGGTGGTATGACACAAGCTGCAGAACATTTATTTGTAGCACAATCAACAATAAGTAAAGCAGTTAAAAATCTTGAAAATGAATTTGAAGTCACACTTTTTGACCGTTCACAAAAACATATTAAACTGACAGATACGGGAGAAGTTTTTTATGAAAAAGCCGTAGAATTTTTAACACTATTTGATCACTTAACATTAGAACTTAATGATATTTTTGACGTTCAAAGAGGGCATATAAGATTAGGATTATCACCCATGATAAAAGTTGACCTCATAACAGATAGTCTTGAAAATTTTCATAAAAAATACTCAAACGTCACATATGAAGTTACTGAAGGTGGCGGTAAAGCCGTAGAACACTATATAAATAAAGATGAAGTAGACATTGGCGTGACGACATTGCCAGTAGACTCCTCAAAATATAATAGCGTCGCCTTGTATAAAGAAGAGCTATTTTTAGTCGTAAACAAATTACATAAACTCGCAAAGAGATCACAAGTTTCAATTAGTGAACTGAGAGAAGAAGAATTTGTATTATTTCATGACGATTATTACTTAAGAGATATGATTATAGAAAATTGTCGTAAAGAAGGATTTTATCCAAAAACCGTAGCCAAAATATCCCAGCTAACATTTATAAGCAATATGATAGAAAGAGGACTCGGGCTATCAATAGTACCTCGAAGTATAGCAGAACAAATGAGTGAAGATGTCAGAATGATTGAGCTGAAAGGTGAGAAAATATATTGGCACTTAGGCCTCATCTGGAAAAAAGGCGCTTACGTCAATCAAGTTACAAAAGAATGGATAGTATTTTTAAAAGACTCCCTAGATAGGAAATAAGCATTAGGGACAAAATTCTGAGAAATGTCCGTAAGAGAAGCTATCTCTAAGGAGCATAATTCAGAATTCTGCCAGTAAGATCAACATAAGAATGACAATCAAAATTTAATAGAACCCCCGAAGTTAGACTTTTGCCTAACTTCGGGGGTTTTTTATATCAAATCAGTTTGATCATCACAATAACAGGCTCTGTTTTAGACTAACTATTCCAAATTGGAATGCATGTAATCGATAATATGTATTTTATTAATAGTTCGTATGGTCATATAATGATGTCTATAACGATTTATTAAAAGGGTTGTGTTTATATGGTGAAACTATTTATAAAGATATTATTTCAAGTGTCTTTGATATATATAATTACGCAAGTTGGAAAATGGCTACAAGAGATACTGCATATACCGATTGCAGGTAGCATTGTTGGTCTTGGGTTTCTGTTTTTCTTACTATTAACGGGTATTTTACCTGAGCATTGGATTGAGGTTGGAGCTAATAAATTAATCAATGTTATGATTCTATTTTTTGTACCTTCAATTGTAGGTGTAATGGATATCGCTGATCAAATTGGACTGAGTTACATTATTATGGTCGTTTTATTGATTGTAAGTACGAGTTTAGTTGCATTGTCATCAGGTTATGTTTGTGAAAAGATTTTAAAGTTAAATAAAAAAGATAAGGAGAAAACAGCATGATTATAAAAACAATTACGATGATATTTTTAACACTAGCATGTTTTATAATCGCTAAGAAATTACAACTGAAGTATAAACATCCTCTTCTTAACCCAGCGCTCATTTCTTCTATCATGATTGTGAGTGTATTACTTATTCTAGGATTCAACTATAAGGACTATATGGTGGGTGGCTCTTGGATACATCAATTTTTAGATTGCTCTGTTGTGAGTTTAGCGTATCCTTTATATAAATATAGAAAATTAATTGTCGCAAACTTTAAGATTATTATCACGAGTGTATTAACAGGTATTATGGTTAATTTTATTGTTATTTATAGTGTGCTTTATGTAATGGGTTATCCTAGTTCAACTATTGTTACGATATTGCCTAGATCTATGACAGCAGCTGTTGGGATAGAGGTTTCTCATCAAATGGGTGGAACGGATACACTAACTGTCATGTTTATCATTGCGACTGGATTGATTGGCAGTATTCTAGGTAATTTCTATATAAGTAAAGCTAGATTTAAAAGTGATTTAGCGAAAGGCTTAACTTATGGAAATGCTTCACATGCATTTGGAACAGCAAAAGCATTAGAGGCTAATATTGAAGCTGGAGCATTTAGTACAATAGGTATGATATTGACTGCAGTCTTAAGTGCAATTATGTTACCGGTCATGTACTTAATTACGACATATATTTAGAATATGAAGTCATGGTGTGAAATTTCCATGACTTCTTTTTTTTATTAACGAAACGACGTAATGAAAAATATTTTTATATAAATTTTTATTCATAAATTACGTATAAATATACTAAATGAAAGTAAAAAAGATTTGTTTAGTTTGTTAAATTATAACTTAACACAACTGTTGTAGCAATATTTCTAATCATTAAAAATGCTTCGTTATATATATTTATTCATAAATAATCGTAATTACCTTTGTATGTAATTTGCATTTTTATTAAAAGTTCTATAGTGTCTTCAATGTGATTTAAATCATCGTGTTCATTAAAAGTGATTATATTGACGATGTACATTAATCGACAACGAGGAGTGTTCAGAAGTGAAGCAACATAAAGTAATGGACTGGTGGACATTTTACGGGACTGTAGCTGTATTGCTTATCGCAGTTATACCAATGATGGTTTTCCCGAAAGCTAGTCAAGAAGTAATAACAAGTATTAATGATATGATATCCAATACATTAGGTCCTTGGTATTTAACACTTGGTCTAATTGTTTTTGCGTTTGTATTATACATAGCGTTTGGTAAATATGGGAATGTAACTTTAGGTAAAGCAAGTGACAAACCTGAGTTCAATAATTTTAGTTGGATTTCTATGCTATTTTGCGCAGGTATAGGTTCAGATATACTTTACTGGGGTGTAATTGAATGGGCATATTACTATCAAGTACCGCCATATGGTGCAAGTGGTATGACTGACGAAGCACTCCAATATGCAACGATGTATGGCATGTTCCACTGGGGTCCAATTGCTTGGGCTATATATGTGTTACCAGCATTGCCTATTGGTTATTTAGTATTTGTTAAGAAAAAACCAATTTATAAAATTAGTCAGGCGTGTAGACCAATATTAAAAGGACAAACAGACAAATTACCAGGCAAAATTGTCGATATTTTATTTATTTTTGGTTTGCTCGGTGGTGCTGCTACATCTTTAGCACTTGGTGTGCCATTAATTTCAGCAGGTATTGAAAGGTTAACCGGACTAGATGGTGAAAATATGGTCATGAGAAGTGTAATCTTACTGATCATCACAGTTATATTTGCATTTAGTTCGTATACTGGCCTTAAAAAAGGCATACAAAAATTAAGTGATATTAATGTCTGGTTAACTTTCTTAATTTTAGGTATTGTACTTATTGTTGGTCCTACAGTATTTATAATGGAAACGACTGTTTCAGGGTTTGGTAATATGCTTAAAAACTTCTTCCAAATGGCTACTTGGTTAGAACCGTTTGGTGGAATTGGGAAAAGAGAAGAGACGAACTTCCCACAAGATTGGACGATATTCTATTGGTCATGGTGGTTAGTATATGCACCATTTATAGGTCTGTTTATTGCAAGGATTTCTAAAGGACGTACTTTGAAAGAAGTTGTCTTAGGGACAATTATATATGGAACATTAGGTTGTGTATTGTTCTTCGGTATTTTTGGGAACTATGCAGTATTTCTACAAATTTCTGGCCAGTTTGATGTCATTCAATTCTTGAATCAGCATAGTGCAGAAACCACTATTATAGAAGTAATGCATCAATTACCGTTTCCAAAAGTGATGATTGTTTTATTCTTAATATCAGCATTCTTATATTTAGCTACTACATTTGATTCAGGCTCTTATATATTAGCAGCAGCAACTCAAAAGAAAGTGATAGATGAACCATTAAAAGCAAATCGTTTATTCTGGGCTTTCGCTTTATGTTTATTACCTTTCTCCCTAATGTTGGTAGGTGGAGAACGAGCATTGGATGTATTGAAGACAGCTTCAATTTTAGCCAGTGTTCCCTTAACCATAATATTTGTTATGATGATGATTTCATTTATACGAACATTAAATGGTGATCGGATTAAATTAGAGGAACGTGCAGATAAACTAAAAGCAGTAGAAAGACGTTCATTACGGATTGTTCAAGTAAGTGAGAAAAAAGAAGACGATAATTTATAGATTAAAAAAAGTTCGTAATTCATCTGAATTACGAACTTTTTTTATTTGTAAAATTAACTGAAAATTAAAAAAGAAATGTTGACATCATATTTTGTATCGGGTATGCTAATGAGCATAATTTATTATTTCATAGTAATCCTATCTGTTTAAAATAATTTATCGTTTTTTAGGTAGTTTTTAGATAGAAAAGCTTTAGAAATAAACATAAGGAGGACGTTGTATATCATGACAGAAGTGTTGACTTATGAACGTTTTGACACAGATCCTTTTAAAGACATTAATATTGATGATGAAACTAAAGGTGCTTATCAAATCATAAAATGGGCCTATGAACATTATGGAGATTCTATAGTTTATTCATGTAGTTTTGGTGCAGAAGGTATGATTTTGATAGATTTAATTTCAAAAGTTAAAAAAGATGCGAAAATCGTATTTTTAGATACGGATTTACATTTTCAAGAAACATATGACTTAATTGATCGTGTTAAAGAAAGATATCCTTCGTTGAATATCGAATTAAAAAAACCTGATCTAACATTAGAACAGCAAGCTGATCAATATGAACCAGCTTTGTGGACAAGTGATCCAAACCAATGTTGTTACATAAGAAAAATTAAACCTTTAGAAGAAGTACTTTCTGGTGCGACAGCTTGGGTTTCAGGATTGAGAAGAGAACAATCACCTAGTAGACAAAACACTGACTTTATTAATAAAGATGAAAGATTTAAATCTATTAAAGTTTGTCCTTTAATTTATTGGACGTGGGATGATGTTTGGGCGTATATGGAACGCCATGATTTAACTTATAACGAATTGCATGATTTCAATTATCCAAGTATCGGGTGTATACCTTGTACATCACAAGTTTCGACTTCAGGGGATTCACGTGAAGGAAGATGGAATAATTTTAATAAAACTGAATGTGGTTTGCATACAGCAAATAGTAAGCCTAAATAAAGTATCTCATTAAAAGATTTTTTATAGTCTTTTTTTAAGTATAAAACATACTATTCCTATATGAATAGTAAAAATGAAAATAAAAATTGGACAGGATGAGGTGACATTTTTGGAATTAACAGTAACAAATAGCCCATTTAATCAAGAACAGTCAGAAAAGCTAAATCAAGTACTTTCAACACTTACTAAGGAGCAAAAGATTTGGTTTAGTGGTTACTTATCAGCGGCAGCTGCCCAAAGTAATGAACCAAGTGCATCAATAGTTGAAACAGCAGCACCAGTTAGTAATGAACCAAAACCAAAAACACGAGAAATCACAATATTGTTTGGTTCTGAAACAGGAAATGCTCAAGGATTAGCAGAAACATTAGAAAGTAAATTAAAAGAAAAAGATTTCAAAGTTAATCTTGCATGTATGGAAGATTTTAAACCGAAAGATTTAAAGAAAGTCGAAGATTTATTTATTATTACTGCAACTCATGGTGAAGGTGATCCACCAGATAATGCGATCACTTTCCATGAGTTTATACATAGTCGTAAGGCGCCTAAGTTAAATGACTTAAGGTATTCTGTCTTAGCTTTAGGAGATGAGTCTTATGAATTCTTCTGTCAAACTGGTAAAGATTTTGATAATAGACTGGAAGAACTTGGTGCAGAGAGATTACATTCAAGAGTCGATTGTGACTTAGACTTTGATGAACCGGCAGAAAAATGGATGGAAGGTATCTTGAATTCTATAGGTCATGTATCAGGTCATGAATCAACTGAACCAGCTAAAGTTGACCCTGAAGATATATCTGCTACCCAAACGTATTCAAGATCTAATCCATATGAAGCTGAAATACTTGAGAACATCAATTTAAATGGTAGAGGTTCAAATAAGGAAGTGAGACATATCGAACTATCTTTAGAAGGTTTCACCGACTCCTTTGAACCAGGAGATTGCATTGGTATATTCCCTAAAAATGACCCTGAAGTAGTATCAGACTTAATTGAAACACTCGTTTGGAATCCAGATGAGAGTGTTCCTATAAATGATGCGGGTGATACATTAACGCTCCGTGATGCACTGACAAATCATTTTGAAATTACGAAACTTACAAAACCAATTGTTACAAAAGCAGCTAATATTTTTGGGAACGACGTGTTATCTGAAAAAGTTAAAAAAGACCGTTGGATATACGGTTATGTTGAAGGTCGCGATTTAATTGATTTAATTAATGACTTTCCACCAGAAGACTTACAACCAGATGCACTACATCAGATTTTACGAAAATTACCTGCTAGAGAATATTCAATTGCTAGTAGTTATCAAGCTACACCAGAAGAAGTACATCTTACAATTGGTGCCGTTCGATATCATGCAAATGAACGAGATAGAAACGGTGTTTGCTCAGTACAATTCGCTGAACGATTAGAACCTGGCGATACTGTACCAATTTATTTGAAAAAGAATCCAAACTTCAAGTTTCCTAAAACGAATGAAACACCTGTTATCATGATTGGTCCTGGTACAGGCGTAGCACCATTTAGATCTTATATTCAAGAAAAAGAAGAATTAGAACTTAATAATAAAGCATGGTTATTCTTTGGAGAACAACATTTTACAACAGACTTTTTATATCAAACAGAATGGCAAGGTTGGTTAAAAGATGGCGTGCTTGATAAATTGAGCGTGGCATTCTCTAGAGATTCTGAAGAAAAAGTGTATGTACAACATCGAATTGAAGAAAATAGTAAAGAATTTTATCAATGGATTCAAGAAGGCGCTGCTTTATATGTTTGTGGAGATGAAAAGTGCATGGCTAAAGATGTACATCAATCCATTTTGAATGTGATTCAAAAAGAAGGACATTATAACGAAGAAGAAGCAGAAGACTTTTTAACTCAAATGAAAAAAGACAGAAGATATCAAAGAGATATTTATTAAGAGGGGGGCATTATTGTGAGCACTCAAACTAATTTATCCGAAAAATTAGATGAAATGGAACACATTAAAAATAGAAGTAATTATTTAAGAGGAACAATTAAAGAAGGCTTAGCTGATGAAATAACAGGAGCAATAGCAGAAGACGATACGAAATTGCTGAAATTCCACGGAAGTTATATGCAAGATGATAGAGATATCCGTGACGAGCGTCGTAAACAAAAGCTAGAACCTGCTTATAGTTTCATGATTAGAGTTAGAGTTCCAGGTGGTACAGCAACAGCTGATCAATGGATTGCAATGGATGATATTTCTACAGAGTATGCAAATGACACAATCAAATTAACAACGAGACAAGCATTTCAATTTCACGGCATTTTAAAAAGAAATTTAAAAAGCTCTATGCAAAGTATTCATCACTCAGTTATGGATTCTTTAGCTGCATGTGGTGACGTAAACAGAAATGTTATGTGTAACCCAAATCCATATCAATCAGGTGTACATAAAGAAGTGGATAAACTTGCAACAGATATTAGTGATCATTTATCACCACAAACCGGAGCATATCATGAAATTTGGTTAGATGATGAGAAAATTGTTGATACTAAAGAAGAAGTAGAACCGATGTATGGTAAGACTTATTTGCCTAGAAAATTTAAAATCGGTATCGCTGTTCCACCTTCAAATGATATAGATGTTTATTCACAAGATATTGGACTCATTTCAATAATTGAAGATGACCAATTAGTTGGATTTAATGTCACTGTTGGCGGTGGAATGGGTATGAAACACGGTAATACGAAGACATACCCTCAAGTAGGTAGATTGCTTGGTTACTTCCCTAAAGAAGAAGCGATAGATGTTTGTGAGAAACTATTAACAATACAAAGAGACCACGGTAATAGAGAAGATAGAACAAATGCACGATTTAAATATACAGTTGACCGACTAGGTGTAGATTGGATTCGTGAAGAATTAAATACAAGATTAGGTTGGGAAATTGAAGAACCAAGACCATTCGATTTTAAACATAATGGAGATCGTTACGGGTGGACTGAAGGTAGTGGCAAATGGCATTTCACATTATTTATTCAAAATGGCCGTGTGAAAGATACACAAGACTACAAGTTAAAAACAGCTTTAAGAGAAATTGCTGAAATCCATACAGGAGATTTCCGTTTAACTCCGAACCAAAACTTAATTATTGCTAATGTAGCCAAAAGTAAAAAGGCTCAAATTCAAAAAATTATAGATAAATATGGTATTACAGATGGAGAAAATTATACAGGGCTTAGAAGAAATTCAATGGCATGTGTAGCCTTTCCAACTTGTGGTTTAGCAATGGCTGAATCAGAACGTTATTTACCTACACTTATTAATAAAATTGAAGGTCTTTTAGATGAAGCAGGTTTAAATGAAGAAGAAATTACAATTCGTATGACAGGTTGTCCTAATGGTTGTGCAAGACCAGGTCTAGCTGAAATTGCATTTATCGGTAAAGCACCAGGTAAATACAACATGTATCTTGGTGGTGGATTCTCAGGAGACCGCCTAAATAAACTATATAAAGAAAATATAGGTGAAGATGAAATTTTAGAAAGTTTAAGACCAATTATTATTCAATATGGTAAAGAAAAAAATGATGGTGAACACTTTGGAGACTTTGTTATCCGTAAAGGCATTATAAAAGAAGTGCACTCAGGACAAGACTTTCATAGTTAAACAGAAAAGGGGTGGAAGCATGGGCAAAGTATTCTTAGTTGGTGCTGGACCAGGTGATCCAGATCTAATAACAGTTAAAGGTATTAAAGCAATTAAACAGTCCAATGTCATTCTATATGATCGACTTGTTAATAAAGCGTTACTTGAATATGCAACTGAAGATACAAAAATGATTTATTGTGGAAAAAGCCCTAAAAATCACTCATTAACGCAAGATGAAATTAATGAATTACTTGTGAAGTTATCTTTAGAAGGTCATACCGTAACACGATTAAAAGGTGGAGATCCATTTATATTTGGTCGTGGCGGTGAAGAAGCGGAAACATTAAAAAATTATGATATTCAATTTGAAGTAGTTCCTGGTATTACAGCTGGTGTTGCAGCACCAGCTTATGCGGGAATCCCTGTTACACATAGAGATTACAGCTCGTCGGTTGCATTTATAACAGGCGTGATGAAGGATTCTATAGATGAAGACGAATATTGGAAACATTTAGCTTTAGGGCCAGAAACTCTTTGTATTTATATGGGCGTCAAAAAGCTACCAGAAATTAAAAGATTGTTAGTTAAACATGGTAGAAGTTCTGATACACCTGTTGCATTAATACATTGTGGCACATCTAATCATCAATTAACTGTAACTGGTACTTTGGATGATATTGTCACTAAATCAAAACATGTTAAAAATCCTGCAATGATTGTCATTGGAGAAGTCGTCAAACTAAGAGAAAAAATGAGTTGGTTTGAAGAAGTAGCGAACGAACAACAGGTTCCACAGCTCATTTATTAATACTGGAGGGATACAATGATAGGCGTATTATATGTCAGTCATGGTAGCAGAATTAAAGAAGCAACAGAAGAAGCTATTACTTTTATAGACTCAGTTAAAAAGAAAATAGATATTCCTCTACAGGAGATTTGCTTCTTAGAGTTAGCACAACCAGATATTCAACAAGGTGTAAAAAAATTAATAGACAATGGTGCTACTGAAATTTCTGTTATACCCGTATTATTGCTCAGTGCAGGTCATTACTTTAAAGATATACCGAATGAAATTGATGAAATAAAGAAAAAACATCCTGAAGTTACATTTACTTATGGAAAGCCTTTAGGTGTTCAACCAAGATTATCAGCTATTCTGAATGAACGCATTCAAGAAACGAATATTTCAATCAAAAAAGACGCAAAACTACTTGTTGTAGGAAGAGGAAGTTATAACCCTCAAACTAAAATAGATATAACGGCTATTGGCAAAGCATTATATGAAACGACAGAATTTGAAAATGTAGAAGTTTGTTACTTAGCTGCGTGTGAGCCATCATTTGAAGATGCGTTACAAGTAGCATTACAAGCTGAACATTCACAAATATTCATAGCACCATATCTTTGGTTCACAGGCGTGTTAGAACGTCACATAGAGAAAACAGCTAAAGAACATAATATGAACAGTGACATTATCGTTTGTAAACACTTAGGTCATCATCCTTCTATACAAGAAGCATTGAAAGACCGTGTTCTTGAAACACTTACTACTCAAAAAGTTTGAATATATGAATAAAGGGTGATTTATATTGGCATATGTTCCGCTCAATATTGATTTTACAGATAAGCAAGTTAAAGTTATCGGCGGTGGAAAAATAGCAGAACGAAGAGTGAGAGCCATACTTGAAAGCGATGCTGTGATTCACGTTATTAGCCCAGAGCTTACAGAAGACTTATTTCAACTTTATCTTGATGAAAAAATATTATGGAAGAAAAAGATATTCGAATCATCAGATTTGGAAGATGCCGACTTTATTATATCTGCTACAAATCAACAAGAGGTAAACGATGTTATTAAAAAGGCAGCCCCGAAACATAGTCTTATAAATATGGTCAGTGATGCACAAGTCGGAAATGTTATATTTCCTGGGACATTAAAGCGAGGGAAATTACAAATAAGCGTGACATCAACTGGTGCGAGTCCAAAGTTAGTAAGTAATATTTTGGATGATTTAGAGAAGCAATATCCTGTTGATTATGAAGAATACGTAGAATTTTTATTTGAAAGTCGCATAATCATTAAATCATTAAACCTAGAAAAAACAGAAAAAAACCAATTGTTAGAATCTATATTATCTTATCAATATTTTGATAAAGATGAACAAAACAAATTAACAAATTGGTTAAGACGACAACCTAAAAAGAGAACAAGAGAGGAGTAGTATATGCGAAAACTAACAATATTTGCGATTGTAGGATTTTTAGCTCAATTAATTGATGGTTCTCTCGGGATGGGATTTGGTGCAACTTCTTCTTCATTATTATTAACATTTGGTGTTGCTCCAGCAATCGCATCAGCAACGATTCATTTTTCTGAAGTTGCAACAACAGCAGCATCTGGTATTTCGCATTTGAAATTTAAAAATGTAGATAAATCCATTATTTTAAAGCTGGCGTTACCTGGTGCCATCACAGGTTTTATTGGTGCAGGTGTACTCAGTAATCTACATAGTGATTTTATAAAACCTTTTATAGCAATATTTTTATTATCTATGGGCGTCTACATTATTTATCAGTTTGTTTTTAAAAAACAACAAAATAATAAACTGAATGGTGGAAAGTTATCTGGATTTATACTTGTTCCTCAAGGTGCTGTAGCAGGATTTTTAGATGCAATTGGCGGAGGAGGCTGGGGACCAGTCAATACACCATTATTGTTATCTAGAAATCAAATAGAACCGAGATATGTTATAGGTACAGTTTCAGCGAGTGAATTTTTTGTAACAATTTCTACATCATTAGGATTTATCATTTTCCTTGGATGGAGTCAAATTAGCATATTATTAGTTGTGGCATTAGCATTTGGTGGCGTAGTTGCAGCACCATTTTCAGCTTGGTTAGTAAAGACTTTGCCAGTATATGTTCTAGCAGTACTTGTAGGCGGACTTATTATTTTTACAAATAGCAGTGTGTTATTAGGCAGTTTTGTAAGTAATGAAACAACAGTATATATAGTTAAGATAGGAATTGTCGTTGCATGGTTAGGTCTCGTATTATTTACGCTTTACCAACATAATAAATTTCCTTTCAACATTCAAAATCAAAAATCAAAAGAAGTAGATCAAATAAATTAATAGGAGTGAATCAGAATGGTATCAGCAACTCAACAAATTAGCGAAACAATTAAGCCTCATGGTGGTGAATTGATCAACCGTCAAGTTACAGGTGAAGAAAGAGAACAATTAATTGAAGCAGCAGAGTCATTCTCTAAGTTAACTTTAAATCCTTGGAGTTTATCAGATTTAGAACTGATTGCAATAGGTGGCTTCAGTCCATTAACAGGCTTTTTAGGTGAAAAAGATTACGTAAGTGTAGTGGAAAATGTACGTCTAGAAAATGGACTAGTTTGGAGCATTCCGATTACATTGCCTGTAACAGAAGAAGAAGCGAATAACTTTGAAATAGGTTCTAACATCGCGTTATATGGTGAAGATAATCATCTTTATGGTGTGTTAAAGCTTGAAGAGAAATATACGTACGATAAAGAAAAAGAAGCTCAAAACGTATATGGCACAACAGATGTAGATCATCCAGGTGTTAAGCTTGTATATGAAAAAGGAAATGTATATCTTGGAGGACCTATTCAATTAGTAGATCGTCCTAAACACGATGAATTTAGTGATTTCCATTTAGACCCAAGTGAAACAAGAGCATTATTTAAAGATTTAGGATGGAAAACAGTTGTTGGATTCCAAACAAGAAACCCTGTTCATCGTGCACATGAATATATTCAAAAAATAGCACTTGAATCAGTAGATGGCTTATTATTAAATCCACTCGTTGGTGAAACAAAATCTGACGATATTTCAGCAGAAATTAGAATGGAAAGTTATCAAGTTATTTTGAAACATTATTACCCTGAAGAAAGAGCAAGACTTGTTATATATCCAGCAGCTATGAGATATGCTGGGCCACGCGAAGCAATTTTGCATGCATTAGTACGTAAAAACTATGGCTGTACACACTTTATTGTCGGTCGTGATCACGCTGGAGTAGGCGATTATTATGGAACTTATGATGCACAAGAATTAATCTCACAATATGAAGATGAAATTGGCATTCAAATCTTTAAGTTTGAACATGCATTTTTCTGTACTGTTTGTGACAATATGACAACAGCTAAAACTTGTCCACATGATAAATCAAATCATGTCCACTTAAGCGGAACAAAAGTAAGAGAGAAATTGCGTAATGGAGAACAATTACCGAAAGAATTTTCAAGACCAGAAGTAGCAGATGTATTAATTAAAGGCTTGAAACAAAACTAATTTCTTGAGGAGTGAAACAATGAGCGCGTCAACAAATATTACATGGCATGATTCAGAAGTAACAAAAGAACAACGACAAGAAAGAAATGGTCATAAAAGTGTCGTTATTTGGTTTACAGGTTTATCAGGATCAGGTAAATCAACAATTTCAGTAGCATTAGAAAAAGCATTGTTTGAACAAAAAATAACATCATATCGTTTAGATGGAGATAATATACGTCACGGATTAAATCAAAATCTTGGATTCAGTCCAGAAGATAGAAAAGAAAATATTCGTCGTATAGGAGAAGTAGGTAAACTTATGGTAGATGCGGGTGTTGTAACAATGACAGCATTCATCTCTCCATATAAAGAAGACCGAGACATCGTAAGAAACATTCTAGAAGACGGAGAGTTTATTGAAGTGTTCACAAAATGTAGCTTAGATGAATGTGAGTCAAGAGACCCTAAAGGTTTATATAAAAAAGCTAGAAGTGGTGAAATTAAAGAATTTACAGGCATTAATGCACCATATGAAGAACCATCTAATCCGGAAATTGTAATCGATACAGAACACGAAAGTATTGAAGAGTCAGTAAATAAAATCGTGACATACTTAAAAGAAAATCAATATTTATAATAGGTAATATAAAAAGCAGAGAAAATTCTTAGTATTTAAGAATTTTCTCTGCTTTTTTAGTTGAGTATAGATTTCAGATGAATCGCACGATATCTCAAAAGTCTTCGTGCGATTCGCCCGGATTTAAGCCAAAACGCACGATATCTCAAAAGTCTTCGTGCGATTCGCCCGGATTTAAGCCAAAACGCACGATAACTCAGAAGTCTTCGTGCGATTCGCCCGGATTTAAGCCAAAACGCACGATATCTCAGAAGTCTTCGTGCGATTCGCCCGGATTTGAGCAAAAACGCACGATAACTCAGAAGTCTTCGTGCGATTCGCCCGGATTTGAGCAAAAACGCACGATAACTCAAAAGTCTTCGTGCGATTCGCCCGGATTTAAGCCAAAACGCACGATAACTCAGAAGTCTTCGTGCGATTACCCCAGATTACCCCAGATTTAAACAGTATCAAATTTCACTTAGGAAATAACTTCAATACTTTATTTATCTTCACGTTCTGGTATAGGGAAATATTTGTATATTTCTCCTGTTTTAATAGCGCTACTAATATTCGATAACCATTCGTAATAAACTTTGTAGTCTTCTAATTGTTTATATATGATAGTTGCTTCTTCTTTAGTATCTTCATCAACACCATCAGCTTCAATAACTTTTTTAAGTAATACTTCTGCATCTTTAACTGAGTCCATATTAATAGATATTTCTCGATCCCATTTTCTTGAGAAGAAGTTATTAAAGAAAATAAAGAAGTCTTTCTCAGCTATAAAGTGTTGTTTTCTGCTACCTCTTGTAAATTGTTGTTTGACGATATCAAACTCCTGTAGTTTCTTAACACCAGCGCTCATACTCGGTTTACTCATTTGGAGTTGTTCGCGCATTTCATCAAGTGTCATACTACCTTCAAATACCATCGTGCCATATAAATTACCAACACTACGGTTAATACCATATAAATCCATCGTTTCTCCAATTCCATTTATAACGATGTCTTTAGCTTGGTCTAATTGTTTTTTGTAGTTATCTGAACGTACCACTACATACACCTCCAATAATTACTTTAATTGTACCATGAATTCTTTTACATTGTAGTTGCTTTTCCCTTACTTGTCTATTTGTAATACCTGTATAAAGTTATGATTTTAATTTGATATTGAAGATTTGACGTCATTTATAATTATATGCTAACATAAATTTGTAAAGTTCGTTAAATAAAAATTTAACAAAGTTAACGGAGGTAATTTAAATGGAATATATAGATCGTTTATCAAGACGTCAATTTATTAATGGTGACTGGGTCGAAGCTTCAAACAAAGCGACTCGTGACATCGTTAATCCATATAATCAAGAAGTAGTGATTTCAGTCTCAGAAGGTACTAAAGAAGACGCTGAGCAAGCTGTATTGGCTGCAAGAAAGTCTTTTGAATCAGGAGAATGGTCACATGAGACGAGCGAGAATAGAAGTCAAAAAGTTAGAGAAATAGCAGATTTAATAAAAGAACATAAAGAAGAGCTCGCGACTCTTGAAACGTTAGACACTGGTAAGACATTAGAAGAATCATTTGCAGATATGGATGATATTCATAATGTGTTTATGTATTTTGCTGGATTAGCAGGAAATGATGGTGGAGAGATTATTGAATCACCGATTCCTAATTCAGAAAGTAAAATAGTTAAAGAGCCTGTTGGTGTTGTAACTCAAATTACACCTTGGAATTATCCATTACTTCAAGCTTCATGGAAAATTGCTCCAGCTCTTGTAACGGGTTGTTCATTAGTTATGAAGCCAAGTGAAATTACACCGTTAACAACAATTCGTATATTTGAATTAATGGAACAAGTTGGTTTTCCAAATGGCGTGATTAACCTCGTACTTGGTAAAGGTTCAGAAGTTGGTGACGTATTATCATCTCATAAAGAAGTTGACCTTGTTTCATTTACTGGTGGAATTGAAACTGGTAAACACATTATGAAACGCGCAGCAGACAATGTAACGAACATTGCGCTTGAATTAGGTGGTAAAAATCCAAACATTATCTTTGATGATGCAGATTTAGAGTTAGTTGTTGATCAAGCATTAAACGGTGGATATTTCCACGCTGGTCAAGTTTGTTCAGCTGGTTCACGCATAATCGTACACAATGATATTAAAGCGCAATTTGAAGAAGCGTTAGTTGATAGAGTAAACAAAATTAAAATTGGTAATGGTTTTGATAAAGAAACTGAAATGGGTCCTCTAATTTCAGCAGAACATAGAGGAAAAGTTGAAAAATATATAGAAGTTGCTAAAGAAGAAGGGACAACAATTGCCGCTGGTGGTAAACGTCCAGAAAGAGCCGACTTACAAGATGGTTTCTTCTTTGAACCTACTGTTATTACAAACTGTGATACTTCAATGAGAATTGTTCAAGAAGAAGTGTTTGGTCCAGTTGTAACAATTGAAGGATTCTCTTCAGAACAAGAAGCAATCGAACTAGCTAATGATTCAATTTATGGATTAGCTGGAGGCGTATTTACTCAAGATATAGGAAAAGCAAATAGAATCGCTAACAAATTGAAAATGGGTACGGTTTGGATTAATGATTTCCATCCTTATTTTGCACAAGCACCATGGGGTGGATATAAACAATCTGGTATCGGTAGAGAGCTAGGTAAAGAAGGATTAGAAGAATATATTATTTCTAAACACATTTATACAAATATACAACCTGAACCTGTGAATTGGTTTAGCAAATAAAAACAACAATGATTATTGAAAATATAGGAGGATATTAAAGCATGGAGAAGTCTTATGATTATATAATTATCGGTGGCGGAAGTGCTGGTTCAGTATTAGGAAGCCGCTTAAGTGAAGATAAAGGTAAAACAGTATTAGTATTAGAAGCTGGTAGAAGTGACTATGCTTGGGATTTGTTAATTCAAATGCCAGCAGCTCTTATGTATCCATCAGGTAATCGTTTCTATGACTGGAAATACGAAACAGATGGAGAACCTCATATGGGCGGTAGAAAAGTTGCACATACAAGAGGTAAGGTATTAGGTGGATCTAGTTCAATCAACGGAATGATTTATCAACGTGGTAACCCTATGGACTATGAAGGATGGGGAGAACCAGAAGGCATGGAAAGTTGGAAATTCGCTAATTGTTTACCATACTTCAAAAGATTAGAAAAAGCATATGGTGCAGATAAATCAGATCAATATCGTGGTCATAATGGTCCAATTAAATTAAGAAGAGGCCCAGCAACCAATCCATTGTTCCAAGCGTTTTTTGAAGCGGGTGTAGAAGCAGGATTTAATAAAACACCTGATGTGAATGGATTTAGACAAGAAGGATTTGGACCATTTGATAGTCAAATTCATAACGGTAGAAGAGTTTCAGCTTCACTTGCTTATTTAAGACCAGCTATGAAGCGTAAAAATTTAACAGTACAAACAAGAGCTTTTGTAACAGAAATTAATTACGAAGGTAGAAGAGCGACAGGCGTTACGTTTAAGAAAAATGGTAAGAAACATACTGTAGGAGCTGGAGAAGTTATTTTATCAGGTGGCGCATTCAATACACCACAACTACTACAACTTTCTGGTATCGGTGATTCAGAACATTTAAACTCACTAGGCATCGAAACGCGCGTACATTTACCAGGTGTAGGTGAAAACTTTGAAGACCATTTAGAAGTTTATGTTCAACATGCATCTTCTGTACCAGTTTCACAACAACCAAGTTTAAATAAATTTAAAATGCCTTTCATTGGTTTACAATGGATATTTGGACGTAAAGGACCAGCAGCAAGTAACCACTTTGAAGGTGGAGGATTTGTGAGATCAAACAACGAAGTAGATTATCCAAACTTAATGTTCCATTTCTTACCTCTTGCAGTACGTTATGACGGACAAAAAGCAGATACAAAACATGGTTTCCAAGTACATATTGGACCTATGTATTCTAACTCAAGAGGTAGTCTGAAGATTAAATCTAAAGACCCATTCGTAAAACCAAAATTCGTATTTAACTATTTATCAACAAAAGAAGACGAGCAAGAATGGATAGAAGCAATTAAAGTAGCAAGAAACATTCTAGCTCAACCAGCATTAGCACCATATAATGACGGAGAAATATCACCAGGACCATCAGTACAAACAGATGAAGAAATTTTAGAATGGGTTAAGAAAGATGCAGAAACAGCATTACACCCATCATGTAGTGCTAAAATGGGACCAGCATCAGACCCAATGGCTGTTGTAGACCCATTAACAATGAAAGTACACGGTATGGAAAATCTACGAGTAGTAGACGCATCAGCAATGCCACGTACAACAAATGGTAATATCCACGCACCAGTATTGATGCTAGCAGAAAAAGCAGCAGATATTATAAGAGGTAAAAAACCATTAGAACCAGAAGAAATAGATTACTACAAACACGGCGTGCACGATAAAGACGCAGGTATAATGAAGTAAAATAAAAAACACGAGGCTGGGACAATTAATTTGTCTCAGCCTCTTATCGTAAGTTAGCTATGTTCACACATGTCGAGGGAAGTGTAAGTAAAGATAGCCATATTTACACAAGTCGGAAGAAGTGTAAGCAAGGGTAGCCATATTTACACAAGTCGGAAGAAGTGTAAGCAAGGGTATCCATGTTTACACAAGTCGGAAAAAGTGTAAGCAAAGATATCTATATTCACACAAGTCGAGAGAAGTGTAAGCAAGGGTAGCCATATTTACACAAGTCGGAAGAAGTGTAAGCAAGGACATCCATATTCACACAAGTCGAGGGAAGTGTAAGTAAGGGCAGCTATATTTACACAAGTCGAAAGAAGTGTGAATAATTTATATAAGAAAAAGAGCAGAAATTCAATTTTACAATGAATTTTTGCTCTTTTTAAATTTATAAAATATGTTTATCTCAGTCTGTTTTATGATTCAACTTCAAATTAATTTTTATTCACAGAAGCGTCATAGATAGAATCTACTGCGTCTTGTAATCCGCTATCAAATTCTTCTGATGATTGACCAGCGAATAAATCAGTTACTAATGCGCGTGAGAAACTTGCGATAAGTTCATCATTTTCTTTTAGTAATTCGTTTGCTTTTTCTCTAGAGTAACCGCCTGATAATGCTACGACACGAACTACGTTAGGGTGTTCGATCAATGATTTATATTGATTTGGTTTTGTTGGAATTGTTAATTTCAACATTACGTATTGATCATCATTTAATTTGTCTAATTCTTTAGCGATTTCTTCTTTTAAGATATCTTCAATTTCTTCTTTATCTTTAGCGTTAATGTTAACTTCAGGTTCAATAATTGGTACTAATCCTGCTTCGATGATTTGTTTACCAATTTCAAATTGTTGTTGAACGACTTTAGCGATAGCGTCTTTATTTGCTTCTAAAATATTTGAACGCATTTTAGTACCAAATACGTTGCGTTCTTTAGCGCGTTTTAATAATTCATCTAAACCTGGAATAACTTTCATTAATTGAACGCCATTTTCTTCTTCAGCAAGTCCTTTGTCGACTTTTAAGAAAGGTACTATACCTTTATCTGCTAAGTAGTTTGATGTGTATTTGCCTTCTACTTCACGGTCCATTGTTTGTTCAAATAAAATGGCACCTAATATTTTTTCTGGTGTAAAGGCTGGTGATGTAACGATACGTGTTCTCATTTCGTGAACAAGTGTAAACATTTCATCTTCATTGCTATATTGATCTTCTTCAATACCGTAATCTTTAAGAGCTTTCGGAGTACTACCACCACTTTGATCTAGTGCAGCTATAAAACCTTTACCATTTTTCATTTTTTCAAATTGTTCTTGGTTCATTTTTTCCACTCCTTTAGATATTCTTCACTTAATATTATGATGATTTTTAGTTTTTATGGCAAGTTATTCAACTTTTCAAACTGTACATCTAAAAAAATATGTCGAATTTAAGAAGATTCCACGAAGGTCATTTCATAATTAAGTAAGACGTTTTATGATGTAGGTTAGGGAGGATTCTCAATGAATAAAAAATCAGCAATATTATTAATTAGTGGCTTGGCAGTTCTTGCTATAGCAGTAGCATCATTATTATTATTCTCAACACAAAAAAGCACATACTACGGGTATATGGAGAATGGAACAACAGCAGAAAAAGTAGTGAGCGAGAAAAATAACGAAGTAACAGAAAACGTTAAACTAGAATCAACGAAAGACTTCAAACCTAAAAAAGGTGACTTCGTGAAACTGATTTCTAAAGACGATGGAAAAACATTTTATAAAAAAGATGTAGTAACTCATGACGACGTACCACACGGATTAATGATGAAAATACATGATATGGAAATGTAATATAAAAAAACTACCAACAAATATAAAATTGTTGGTAGTTTTTTTAGTTAAGTGTTATCCATTTCTTTATTAAATTCTTTAACAAGTTTTGTTACTTCAGGACCAATGACGATTTGAGCATTATGTTTATCTATAATTACAACGCCATGAGCACCTGTTTGCATAATTTTATCTTTATTAATTAAAGAAGTGTCTTTAAGTTCTAACCTTAATCTAGTAATGCAATTTTCATATTCAATTACATTATCTTTAGTACCAATGTTTTCAAGTATTTTTTTAGACATATATTGGTATTGATTATGTGATAAAGATAACTCTTTTTCTTCATCAGATTTTTCTTCTTCAAAATTAGTTTCTTCTATTTGCCCCATGATTGGAACGTTTCGATTAATGATATAGAAGTAAAATGTAATGAAATATAGTATGAAAAATCCTATGCCTACTGGTATAATCATCCAACCTTTGTCTGATAAACTTAAATTGAGAACATAGTCAATGATACTACCACCCCAAGAAAAGCCTTCTCGAATGTGTAAATAATATAAGGTCATTCCGGCTAAACCAGTATAAACAGAGTGAATAAAATATAGGAATGGTGAAGTGAATAAGAAAGTGAACTCTATAGGCTCAGTTATACCTGCAACTATTGCAGTAAAACTACCTGATCCCATAAGAGCTTTTGTATTTTGTTTGTTGTATTTTGCAGCTTTAGATATAGCTAGGGCTATAGCAGGAACTCCAAACATAATCGATACAAAATACCCACTCAAGAAATAGCCTGCTGTTGGATCCCCATTTAAGAATCTTGTAACTTCACCATGGACTACTTCTCCTCCAGATGTTTTGAAATCTCCAAGTCCAAAGTAAATATAAGTATTCAATACATGATGTAAGCCGAATGGAAGTAAAAATCTATTTAAGAATCCATTTATAAATACGCCTAAACCACCCAAATTGACTAACGTTTGAGCCAACCAATCAATTGAAGATTGAGCATATGGCCAAACTAAAAAGCTTATTCCTGTTACTGGTAACATGATTACAATAATCATTGTAATAGGGAAATTTTCACCAGAAAAGAATGAGAATATTTTAGGCAAATCAACATCCTTAAATTTATTGTAAACCCAAGCTGCGAGCAAACCCGAAATGAGACCACCGAATACGCTCATGTTTAAATCGGAATCCAGAATATTTAAGCCCTCTTTTAAAATAGAAATTGCAATAAAACCTGTTAAAGCAGGTATCCCTCTGTCTTTAGTCTTTGATAATCCCATCGCAATACCGATAGCTATAAGAATATCAATATTATTAAATATTGCACCGGATGCTTGAAATAGTTTCCAATCCAATAAGTCTTCAGAGCTAATTCTAAATAGAATACCTGCTGCTGGTAATGCTACTATTGGAATAAGCATGGATTTTCCAAGCTTTTGTAAGAATCTCATCATACTAAATGTCCCCCTTTGACATTACAATTCCGAATAATTGATTAAAGATATTCCGTTTTGTTCATTAAATGTATTTTTCGCATGATCACTAGTTAAAATGTCTAATTCTTCAATTCTTGGCATAACAAAAGATGAATGATCTCTTAAGAATTTATCTATATAAGCTGGATGACACATTATTTCGATTGATTCATATTCTATATATTTATCGTTAATTACTTCTATTGAATTTAAAATAGTTTCAGGGTGATATTCAAAGTAATCTACCATTTTATATTGTGGAAAAATTTTTTTATCGCCTAAATTATTTCTAATAGGTAAATGATATTCAGATGCTAATTTTAAAAATATAGGCTTTATTAGTTCTAAGTTATTAACATGATGATGACTATCTAAATGAGTAGGTGTTAAACCAGTTGATAGAAATTTTTCGATTTGTGCTTTCCATTCCTCATATAGCTCATCTACATCTATATAATATTTTTGTTCGTAATGAGATAAATCTCTAAAATCTCCATTACTGTCTACTAAACTATATAAATTGTTAATTAATGGTCTTCCACAAGTTAACGATAAGTGAATCCCAACGCCCAGTTCAGGAGTGTTATTAGCTAAATTGATAGCATGTTCAAATCCAGGCATATTAGTTAAACATGTAGTGGAGGTGAGTATTCCATTTTTGTGTGCATCAATAATTCCATAATTCACACCATTTGAATATCCAAAATCATCCGCGTTTATGATAATTTTCATATATTTCCCTCCTTTTTATTTAAATTTGGCCAGTAATCTTTATTTGCTTCAAATAAATCAGTTAAGACATCTTTAGCTTTGTTTGTATCAATGACTGTTCTATTTAATACGAGTGCCTGTATTAATTTGTCATAATCATTTTCAAAGTATGCTTCGACAACTAACTTTTCATAAGCATATTGATTTTCTAATAACCCTTTATAGAATGTAGATATTTCACCAACATGAAGAGGTTCTGCACCATTGTTTCCGAGTAGAGCAGGAACTTCAACAAGTGCGTCACTCGGTAGGTTAGGTATAATTCCATCATTTCTTGTGATTATAATAAATCTTTTATTTAAATGATAAACAAGTGATGCGGCGATGCGGATCATATATATACCGTGAATATCTCCTGAAATATCTATGTTGTGTGTATTATTTTGATTAATGATAGTGTCACAATCATTAAATACTTCCTTTTCACGCCCGTTTATAACTTGTCTAGCACGTGTGTTTTCTATAGATTCTTTCTGAGATAGTTGGTTAGGATAAAGGTAATACTGTAGATATGTGTTAGGTAAATATTCATTAAAATCCATTACCATTTGTTTAGCTTGTTTAAAAGTTGATTGCCATGATGGATCATTATCAATTAGTTTATCTGTTGGTTTAAAGTCATTATTTTGAATTAGTTGTTTGAGTTCTGATGTATAATCATGACCATCTTTATTTCGTATTTTTGTAAACCATCCAAAATGATTTAATCCGAAGTAATCAGCTTCTAAATTCCAAACATCTTCATTTAATATGTCTGCATAACTTTTCATTATTGCGATAGGCATATCACATATATTCAATAATCGATCATCATTAGGAAAAACTTTATCTAGCGCTAAACCAACTATTGCAGCAGGATTTGTATAATTCAAAATCCATGCATCTTTATTTATTGAACGAATATCTTCAACAAGTTGTATCATATCTGATATAGAACGTAACCCGTAAGACATACCTCCAGCACCACAAGTTTCTTGTCCAACCAATCCATGTTGTATAGGTATTTGTTCATCTAATTCTCTCATTAACAAACCGCCCGTTCTAATTTGGACGAAAATAATATCAACATCTTTAAAAGCTAATGTTTTATTAGTTGTATATTCAAACTTTTCTAATGAAGGATAATGTTCTTTTAATAAGATTGAAGCAGCTTGTCCAATCTTTTCTTGTCGTGAACTATCAGTATCGTATAGCGTAATATGACTCAGTGGTAAATTTTCGGATTCCTCGATTAAACTCATTAATATTCCTAGAGTATAAGTGCTTCCTCCACCTACAATTGTTAATTTACATTTTTTCATTAATTTGTAACCCCTTTCACGTGTATTATACAATATGTATTATTAAAATCAATACAAATATAATACATATTTTAAATATGTATGTTTTTGATGGTCAAAGTGTTAAAATGAAATACGAAGGTGAGGGGTTTTTATGGATGATAAAAAAATGCCTTTATATCAAGAAATTATGAAAAATCTACAAGATTATATTAAAAAACAAGGACTTGAATATGGAGATGTTATACCAACTGAAAAGGCTTTGTCTGAGAAATATCAAGTGAGTAGGGTAACTGTGCGAAAGGCTATTTCTAAATTAATAGATAAAGAAATATTGTTTAGCATTAAAGGCAGTGGAACGTATGTAGCATTTCCAAAATTTGAACATAACTTATTTAAATTACAAGGTTTTACTGAAGAAATGCAACCATATCATGATGCTATCAAAAATGAAGTAACAGAATTTAGTCTAATGAAGCCTAGTGAGCTAATACAAGAAATGCTCAATCTTAACAATGATGAAAAAGTTTATAATATTAAAAGGATTAGGAATTTAAATGGGGAAGCTTTAATTATAGAGAATGCATATATCCCGTTTAAATTATTTCCAGATCTTTCAATTGAAGCAATGACAAAATCGAAATATGGGTATTTAAAAGAAAAAGGTTATGCTATACAAAAAAGAGTAGAAGAGTTCATTCCTAAATTACCGGATAAGGATACAATGGAAACTTTCAATATCGATTCCAATACGCCGTTATTAGAATTGAAAGCATACTCAATATTAAATAATGATGAAATATTTGAATACTCCGAAGTATTGTATCATCCTAAAAAATACAAATTTAAATTAGAACTATCAAGATAAAAAGGAGTGGCATTATATGATTATACGTAATAAAAAAGAATCCGATATAGAGTCATTAGCTAAAGTTCATTATGAATCTTGGATAACTACATATAAGGGGATTGTTCCTGACAGTTATTTAGATAGTTTGTCCTTAGAGTCTTATATTGAAAAACATCATATGTTTAATGCACCATGTATTGTGGCGGAAGTCGATGGTAAAGTTGTTGGATTTCTAATGTATAGTAAAGATAAAGATGAAGACACGAGTGACAAATGTGGTGAAATTATGGTTATATACTTATTACAAGAATATCAGCATAATGGTATTGGGACGCTTTTAATGAATGAAGCGGAAAAAAGAATGAAATCTGAATTTGATCAATTAAGCCTTTGGGTACTTGAAGATAATATTCCGACTGTTAAATTCTATGAGAAAATGGGATTTGAAAAAGACGGTAAGTATGAGCTTGAAGAACTAGGAAATGTTTTACGTGAAACGCGAATGATAAAGAATATATAGTGGGAAATAAATGAAAATTTGAAGCTGAGACAATTAATTTGTTCTCAGCTTCTTGTTTTATCTATATTCACACAAGTGGAGAAAAGTGTAGCTACGAAGCATATTAATTTTTATTCCAACTTTAATTTGAATCTAAAATTAATATTTTCAGAATAATGTTGAAAATATTATTTAAAATATGATTATTATTATTATACTAGGGTAACATATCAAGAAAGGAGGAATTAAATATGAGTAAAATTACAGATTCGTTTTTAAGTGCTTTAGATAGCGTTATTGGTTTTATACCAAACTTGATTAGTGCAATTATATTATTAATTGTTGCATGGCTTATCGCAGTCATAGTTAAAACAGTTATTGTAAAAGGTTTAAGTGCACTTGGTGTAGAAAAATGGCTAGAGAAAAAGGGGTTAACTGAATCAGGAAGTGGTAAATCAGAGTCTGAAGGATTAATTCAGACATTTGGTAAATTAGCTTACTTCATTATATTCTTGTTATTCTTACCATCAGTGTTTGATGCATTAAACATGACATCTGTATCAACACCTATTAAGAACATGATGGGTAGTGTATTAGACTTCTTACCTAGAATTATTGTTGCGATTGTAATATTAGTAATAGGTTTATTTATCGCAAAAGTATTAGGTACATTAGTTAAAAACTTACTAACTAATTTAAATGTTAGTAAATACAACCACTATGTAAACTTTGGTGAGAACAAAGAAAGTATTGATATTCCTTCAGCTGCAGGCTGGGTGATTTCAGCAATTATTGGATTATTCTTCGTTGTTGAATCATTGAATACAGTTAATTTAGAAGTATTAAATACAATTGGTGAAGCAATTATCGGTTACTTACCATTAGTAATTTCAGCAGCAATCATATTACTAATTGGTTTTGTTGGTGGTAACTTATTATCTAAATTAATTAAGAAATCAACAGGTAACACATTCGTTTCAGAAATTGTTAAGTATTTAGTAATCATCGTTTCAGTATTTATGACTTTAGATCAATTAAACTTTGCTCAAAGTATTGTTAATGTAGCATTCTTACTTATCTTAGGTGCAGTAGCAGTAGCATTTGCTATCTCATTCGGTATCGGTGGTAAGTCATTTGCAGAAAAAACATTATCAAAAATTGAACGTAAAGCTGAATCAAAAGATAAATAATTAGCGTACAAAGTTAATATGTATAATGATAAGAGGCTGAGACAATTAATTTGTCTCAGCCTCTATGTCTGGGTAGGACGATGAAAATAAAGTTTTTTGAAAAAATGAGATAAGTTGTAGATTAATCCAAGAGATCCTCTAAATTAACATTAACACCATACAATAAGAGAGCTTGGGACACAAATGTCTCAAGCTCTCTTATATTGTAATGTCTATTAACTAAGTGACAAATCTATATTGTAACGATACCCATTAGTATTGCTATAAATAGCAACAGTATTGAGAAACCCCAAACCCAGAAGAATGCGTATTTAATATATTTACCCATACTTATTTCAGCAAGTCCAACAGCTAACCATACGGCTGGTGCGAATGGACTTACGAATGTTCCAATTACGTTACCAATCATTAATGAGAATGCAGTTGATTGTGATGGAACTCCGAATTGACTTGCTGTTGATTCTACTATAGGTAAAATCGCAAAGTAATAAGCATCTGTACTTGTTAATAAGTCTAATGGTACACCTAGCACACCAATTATAATGTGTAAGTACGGTCCAACGACTGTTGGAAGTACAGCGATTAATGATAAGGCGATTGAATCTAGCATGCCTGTTTCATTTAATATTCCTAAGAATACACCTGCAGCTAATATTACTGCTGCCATCATCAGTGCGTTAGGTGCGTGTGCACGAATTCTTTCCATTTGTTCATCTACATCATGGAAGTTCAATGGTAATGCAATAGCCACACCAAGCATAAATGCAAATTCAGGTGGAACGATATCTAGTAACATCATAGTAACGATGATAACTGTAAGTATTAAGTTTAACCAAAGTATGTAAGTATGTTTAGTCGCTTCACCTTTAACTGAAGCATTTTCTTCTTGGTCTTTTTCATAGTTTGCAATAATTTTATCCATATCAACTTTTATGTTTTCTTCATCAGGAAATTCTTTTGAAATACGTTTTTTCTCACGTAATCCTAGATAAATTGAGAATAATATTGCTAGTACGATACCAATTAATTGTAGTGGAATGACTTGATACCATAAATCATTAATATTATCGACTTTTAATACGGAAGCAGTTCTTGCCATTGGTCCGCCCCAAGGTACCATATTAATAATAGCGGCACTTAATGCCAATAGAAGAACTAATAAATAAGGACTCATTTTTAAAGCTCTATATAATGGTAATAAAGCAGGAATAGCTAATAAAAATGTTGTAGCACCAGCACCATCTAATTGTGCACATGTACCAATAATTGTCGTTACGATGGCAACGATGATGATATTTCCTCGAGTTAGTTTGATCATACCTCTAACGAATGGTCTAAATAAACCACTGTCTGAGATAATACCAAAGTAAATAATAGCAAAAATAAACATGATTGCTACGTTGAATACTTGATCAATACCGGACTCTACGTATTTACGTATGTCTCCAAAACCATGGCCAATCACTAATGCTCCAATGACAGGTATTAAAATCATACCTACAACTGGACTAATCTTTTTCATAATTAACATTGCAACGATTGAAATAATAATAACTAATCCAACTATCGTCAGCAGTGTATTTGGTTCTTCCATATACATCCCCCTTGTAATATAGCGCTTACATATAACATAATTTAAAAAGTTTCCTAAATCACATTTAAGTGAAATAGAAAACTTAATACATATTATATCATTTGAGATAATAAAAGAATATAATAATTCTTAAATTTACAGAATATTTTAACAATCAATTTCGAATCCTAAATCTTGTATCATATCGTAGTCTAATTGATTAGGTTGACCACCGGTAATTAAGTAATCACCCACAAAAATAGAGTTTGCGACCATGAGAGATAAAGATTGAAGACTTCTTAAATTAACTTCACGACCACCAGCGATTCGAATTTCTTTAGTAGGGTTGATCAATCTGAACATACACAAAATTCTAATGCATTTCATAGGTGTTAAGTCATCCATACTTCCGAATTTCGTTCCTTTAATAGGATGTAAAAAATTCATAGGGATACTATCGGCGTCTAAGTCATTAAGTGTAAAAGCCATATCAATAATATCTTCATCAGATTCACCCATACCACAAATTACACCAGAACAAGGTGAAATGTTTTTGTCTTTCATTATATTTATCGTATTTACACGATCATCAAAACTATGTGTTGTTACGACTTCATCATGATAGTTAGCACTCGTATTAATATTATGGTTATAGCGATCCACACCACAATTTTTTAGAGATTCAGCTTGTTCTTCATTAGTTAAACCAAGACAAGCACAAATTTTTAACTGAGGATGGTTTCTTTTAATTTCTTCTACAGAACTTGTAATATGAGAGATTTCTTTATCACTAGGTCCACGACCACTCATCACAATGCAATATGTACCTATTTTATTGTCAGAAGCAACTTTAGCACCATCAACAATTTGGTTTTCTGGAATAAGCGCATAACGTTGAGACTTCTGTTTAACATCTCTTGATTGCCCACAATAACCACAGTCTTCAGGACAAATACCACTTTTAGCATTTAAAATCATATTTAACTTTATCTTCTTACCATAATAATGGTGACGCACTTTATAAGCCTCATTCACAAGTGTTAAAGTATCGATTTCAGGATCTTGATATATATTTAACGCCTCATTAAAAGTTAAGAACTGTCCATTTATTATATTTGTGCCTAAATTCATTATGTTGTCCCCCTTTATGATTATTAATAGAATACTAATAATTACCATTATTGTAAACCATATATTATATTAGGTTTACAATAGTGGTATAAATTACAAATAATGGTAAAAATGGTGTATAATACTATATATTGAAAGTAGGTAAGATACTATGAATAAATTGATGAAAAATCGCGAGTTGTTAGTTTTAATATTTGCGTTTTTAATTGTAGGACTTGGTATAGGTTTGAGTGCAATATTTACATTCGAGAGAGCACTATATTTTATCGTTCCTATATTTATAACGTTTGCTATATTTTTTAGTTGGCTAAGAGGGCAAGAGGAAGCAAAGAATCTTAAATATTTTATGATATTTAAGATAAGTGAATTGAGCATCATTTCATTGATTTCTTTAATATATTTAACTCGTAGTGAACAAGTTAAAAGTAAATATGTGATAGTTATTATCTTGATATGGTCCGTTATAGGACTTATATCAGATTATATTGAAAAAAGATATTTTCTCAAAAAGAAAAATACAGAGAACGAATAACCTCTCTATCATCACCACGTTTTACTTGAGTTAGTAGTCCATACTATGAAGTAGTTATTATGATAAAAAGCATTTGCCCTAGAGGTAAATGCTTTTTGTATATAGTCATTAATATTTAGTTTTCAAGTTTCCTTTTTCTGCATCTGTTATAAATGCGTGGTCTATGGCTTTAATATTTAGCTGTTTAATTTCATCTGTTGATATTAAATTGTGATTATACAATAGGGTATATTCATTATTTAAATTGGTGCTTGAAACGGTTCTATTATCTGTATTGATATTAAATGGAATGTTCTGTTCTATAAGTTTTCTTATGTTGAGTTCATCCAATGTCTGTATGGCTTTTGTTTGTAAGTTACTTGTAGGACAGATTTCTAGTAATACATTGTGATTTTTAATGTATTCTAGTGCGGTATTGTCACTCGTAGCAGCTACGCCATGACCGATTCTTCTAGCGCCGAGTTCAATTCCTTCTATTATATTATGTATACATCCGCATTCACCTGCATGCAATGTTAAATGATTTTCTGACTTTATAGTATGCTGAATGGCTTCTTGAATGGTATTAGTAGGGAATGCTTCTTCTGGGCCAGCGAAGTCATAACCGACAACATGACTATTGTCTTTATTTAGTTGATTAACTTCTGTAAAGAGGTCAATATTCGTTTTGTTTTCATGATGCCTCATTCCACATACAAGCATGTTCACTTTGATTGGATAAAGAGACTCTGCTTTTGTTGCGCCTATATTAACGGAGTCTAGTATTTCTTTAACGCTTAGTCCTTTATCTGTATGGAATAATGGAGCAAATCTGATTTCTATATATTTAATGTTATCGTTATGTGCTTGTTGAGCTACATCTATAACAGCTTTTTCAATACTATCTTTTGTTTGTAATACTTTTAAAATTGTATCAAAAGATTTTAAGTATTCATCAAGACTGTCACATGTTTGATCAACTTGAATATCTTCTATATTAATATGTATTTGTTGTTCTTGTGCTAATTGTTGGATAAGTTCTATGCTCACAGATCCATCTAGATGGCAGTGTAATTCAGTCTTGGGGATATTATTTATTGGAGTCATTGATAATTATCCTTTCTATTTTTATTTGTATTAATGTTTAATTGTAAACATAGTAGTATATTATAAACAAATTCAGATAAAACTGATAGTATTTAGAGAAATTGTGTAGATTTTGTGATTAAACTAATGAATTTATTTATTTATTGATTAAGAATTGTTGGAATGTAGATATTAAAAATGCTATATTAATAAAATATTTAAAAAAATGTTTATTGAAAATTCAATATATACATATTAAGAAGGCGCAAAAATGAATAATAACTTAAAAAGAGAATTAACATCAAGACAAATGCAGATGATTGCTATTGGAGGAACAATTGGCGTAGGTTTATTTATGGGTGCTTCTAGTACAATTAAATGGACAGGCCCTTCAGTTTTACTCGCATATGCAATTGCAGGTGTATTTGTATTCCTCATTATGAGAGCCTTAGGTGAAATGGTCTATGTTTACCCAGATACTGGTTCTTTTGCTAAATTTGCTAATGATTACATACATCCTTCATTTTCATTTGTAACAGCTGGAAGTAGTATATTCAACTGGATTATTGTTGGTATGAGTGAAGTAATTGCAGTTGGGTCATATTTTAAATTTTGGTGGCCAGACTTACCAGAATGGATACCTGGTTTAGCTGTAGTTGTTATTTTACTATCAGCAAACTTAGTTTCTGTTAAATGGTTTGGAGAATTTGAATTTTGGTTTGCAGCTATAAAAGTCGTCACTATTATTTTAATGATTATTGCAGGATTAGGATTGATACTATTCGGTATCGGCAATAACTTTAATCCAATTGGAATTAGTCATTTATGGGATCATGGTGGGTTCTTTACCGGTGGAATAAGTGGTTTCTTCTTTGCATTATCTATCGTATTCGGATCATACATAGGAATCGAGTTAATTGGTATTACTGCAGGCGAAACGAAAGATCCTCAGAAAAATATCGTTAAAGCAATTAATGGTGTTGTTTGGAGAATATTAATATTCTATATCGGTTCAATCTTTATTATCGTAACTGTATATCCTTGGGACGAAGTGAATCATATTGGTTCACCATTCGTTGCGACATTTGCAAAAGTAGGTATTACTGCTGCAGCAACTATTATTAATTTTGTCGTAATTACAGCAGCAATGTCAGGTTGTAACTCGGGTATATTTAGTACAAGTCGCATGCTTTATACGTTATCAAAACAAAAACAAATATCTCAAATATTTTATAAGACAAATAAAAATGGTGTCCCACATATCGCAGTTATAGCTGTTTCAATAGGTATTTTCTTAGGTATTATACTAAATATTGTCTTACCTTTAATATTAGGAAAAGATACTGACATATTCGTCTATGTATTCAGTGCAGGTGTCTTACCAGGCATGGTACCTTGGTTTGCAATATTAATTAGTCATATCAATTTTAGAAAAAGAGAACAAATCAAAGACCATCCCTTTAAAATGCCATTCGCACCAGTAAGTAATATTATAACGATTATCATGCTAATTGCCGTTGTCATTGGGATGTTATTTAATTCAGAAACAAGAATTTCCGTGATTATTGGTATAATATTTATCTTTAGTATTAGTTTATACGCATTTATCAAAAAACCTTAATAAAAATATAAATAGTGGCCGAGACAAACTAATTGTCTCGGCCTTATTTTTATATTGCAAAATTTAATGGAATCAATCTTTAAAAGGCTCTGGTAAGTCTTCGGGTTGTCTGAAGTCAGACAGAAAGGTGTCTGTATTTTAATAGAAAATAGCTACTGATTGTATATAATAACTACAACTTGTATAATGAAAATATAATATTCAATTTGAAAGGAGTGAGGTCTTAATGGAATGGCTCATAGGTTTATTAGGCGAGGATATTTTAATAAATTATGTTGCATTTAGCATATATTACTTTGTTCCATTATTATTGACACTCTTGTATGTTTACTTGCAAATGCAAGCAAGCATCAAGCTCCATAAAAATTGGATAGTAAGGTCTTCAACTGAAGTAGAGGATCAATACATTTTTGTATGGATTGTACCTATACTAAGGTGGAGAATACGTTGCTTATACATGACCGTAGATGAAGAAGACGCTTGTCCAATATATTAATTCATATTTAATATATTGGAGGAGAAATTTTGAAAAAATTATATACAGTATTAGCATTTTTAGCAATAACACTACTACTAGGTGGTTGTGCACCACAAGAAGGTGGCATGTTCCATTCAACATTTGTTGAACCATTCGTTTATCTTATTAAATACTTTGCTTCATTCTTTAACAATAGTTATGGCATAGGCATTATCATTGTTACTTTATGCGTAAGACTTATTGTAATGCCATTTATGTTGCGTTCTTTTAAAGGACAAAAGAAAATGCAATTTAAAATGAAACAGTTAAAGCCTGAAATTGAAGAAATTAATAAGAAAATGAAAGCTGCTAAAGATGATCAAGAACGTACACAATATAGCCAAGAAATGTTGGCTTTATATAAAGATAATGATGTTAATCCATTAAAAATGGGATGCTTACCAATGCTTATTCAAACCCCAATTCTAATGGCATTGTATTTTGCAATATCACGTAATGAAGCATTCGCAAGTCATAGTTTTGCATGGTTTAATCTAGGTACACCAGACATATTTATGGCACTTATAGCAGGGGTATTATATTTATTACAAGCATATTTTTCTACAAAATATTTACCAGAAGAATCAAACGGACAAATGAAATATATCATGTATTTAAGTCCAATAATGATAATGATCATAAGTATGAACATGCCCGCAGCGTTACCACTGTATTGGAGTGCTAGTGCGATCGTACTTATCATTCAACAATATATTTCTAACAAATACTTTAATTATCATGAAGAAGAACTTAATACAGAAGTAAGTCATTAAATTAAAAAGACGCTCAGTCAATGAGCGTCTTTTTCTTTCGTGATTTTTACTCTTTATCCAAGATTATTCTAAAATGTACACCTTTTTTTGTAGGCATTATTTTGAATGCTCCATTATGGAATGTTATGCAATCCATTATTATGGTACAGCCTATACCGTGTCCTTCTTTGTTATCTTTAGTTGTATAGTTTGAATATAGCATATTTTTTTCTGTTGATTTGCTTATTCCTTTACCATCATCTTTGTAATCTATTATTAACCCGTTTGATTGATTGTAAATCGTAATTTGAATGTTAGGATTTTGTTTGTTGTGATCAATGCTGTTGTCTATTAGGTTCATCATCATGCGTTCGAAGTATAGTTTATTCCCATAAAATTCTTTTTCTTGTAAATGATTTGTTACTTTAAGTTTTTCGTATTGTATGGACATAATGAGTTGCTCTAATGTTTCTGATACGTTGAATGATTCTTTATGAATAGACATTTGATCTGTTTCTTCTTTAAAGTTCTTATTTAAACTGTCTATAAGCTTGGTCATATATGCTGCCTTATCAGAGATTAATATGGCATATTTTTTTATATCTATTGTTTCAGTTGATAGTAACCTTGAGTACCCATAAATTGATGTTAATGGAGACTTTAAATCGTGCGATATTTGATTTAGCCATTTTTCTCTATAATAGCTTATTTGATTTTGGTAAATTTTATCTTTTGTTAGTTGTAAATTAAGGGTTTCAACTGAATCATTGAGTTCTTTAAAAAGCTTTTTACTTCTTTTGTTATAGTGTTTAGAACTAGGTTTAAATAATTTTCCTTTAGATAGATTTTCTATCCAATCAGTGTAAAAGAATAATGGTTTAGATAATCGTTTTGAGATAATAAATGCAAAAATAATGACTAAAATAAGATTAAATAATAGTAGTGAAAGATATGATATAGCTAAAAATAAAAAGTTTTTATTCTCTATTTCAGTAAATTCATTAGTAAGTACGAATTCTCTGTAATCTGGATTATCTATGAAAGATAATTGGTTATTCTTCTCTATATATTGATATTTATTGTAATTATTCATGTACATACTATTAATAAGTTTCTCTATATCAATATTTTCAGTGTTATTTAAGTGATGTGTATAATTTTTAGGATATATAATTGCTGCATTTAAATTTCTTTTTTTAAAAGGAATTGTTTTAGTGTTATAAAGATTATCTATAAGTTTGTTTTTTATATTTTTATGTTGTTTAGGGTATAAAACATTTGCTTGATCATCAATAACATATAATTGAGCGTTTTCTTTTTTTAACTTTTCTTTTAAATCGTCACTCAAGATATATTCATTTTTTTCTTTAGAAATGGAGGATTCCATATAAAAATCATCAACTTCACTTAAACTCGTATAAGATATTTTAATAGCATTTATGAAAAACAAACCAATGCCAACGCTTGTTAATATTAAAGTGATAGACAAGAAAATGAATATATATTTCATAAACTTCCATGTAAAACGTTTGTTCATATTCTCAACCTCGATAAATGTAGCCTTTTCCTCGAACTGTCTGAATGAGTTGAGGGTTGTTGGCATCATCTTCTATTTTCTTTCGTAAAGTCCTAATGTGAACCATCAATGTATTATCATCTACGCTTATTGAATATCCCCAAACACGTTCGTAGATTTGACTTTTAGTTAATACTTGATTCTTATTTTTTATAAAATAAGTTAGTAAATCATACTCTCTTGATGTTAAATTCACTTTGTCATTATTTATAATGACGTCAGTCGTATCCAAGTTTACTTTTAGATTTTTATTACTATATATATTGTTGTTCTTAATATGTACACCGACTCTATAGGCAAGTTCTATAGGATCAAATGGCTTTTTTATGTAATCTACAGCGCCGTTTTCAAAACCTTTATATACATCTAAATCTGTATCTTTAGCAGTTACAACGATTAGCTTTGTATCTTTGTTTTTAATATATTTAACAAGTTCATAGCCGTTCTCTGAGTTCAAATTTAAATCAAGAAGTACAATGTCAAAATAATTATTTTTCAGTAAAAGCTCAGCTTCTGATTTATTATTTGCTAAATATATGTCGCCTAATTGTTTGTTTGATAGAGAAATTTTAATTAATGTTTGTATATCAAAATCATCTTCTATTATTAATATTTTTGCTGCCACTTTTAACACCTCGTTAAAGATAATTGTATATCCTCAGTCTGTCGATATCTACCTTAGTAAGCAAATTTAAGATAGATTTAAGGTACACATAAGCTCAAATTTATTTTGGGTTGATATGATGATAAGTGAGGTGAAACAAAGATGAAAAGAATAGAAGTTGCGGATGCATTAAGAGGATTTAGTTTATTTGGAATATTTATGGCTAATTTGTTAATATTTCAATTTGGATTAACAGGTCAATTATACATAGAACATTTTCATTTAAGTGGTGTGAACCAAGCTGTCTATCATTTTATTAAAATTATTTTTGAAGGTAGTTTTATGCCAATTTTTGCGATTTTATTTGGCTTTTCCTTAGATAAGCTTTATCAATCTATGAAAACAAAACAAATTAAAAGGCCAAGATTGAAACTGTTTAGAAGGTCATTGTTTTTAATGATATTTGGTAGTTTGCATGCTTATTTCATATGGGAAGGTGACATATTATTCGGTTACGGATTAACAATGTTATTAGTTATACCATTTATATCTTTAGGAAACAGATTTTTTAAGTGGATTACAATTTTAGGGTTTGTATTCACAATAGGTATGTCTGCTATTCCATTATTTGATGGTTCAGAACCATTTTTAAATGAAGATGATAAAGCCAGTTACGTACATGAAGTTAAGACATTGTTTAGTGAAGGCAGTTACTGGGACATCCGTAATGCAGACGAACAAATTAAAGATCCTATGTTATTAGAATTTAAAAATGAATTAGGAGATGCAATGGGATGGATGTTCTTAATGATTATGATAGTAGAAGTTCCATTTTTCACATTGGGTATTTGTTTGTCGAGATACAAATGGTTTGAGAAAAATGTGAAAAAATCTCGATTTTCTAAAATGTTTATTTATCTCATTCCGATTTCAATAATAGGAAAATCTTCATACTTATGGTTATCAAATGAAAATATTTCTGCAAGTTTATTAAGTATATTTGGAATCCTGTTAGCAATTGGGCTAATATGTTTATTTAAATATTTTTACCAGACATATCAGGAAAATATGATATTCAGAGGATTTGAGAATCTTGGAAGAATGTCATTATCGATGTACATTATGCAAAGTGTTTTCGGAACGCTTGTGCTATATAGCTATGGATTAGGTTTGTTTGGAAAAGATGTGCTCATATTAACATGTCTAACTTTTGTTGTATTTTACATACTTCAAATGATCTTAGCATCATGGTATCAAAGGTATCTTAGATATGGACCTTTAGAATATATATTAAGAATGTTTACACATTGGAAAATTAACGTAGGTAAAAGGAGATGAAATCACGATGATAGAAATGGCTAAAAAAATAATACGTATTTTAATATTTTTATTATCAGGGCTATTATTAACAAGATTCGTTATTCAACAACTTAACCAATTTACAGATATGCATTTAAGTTGGTTTTATTTAGACCAAATGCCATATAGTTTCGTTGTCGTTATTTCATTATTTTTCATATGCTTAGTTATAAATAGTACTTTTAGTAAAGAAGAGTAGGTGAATAATTATATAAAAAAAGACTGCCAACTTGGTCACTGACTTAGTTGGCAGTCTTTTTAATACTTTTTTATTCAGCTGGTTTTATTGATTTAACATTTTTAAAGCCGCTTTTCTTACTTGCTAAGTGTTCCATAATATCGTGCCAGTCTGTACCTGCTTCTTCAAATGTTTGTTGTAATAGTTCGTTTTGTGCTTTGTTTAAAGTATGAACGAGTTCACTGCCTTCTTTAGTTGGATACAGTTGTTTTACTCTTCTATCGTTATCTGAATCTACATATCTGATTAAACCTTTTTCTTTTAGTTTCTTGAGTGATGCGTGTGATGCTTGTTTTGAAATTTCTAATGTATCTAATAAATCTTTCATAGTGATGCCGGGCATTTGATCTATAAAGAATAAGAATCTATGGTGCTGTCTGCTCATGCCGTGATTTTTTATAATATCATCAGCTGTATTTATAAATGTTTTGTATGCGAAGTAAAAAAGCATATGGTCATAATTATTTTTATTATCCATTGTGTCGACTCCTTTTCATCTATTATAAAGGATAGGATTAAAAAATTCATTTTTAGGTCAATGAAGTTGACTTAATTTATAAGTAAGCATATAATAATAATTGTTAAGGATATTATTAAACATTTGATAATGAATTTAGGTGTTATTTTTTTACGCTAATAGGTCAAGTTTATTGACCTAAATAACTGCTATATATAGAAAAGGGGACAAGGTTATGAAAAAACGTGTTGGGGAATATTTAATGGATGCATTAAGCACTGTTGGTGTTGAAAAGGTATTTGGGGTACCTGGAGATTTTAATTTAGCATTTTTAGATGACATTGTTAGCAGAGATGATATGGAGTGGGTTGGTAATACTAACGAGTTAAATGCAAGTTATGCCGCTGACGGATATGCAAGAATGAATGGTATAAGTGCAATGGTTACGACATTTGGTGTTGGAGAATTAAGTGCAGTAAATGGGATTGCTGGATCTTATGCAGAACGCGTACCGGTTGTGGCTATTACTGGTGCACCAACGACAGTTGTTGAAGAAGCAGGAAAATATGTTCACCACTCATTAGGAGAAGGTAAGTTTGATAACTACCGAAAAATGTTCAAAGAAATTACTACTGCTCAAGGTTATATTACTGTTGAAAATGCTCAAACTGAAATACCAAGATTAATTAATGCAGCAATTGCTGAAAAAAGACCAGTTCATCTTCATTTACCAATTGATGTTGCACAGTCTGAAATAGATGTAGTAGAAGCATTTAAACCAGCTGAAGCAGTGAAACAAGATGTATCTAAATATATAGAAATGATCGAACAAAAATTAAAAACAGCTAAACAACCTGTCATCATTACAGGACACGAAATTAATAGCTTTAAATTACACGATAAATTAGAACAATTTGTACAACAATCTGAAATACCAGTAGCTCAATTATCTTTAGGTAAAGGTGCTTTTAATGAAGAAAGTCCATATTATATGGGTATTTATGATGGGAGTATTGCTGAAGAAAACATTAGAAATTATGTAGATAACAGTGATGCGATCTTAAATATAGGTGCTAAATTAACAGACTCAGCGACAGCTGGATATTCATATGGTTTTGATATTGATGATGTTGTTATGATTAATCATCAAGACTTCAAATTGAATGATACTGTAGCATCAGAATTTACATTATCTAATCTTGTAAATGGCTTACTTAATATTGAATATAAGAACGATGCGAATTTCCCGGAAAATATTCGTGAGGAAAAAGGTCAATATACACCTAATAATGAACCATTAACACAAGAAACATATTTTAAAATGATGCAAGACTTTATCGGTCTAGACGACATCATATTAGCAGAACAAGGAACTTCATTCTTCGGTGCGTACGATTTGAATCTATATAAAGATAATACATTTATTGGACAACCATTATGGGGTTCAATCGGGTTTACATTACCAGCAACAATTGGAACGCAAATGTCTAATTTATATAGAAGAAACATCTTATTAATTGGAGATGGTTCATTACAACTAACTGCACAAGACATTTCAACTATGATTAGAGAAGATCTTAAACCTGTTATTTTTGTAATTAATAACGACGGATATACAGTAGAACGTAAAATCCACGGCGAACACCAACCATATAATGATATTCAAATGTGGGATTACAAGTTATTGCCAGTAGTGTTTGGTGGTAAAGATAAAGTAGCAATACATGACGTAGAAACATCTGCAGACTTGGAAAATGTATTTTTACAAATTAACAATGAACCAAATCAAATGCATTTCATCGAAGTAAAAATGACTGCTTCAGACGCACCAGAAAAACTAGACGCAATCGGAAAAGCATTCTCAAAACAAAATAGTTAATACAAATCCCCCTAAACCATGGAATGTGGATTAGGGGGTTGTTTTTATGTGAAGAGAATGGAGATGGCTTATATAGGTGTAGCAATTTCTCCAACTAATTTATTTAATTCTTGTATATTATTTTTACAGGTTGATTTCAGTTGATTTCTTGAGGATATAATACCATCTTCTACATATGCTTTTGCAGCATCACTCCAAGTGGCTCTTCCACATAATACACCATTAAACTTAGATCCTGACTTATATGCGAAGTTTAATGTATCAAGAAATAATTGTGATGTAACACCTGCACTTAAGAATATAAATGGTAAGTTGGTAACATTAGATTGCTCCAAAAAGAATTCAGCAGCTTCCTCTTTTGTATAAACATATTCATTCTTAGTATATCCCTCTACAAATTTCATATTAACAGGAATCTCTACCTTTAGTACATCTACATTAAATCTAGATTCGCTATAAAGACGCATGGCATTAATCACTTTATACGGCTTTACCTTAGCGAATTCTTTACCTTTTTCATCACCAATTGAGTCATCATATGTTAAAATTTCTAGGAAAAATGGTAATGATTCTGATGCACATTCACTACCAACTCTTTCTACAAAAGCTTCTTTTTGACTATTTATTTCTTCTGACTCATTAATGTCTACATAGATGAGAAGTTTGATAGCATCTGTACCTTTCGATTTCAAGTTTTTAACTGAACAATTTGGAATTAAGTCAGGAAATCTTCCTGGTGTTTTTTTGTCATAACCTGTTTTTTCATATGCCATTATCAAACCACAATTTGAATCTTTTGTATTAGCTGCATCTGTACCAAATTCAGGATCTAATAATATAGATGATGCATATGGTGTTAATTCATGTGATACTAACTCTTTAAAATTAGATATTTCTGTATTTGAAATATTTTCTCCCATCATTCTTTTTAAAGCACCTCTTTGGTCTATAGCTAATGCAGTAATAACACCTTTATTGTTAGTTAGTTTTTTTAAGGATTTCATTTCTTGTTCACTCCACTCAATAGATTTACGATTTCTTCTTTTGAATCTGAAGATATTAATTGATTTGTAAAATCATTGTCCATTAATTTTCTTGATAGGTTAGCTAAAATGTTCAAATGATCTTCACTATTATTTTCTGGCACTAATATACTTATCAAGAAATTAGTAGGTTTCTCATCTAAAGATGGCCATTCAATTTCATTATCCATTTTAATTACAATAAGACTTGCTTTACTAATCGATTTATCTGATACATGAGGTATAGCTATACCATTTTCCATTCCAGTACTACTTTCAGACTCACGTCTTTTTAAGCCTGAAAAGACTGAATTAAAATTGTCTGAAATATTTGTTTTAACTGATTGCTTGGCAATAAACTCTAAAGCATTATCTTTATTGTTGAAAGATTTATTTAAGAAAACTTGTTCACTGTCTACTATGTTGTTGGTAGGTTTAATTTTAGACTGTACATCCGACTCATTATTTTTAGTCACATGTCTTCTTTGTTCAATTGACATTAATATTCCCGCAACAAGCGCACCAATAATTATTGATACTACCCAAAAAATAGGATGAGTTACCACAGGCAATACTATAAATCCGCCGTGAGGAGCTGGAACTTCTACTTTCAACATATATGTGAGTATTGCAGCTATAGATGAGCCCACCATAAGTATCGGTATAATAATAAATGGTCGTTTAGCAGCAAATGGTATTGCCCCTTCGGTGATATGTGTTGAACCGAGTAAAAAATTGACAAATCCAGCACTTGCTTCAGATTGGCTGTAATATTTTCTAGAGAGTATAACTGAGAAACCAGTTGCTAATGGAGGAACTATACATGCAGCTGATACTCCAGCCATAAATAAGTGGTTACCTTGTGCTAATAGAGCAGTACCTGTTACATATGCTGCTTTATTTACTGGTCCACCCATATCAAATGCACACATTATACCAACGATTAAACCTAAAATTATTGGATTTGAGTTTTGAAAACCTGCTAAAAAGTCCATCATACCTTTATTTATAAATTCCATAGGTATTGATAAATACCACATTATAAAACCTGCAATAAAAATACCCAAAACAGGTAATAAAAATATTGCTTTCAAACCATCTAATGATTTAGGTAAGTTTTTTAGAGATTTTTGTAATAATAATACGATGGTACCAGCTAAGAAACCTCCTGCAATACCTCCTAGAAATCCTGTACCATTCGTATCAGCTATCATACCGACAATAAACCCTATAACTAGGCCAGGCCGATTGGCTATTGATTGTGCTATATAAGCACTAAGTATAGGAACCATCAGCCCCATAGCAATACCGCCTATTGTATTCATTTGTTCAGCAATTACATTATATTGATCAGATTTTGGATCGGCGGAGTATATGCCAAACATGAATGATATAGCAGTCATAACACCTCCTGCTACTACAAATGGAAGCATATGAGAAACACCATTCATTAGATGAACATATATTTTATGCCATAAATTAGAAGAACTATTTTCTTGTTGTTCAGAATTATCTAAGTGATTATTATTAGATTGATAAATTGCCACATCACCAGAAATAGCTTGATCAATTAACTGGTTTGCTTGCTTTATACCTTTTGAAACTGAAACATTAATAACTTTTTTACCTTTAAATCTATCGATATTTACATTCTTATCAGCTGCAATAATGATGACTTCAGCTTCATCAATTTCTTTTTCACTAAATTCATTTTCAGTTCCTCTTTGTCCATGTGTTTCCACTTTAATAGTGACATTTTTACTTTTAGCAGCATTTTCTAGTGCTTCAGCTGCCATGAAAGTATGTGCTATTCCCGTTGGACATCCTGTAACTCCTAAAAATTGATATTTCATAAATATCACCCCTGTTTAGTAACGTTTAATGTTGAAATTTGACTCTCTTTAAATAGTTTTTCAGTATCGCTAAAGTCAGTGAGTCCTGATTTGAATGCTGTAGAAGAACCGGCAGCAACAGCTCTTTTTAGAGCAGTTGCTTCATCTAAAGTCTCTTGAAAAGTATGGTAATATGTTGCTAAAATTGTATCTCCAGCTCCAGCTGTATTTATAACTTCACCTTTTGGAGCTGTACAATAATAACTACAATATTTATTGAAAAAATATGCTCCATTTCCTCCAACAGATACTATTACATTTTGACAACCTTCTTTAATAAGTAAATTCGATACAAATGCAATGTCTTTATCAGAATTTAGATCATGATCTGGAAATAGGTTTTGTAATTCTTCTTCATTTGGTTTGATTAAAAATGGTTTATATTTGATGATTTCTTTTAAAATAGGATGGCTTGTATCAATAATCAATTTAAATCCTATTGATTTAGATAGTTTTGCAATTGTTAATAAAATTTCACCATCAAGTCCCTTGGGAAGACTTCCAGAAACGAAAAGAATATCATTGCTATTCAAATTCTTTATTTTTGATAATAGTGAATTTATTTCATTTTTCTTAATGATTGGTCCGGAATTAACAATTTTATATTCACCTTGATTTGATTTAAGAAATACATTAATTCTAGTGTTACCTTCTACTTCAATAAAATCTGTTTGAATATTCATTTTTTCTAATTCATCTTTGACGAATTTTCCACTAAATCCACCTACAAATCCTGTTGCAATGTTCGGAGTACCTAATTTACTTAAAATTACAGATATGTTAACACCTTTTCCATTAGGTTGAAATTCATCATAAATACTTCTATTTACATAATCAGGTTTAAAATCATTCATATGAACGAACATATCAATTGCGGTGTTTAATGTACATGTGTATATCATAAGAAATCATCCTTTCTTAATAATGATTATGGCATGCACACAAATGAAAATGTTTACACTTTATATGATATAGTAAAAATAAAGTGAAAATATTTACAAAAGGAGAGTAAACATGAATTTTCAGCAACGCGTACAATATTTTTATAATAAGTTAAGCGATAGTGATAAATACTTAATTAAATATATAGAAAAAAATTATCTTGATATGGTAAATCTTTCAATTATTAAATTGAGCGAAGATGCTAATGTATCTACTTCAACGATAGTAAGGTGTATGAAAAAATTAGAATACAGTGGATTTACAGATTTTAAGTTTCAAATTGCATTAGAGATTTCTAATACCAATCCTAAATCATTGGAACAAGTAGAATATATTGATAGTCAAATTCAAACTGCGATTATTAAAAATAAAGAAGAAGTTGATAAGACTATTAGATATATTCAATCTTCTATAATTGAGGACGCTATATCGGCAATTAAATACAGTAAAAAAGTTACTATATTTGCAAGAGGATTTTCTGAACATATATCAAATGAAATGACAATTAAACTGCAATTACTAAATAAATATACTGAAGAACATAATGATCCAAATATAATTCGAATAAAATCAAAAACATTTACAAAAGATGATTTGGTAATATTTATTTCTTTGAACGGTGAAACAGAAGAGCTTGTGGAAGCTGCTGAATATTGTAAAAACTTAAATGTTAAAACAATTTGTTTAACAACAAATAAGGAAGGTAGACTATATGAACTATGCGATATAATTTTATTGGGATTTAAATCTGATAAAAATTATTTACCTGAATATGAAGTTAGGTCGAGGTTGCCTTTACAAGTTTTATCTAGAATACTTTTGGATGCATATGTAATAAGAAATGATCAAAATAGTTAATACAAAACACCCCCTAAACCATGGAATGTGGATTAGGGGGTTGTTTTTATGTAAAGAGAATGGAGATGGCAGTATAGACGAGAAGAAGTGCCATTATAATATTAAATGCTAATTCATGTTCATTGATAAACTTTTTAAAGATTGAACCAAAGACACTCCAACTGAAAGAGGAAAGGAACCCGATCAGTGCTAAATATGTAATTAAGATAATTTGGACGGAGAAATGTTCAAAGTTCGGTGTTATAAATGCAGCCACAACACTTAATGCATAAATCACACCTTTAGGATTTATGAACTGTAACAACATACCAAATTTAATATTATTGTATCTGCTACTAAACGATTGAGCGTCAGTACCTTTGCTTGTTCCAATTTTGTATGCTAAATAAAGTAAATAAATTGCCCCGAAAATTTTCATATATAGTTGTACTTTTGGGAAGACGTGATATAAAGCATTACTAAAGAAATTTGAAACGAGAAGTAATAGAAAGAATCCCAGTGCAACACCAATACAAAATTTGATTGTACCTCGTAGACCAGTTTGTTTAGAATAATATAAAGACATAATATTATTTGGTCCAGGTGTGAAGCTCGAAACTATAGCATAAATGGTCATAGATAAAAATGTCATATAAAACGCCCTTTCAAGTATAACTATTGAGTGTATTGTATCTTTAGATGGATGTATTGTAAATGCTCGATTGGGTAGCATATCATTTAGATGAAATAAAATGGTTAAATAGTACTGATGTAATAGATAGTGAAACTTTAGTATTTTAGTTTATCTTTTCATGGGTATTCTCTATAATAATTGTAAAGAAATTCGGAGGTGCATCGATGAACAGTCAAACTTATTTATTAGCTCTTAAAAATCGTATTATTCAGGATAGACTTGATGAAGATACAAGAAATTATATTAAAGGTTTGGAGGGAGAAACTTTTATCAAACGTATTCTAGATGAATATCCTGATCTTCATTATTTATATGATTTTCACATAAGCCACAAAAACCGTGTTCAAATTGATTTTTTAATTGTAACGGACGATGCTATATGTCACTTTGAGGTTAAACATTATTCTGGAGATTATACTATTAAAGATGAACAGCTTATAAACAGATTTGGAAATATGTTTTATACCCCTTTTCAGCAATTACGGCGAGCCAATCATGAATTAAATTACTTAATATCCCACATGAATATTCACAAACCCTTGCATTCTTATCTTATTTTTACAAACCACAAATTCACTTTAAAAGGTACTATACCTAATCATTTCAATATCTTATTACCAACAGAATTACATAAACTTAAATATATGCTCAAAAATGAAAATTCTTTAGAAAATGCAAATATCTTAAATATGTTTCAACGGGAGCATAGGGACTTTTCACATATTTATAAGAATATTAAAAAAGTCCCAATGTCTTGTTTAAGACCAGGTTTGAAATGCCCGAAATGTAAGAGATTGAATACGATTGAAATAGAAGACCACAAGAAATACTTGAAATGTAGATTATGTGATTTCAAAGACATACGACAAAATGTTTATTTATTTAATTTGTTAGAACTCTATATGTGTAAAGGGGAAGCATTTATTTTATCAGAAGCCCAAGAATGGTGTGGAGCAGGGAATAGATATACTATAAGAAGAGTATGTGATAAGTATTTTAGTAGTACAAAAAAGAATCCAAAAAGATATTATAAAACCCAAAAAAAATAGATAAGATAGTCATTGAACATTGCAAGATGAGGCTGACTAGCAACATTGAGGCATTGAACATTGCAAGATGAGTCAGACTAGCAACATTGAGGCCCTGAACATTGCAAGATGAGGCTGACTAGCAACATTGGAGCTTCGAACATTGCAAGATGAGCCAGACTAGCAACATTGAGGCCCTGAACATTGCAAGATGAGGCTGACTAGCAACATTGGGGCTTCGAACATTGCAAGATGAGCCAGACTAGCAACATTGAAGCTTCGAACATTGCAAGATGAGGCTGACTAGCAACATTGAGGCATCGAACATTGCAAGATGAGCCAGACTAGCAACATTGGGAGCTGACGTCGAACATTAAAAACAGGGGCGCGCATGGCGTGCCCCTGTTTTTTCTTAAGGTATTATTGATTTATGGTCATGTTTATTTATGGATGAAAGATTACTTTGTCATAATGTTGCTTTCTATTTACTAAGTTATAAAATGTTTCTGGTCCTTTTTCTAAATCGAGTCTATCTGAAATGATGGGATCTACATTGATTTCTCCAGTGGACATATAGTGTAATGTTGCTGTCCATTCTTCTCCTGGGAAGGGTGCGGATAGACCGTTCCATGATCCTATTACGTTTAGTTCGTTTCGTAATATTTTCTCAAAGTGTTGTCGTTTAATTTCTATATCAGAATAAGGGATGCCTAATAATAAGACTTCTCCACCTTTAGTTGGTAAGGTTAATACTTGTCCTATTGTGAATGGAGATCCTGCTGATTCAACGGCAACATCTATTTTATCTGGTATAGCTAAGATAGCATCATCTAAGTTTTCTTCTTTTGAATTGATTGTATAATCTGCTCCTAGTTCTTTTGCAATGTCTAGTTTATGATTATCGATATCTATGGCTATGATTTTTGCAGCACCGAATATTTTCGCCCATTGTATAGCTAGTAAGCCTATACTACCACATCCCATAATTGCTACTGTTGCACCAGGTTTCATACGTGTACGATAGAATCCGTGTGCGACAACTGCAGACGGTTCAACCATTGCTGCAGTATCTAAATCTACATTATCTGGGAGTTTTAGTACATTACTAGCTGGCAATTTAACATACTCTGCGAAACAACCTGGTTCATATGAGCCTATTACATATAAATTTTCACATCTGGAATATTCGCCTTTTTCACAGTAATGACATTTATGACAGACGATAGCGGGACAACCTGTTACAGTATCTCCTATATTTAAGTCTGTGACATCATTGCCTATTTGTTCAACTACACCAGAAAATTCATGACCAAATGTCATACCTTCTTTATATGGTCCAAGCTTTTTATAGCGTGATGTATCTGACCCACATATGCCGGTTGCTTTAACTTTAATAATGACATCATCAGGTGATTCAAGTTCTGGCTTTGTTGTTTCTTCAAATCTTAAATCTTCAATATCGTATAAATTTAGGGCTTTCAATAATGATATCCTCCCCTCTATTCTTACTTGTTATGATGTTTGTTCTGAAGTGACTTTCTTTTTCTTGAAAAGTTTTGCTCCAAAATAACTTACAAAAACAGCGCTATTACAAAATAATAAGTTATCCATATAGAATCCTGTAATACCTCTCATCGGTCCAAGCATAAAATCTAACATGTGTTCTACCATAATCAACATTCTCCTTTTTTATCTATAAAAGATAATTTATTTATTCGATAGGGCGTAGTAATACTTTAATCCCTTCGCCACCTTTAATGTGATTGTAACCTTCATCCCACTCTGTAATATCAAGTTCAGCTGTAACAAGCGCTTCTGCATCAACTTGACCTGTACTCATGAGTTGTAACGATGGTTCCCAATCGGCAGGTTTCTGACTTCTACTACCGACAACTCTAATTTCTTTTTGAACGATTTTTTCTAAATCAAAAGGAATTTCAGCATCTTTAAAAATACCTACTTGAACGTATCGTCCTTTTTTACGTAATAAATCAAGTCCTTGTTTGGCTGCGGGTACTGCACCTGAACATTCTAATACAACGTCTGCACCATAGTTATTCGTTATGTTGTTTACATATTCTTTTAAATCTGTATGTTGAATGTTTACTACATGATCTAAATTAAGTTCTTCAGCTTTATTTAAACGTGCTTTATCATTATCTAATCCAGTAATAACAACTTTACCGCCTTTACTTTTAACCACTTGTGCTACAAGTAATCCGATTGGTCCAGGACCCATGACTACAACAGTATCACCTTGATTAATATCAATTTTTGATACTGCATGGTGTGCACATGCTAAAGGTTCAGTCATAGAAGCAGCTTTATAAGATACGTTATCTGGTAATTTATGAACACTTGCAGCTCTTGCAACAAGATATTGAGTAAATCCACCATTTTGTTGTGTACCTAAACCTTTTCGATGATTGCATAAGTTATAATCACCTGTTTGACAATATTCACATTCTCCACAAATGTAATAAGTAGTTTCAGAAGTAACGCGATCACCAATTTCGAAATCTTGAACATTTTCTCCAACAGTCACGATTTCACCTGAGAACTCATGGCCAAGCGTTACTGGAAAGTTAACATTATAGTGTCCTTCATAAGTGTGAACATCAGTACCACAAATACCTGCGTAATGAACTTTTATTTTCACTTCGTTTTCTTCTGGTTCTGGAATTTCTCTATCTAACACTTCTAAGTTGCCAAATCCTGGTGCTGTTTTTACTAATGCTTTCATGTAATGTCATCCCCTTAATGTTAGTTGAACAAATCAAAGAACTTGAAGATAATATAGTTTAAGATGTTACCACCTTGGTCAAGACTTGAGATTTGTGATGATCCTGATGGCATTTTAACGTTTGTACCGTCAGCCATACTTGTGAAAATAGGTGCTATATCAGTTGCAATGTATAGTGAGATAGCAATCATAATTGTACCGACAATAACAGAGTGAATGATGTTACCACGTGCTGCTCCTACTATGAATGCTACGATAAATGGAATAGTTGCTAAGTCACCAAAAGGTAATACTTGGTTACCTGGTAAAATAACTGCTAATAACACAGTGATTGGAACTAAGATTAATGCTGTTGAAATAACTGCAGGGTGTCCTAAAGCTACAGCAGCATCTAAACCAATGTAAATTTCGCGGTCTCCGAAACGTTTGTTTAACCAAGTACGTGCTGATTCAGATACAGGCATTAAACCTTCCATAAGAATCTTAACCATACGAGGCATTAATACCATAACTGCCGCCATAGACATACCTAAGTTGATAACATCTCCAGCATTGTATCCAGCTAATAAACCGATTGCTAAACCAAGTACAAGACCTACGAAGATAGATTCACCAAAAGCACCAAATCTTTTTTGAATAGTGTCTGGATCAGCGTTTAATTTGTTGATACCAGGGATTTTTTGAAGTCCTTTAACTAAGAAAATACCAGGTACATAAGAAATCGTACTACCAGTTGCAATTGATACACCTGGTAAATCATAGAATTTGCTCATCATTGGAGCAGTCCAGTCAGCTACTTTTAAGCAGACGATTTGGAATAATGCAGCAGCAACTAGTGACTGCCAAATGCTACCAGATATTGCATAAACCATAGCACCACAGAATGTATAGTGCCAGAAGTTCCAAATATCAACGTTCATCGTTCTAGTCGTCTTAGTTAACAACATAATGACATTAATTACGATACCTAATGGAATAATAAATGCTGCTATAACAGAAGCCCATGCAATTGAAGAAGTTGCTGGCCAACCTACATCAATCACGTTTAAGCTAACGCCTAAGTTTTTAACCATTGCTTGTGCAGCAGGTCCTAAGTTGTTAACAAGTAAATCAATTACTAAGAAAATACCTACGAAGGCAACACCAATCGTTAAACCAGATCTAAATGCTGCACCGACTTTTTGTCTGAAGAATAATCCTAATAAGAATATGACAATCGGTAAAATAACCGTTGCACCTAAATCAAGAAAAGCTTGAATAAAATTTACGAAACCATTCATTCTCTACACCATCCTCTTTTTTAAAAGAATGAGGATGAAATATCATGATTCTTATTTCAACCTCATGCTAGATTTTAAATTTAGTTGTTTTAACTTTGTAATACTTCTAGAATTTCTTTTTTCGTATCTTCAATTCCGATACCAGTTAAGAAGTTACGAGCATTAATTACTGGAAAATCGTATTGTTTTTGAGTCATTGCTGTTGTAACTAATAAATCAGCTGTATCAACATAAGGACCGACTTCAGTGATTTTAATTTGTTTTATATCTAATTTAATATTGTGTTCTTTAGCCATTTCTTCGATTGCGTTATTTACCACTGTTGATGTTGCGATTCCTGCTCCACATGCTACTAATACTTGTTTCATAATAATTTCCTCCTAATTTGAGTCGATATAAGAATCAACTCTTCCATTTAATTTTTTTATGCTTCACTTAGTTCTTTGTCTATTGCATCTACAATTGATTGTTTATCTTTTGCATTAGCTATGAACGATAGTAATTGATCGTTTTGGAAAATGCCCATTAATTTTTGCAATAATGAAAGTTGAGCATCTTCTTTATCCATTGCTAACATGAAAATTAATTTAACATCTGTTGTTTCTTCCAGCTCTCCCATAATGACAAATGGAACTGTTTCTTTTAGAACTGCAATACCTATTGATTTTGATTCGACATGTTGTATATCGGTATGCGGGATTGCAACGGAACAATATACAGTTGGTAAACCAGTTGCAAATGATTTTTCTCTTTCAATAACAGCGTCTTTGTAAGTATCTTTGACATAACCGTTTTGGTGCATGACTTCTGATAACTTACTCAATGCTTCCACATTTGTCGTTGCCTCTAAATCAAGAATGACGTTTGAGACATCGATTTTTAAATCTTGCATTTTATGCAACCCCTTTGATTTAATCTATTTTTGAAAAATGTTGAATGATTTCAAATATATCTTTTTTTGAATCTGCTTTAACAATTTGTTGAATTGCATCATTATCTTGAGACATATCTCTCAATTGAAGTAGTGGTCTCAAATGCTTAAATTTGTCTGTTGCAGCTATCACTACAAAAATTTGAACTTTGAATCCAGTACTTAACTCAAGCGGCTCTTCCAATACCAACATACTCATAGATGTTCTATGAACGACTTGGTCTCCTTCTGCATGTGGGATTGCGATGTTTTGGTTGATAACCATATAAGTATCATCGAAAGCTTTATGCATTTTATCTATATATTGAGAATCAATATATTTCATTTTGACAAGCGGTTCGGCTGTTAAGCGAATGGCTTCTTCGACATCAACAACACTATGAACAAAACGGATATGATTCGTTGGTAACAGATCTTGTAAATTCAAAGTACTATTGATCGATAATGTTGATGCCTTCACAGAGGAATAAGCATACGTATCTTCAAATTGTTCTTTAACTTTTTTGGAAAGTTCAGATTCATTATGAACTGTTGCATGCTCTCTAATTATTGATAGCATTTTTTCTACTTGTATATCAGTTTCTATTGTGTTGTTTAATTGTCCAAACACATGCTGACGTAATTCGTGTTTTTCTTGAGCAGTTAATATTGTTTTAGTGATGTATAATCGTTTATTCGTCATGATATGCATTGGAGAAAATACAATGTCAAAATCTAACTCATATTGATTAAAATCACGTAACGACAAAGCATCTAGAAATATGAATTCTGGAAATACACTACGTAATTCTTGTAGCATCAGCTGTGAAATGGAAGTACCTTGTGTGCAAACTACCACTGCTTTTACTTTTTGTTCGATTTCCTCGTCTTGGCTTCTTAAACTGCCTCCAATTAAAATGGTTAAATAAGCAATTTCATTTTCTGGCAATGAGTGACCAAAAAACTTTTCTAAAGGTTTAGATGATAGTTTTACGAGATGAAAGAGTTCTTTATAATCTTCTTTCAATGAATTTTCTAAACCATCTATATCAGATAATTCATATCTAATACGATAAAAAGCTGGTTCCATATGAAGCATCAGTTGATTCATTAAAGATTCTCTATCAGTAAAAGTAATAAAAGTAATTTTTTCAAATTGCTCAATCATTTCTTCGAGTGCCTTATTTAACTCTGGAATATGTTGAACATCACTGATATCTGACCATTGAACACTTGTTGCGAGTAGTTGCAATGTTATAAATAATTTCTCTTGTCTTGGAATATCTGAATATGTTGATGTCAGTATTTCTGTTGCTTGATATTCTTTTGTATCAGATAAGTCATCATAACCAATAGAAAATGATGAAACGATTTTGTCGTGCTTGATTCTTCGTAAAATTAAGTAAAGTTTATATGGTAATGTTCGAGTACTTTGATCAATAAATTTTCTATCTAAATATTGTTCGATTTTTGAAATTTGGATATTAATTAAATCAATTTTATCTTCTTCAACCTTTAAACCATTTACAATATCAGACTGAGAAATTTGCAATGTGAATGCTTTATCGACTAGCCTCATAAGAAGGCGACGTATTTCAAACTCATCACCAACTAAGTAGTAACCATTTGTACGACTATACTGAAGATTAACTTCATAAGGTTTGAGAAGTTCTTTCAACTTTTTAATATCATTCAAAATAGTATTTTTACTAACTTCTAAATCTATTGAAAAGTGATTTAATGAAAGTCCTTCTTCTTCACTAAACAACATCAACAAAATGAGATGCGCGCGTTGGTAAGAAGTGTATATCTGCTCATTTTCTTGATAGGTGGATTCGTTTGGAACATTTAGAAATTCTTTAATTCTGTCATCAACGATAAAATAACCTTGGCTAGTTCGTTCGATTTCCGGATAATCTTGTTCTTTAAACCAGTCATTTAACTTTTGAATCCTATATCCTAGTTGTCTGCGAGAAATGTTAAACATTGATTCTAAGTCTTTACCTTTAATTTTTGGGTTTTTAATCATTTCTGAAATGATATTAAAGTTTTCCTTCTGTATTTTGAATCCCTCCTTTGTTGTTAAATATAACTTAACACAGCACATCAAAGAGTTGTACAAACGTTAATCACAAATGTTATATAAATAGTTGTACACCGTTGTGATTAACAATTGAGAATCCCTAATGTACTGCTCTTTTGTAAATATTTTATTTTGAACACATACTATTAATAGTGCGGGTAGACTTCCCTGAATTTTTTGAGAAAAGTATAAGTTAAAGCTTGATAATGACGTTGCGTCATCAAGTACAATTGAGATAAGAAAAATAAAACAGGAGGAGTTAATATGAATAAAACAACTGGAGAAGTAGCAAGTTTATGTAACATTACAGTTAGAACCGTTCAATATTATGACAAAAAAGGAGTTATTAGCCCTAGTAACACTTCAGAAAACAATCGAAGACTTTATACAGAAGAGGACATCAATCAATTAAGACTAGTACTAACGTTGAAAGATATGAACTTTTCGTTAAAAGAAATAAAAGAACTATTGAATTCAAACCAATCAATCAATACATTGAATATCTTATTAAGCGAGAAACTATTAGATCTCGAAAACGGAATACAACAACAGACAGAACAAGTAGAACAAATTAAATTTATAAGAGAGAATATAAGTAAAGAAAGCGAATATCCAGTATCAAACGTACTTAATTTAAAAAACAAATCAAAAAAGCATCAAGAAATGAAAACATTCAGAAGAAAATTTATGGGCACATCATTAATAGTAGGTGCATTTCAATATAGTAGTATTATCACATCAATTATGAAGAAAAAGTGGAAACCCATAATTACTGTATATCCATTTATTTTTATATATGCAGCAATAGCAACAAAGAAATACTATTCAGTAGTGAGTTACTTATGCCCAAATTGTCAACAAGAGTTCAAACCACTGTTCTCAGAATGGTTTAAGTCCAATCACACTTACCAAACAAGAAAATTAGAATGCCCACATTGTGGCGTTGAGAGTTACTGCATAGAAACACACGTTTAATAGGAAAAGAGTAGCAGGTGTTGTTTATAAAGGGGGTACGTTATGAACAAAAGTTGGTAAAATTGCTGATAAGGGTGTGTTAAAAGCAGTTCTAGGTAAAATTGCTGATAAGGGGTGTGTTAAAAGCAGTTCTATGCAAAATTGCAGACAAGAGGTGCGTTAAAAGCAGTTCTAGCTAAAATTGCTGATAAGGATATCTTTACAAGATGAAAGGCTAAGACAAATTAATTTGTCTTAGCCTCTTAACATTCTATAAAATTAGATTTGTATATTACTATCTTCTTCATATATTAAAGTATTACTTTTATTGAGGTATTACGCCAAGTTCCATATGAACGAGATAACCATCTTCATCAAATGACGCGAGATAGTATTGGTTTAATGTTCCATATTTTAAATATTGGTCACCTTTTTCTACTATCATTGTTGGTTCATGTGCTTTTTTAAATTCTTCTTTTGTTACAACACCTGATTTGACATCAAACATGATTGTTCCGACTTTACCGTTTTGATCCTTCATTATTTTTGTATCGTATACTTCTGTGGATTTTCCTCCAGTACCTGTTTTGGCGTCAGCATCTGTTTGATAGCCATTAATTGTAACATTGTCCGCATATAAAGCTTCAACAAAATTATAATCTAATACAAAGTTAGGATTGTTGTATGTGTATCCGTCGTAGTTATACCATGGTGTAGTTTCTGACTCTGATTGAGCTGCAATTGCATCGTCTGTATTTCCGACAGCTGTTACACCAAATAATAATCCTGTCGATAGGGCAGTTGTACCTATCAATTGATATACTTTTTTCATCGTCTTCACTCCCTTTAATTGATATAACTTCTCTTTTAGCTAGGTGTCAAAAAATAACTTGTAATATTACAATACCCTTAATGAACTGCATAAACCAAAAATTAAAATGTTGAACTTAAAGTTCCATATTCACACAAGTCGAGAGAAGTGTAACTATAGATGCCCATATTCACACAAGTTAGAAGAAGTGTACCTATAGGTGCCCATATTCACACAAGTCGAAAGAAGTGTAACTACGGTCATCTATTTACACACAAATTTGCAGAGTATTGTATGATAGACCCCGTCAATTCAAGTGTTTTGTGTATTTATTCACAATAAAATATATGCCAAAATTTTAAAATTTATATTGTAAGCGTTTCCTAATTATGCTATATTCGACTTACTAATAATTAAAGTCATCATATGACCGCATGAATAAAAAAGGGAAATTAATTAAGAAAGTTGGATATTTATGAATGAAAAAAGAACTAATATAAGATGGTATTTTGCTATAGCATTTTTCATCATAGGGATTATTGCATATATGGACCGTTCAAACATCTCTATTATTGCTGGGCCGATGATGGAAGATTTAAACATGAACAAAACTCAATTCGGGTTCTTAGCATCCTTCTTCTCACTAGGTTATGCTTTAATGCAAGTACCTTCAGGAATTCTTGCTGAGAAATTTGGACCTAAGAAAATGTTAACAATCGCTTTACTATGGTGGAGTGCATTTACGATTTTAACTGGTATTGTTAAAAATCACGGTTTACTATACTTTGTACGTTTCTTATTTGGTATTGGTGAAGCACCAATGTACCCATCAAATGCTGTGTTTAATAGTTATTGGTTTAACAAAAATGAAAAAGGTCGTGCTTCTTCAGCACTATTAGCCGGATCATATTTTGGACCAGTTATTGCACCAATCGTTACAATCGCTATTATGACTTCATTCGGTTGGGAAGCGGTATTCTATATCTTTGGTTTTATAGGTGTAATTATCGCGATTTTATGGGCAATTATCGCTAAAGACTTACCTGAACAACATAAAATGGTAAATGAAGCTGAGAAGAAATTTATTATGCAAACGCGTGATGTAGTGGATACTGAAAAAACATCAGCACCATGGAAAATCTTCTTTAGCCGTTTTAGCTTTTATGCTATTGCAGCACAATACTTTGTAGTACAGTTCGTAATTACATTATTCTTAATTTGGTTACCTACATATATACACGAAGAATATCATGTTGATTTTGAAAAAATGGGCTTCATTGCTGGTGCTCCATGGTTAGCAATGTTTGTACTGATTATGTTAGGTGGAACAATTTCAGATAAAATTTTATCAAGCGGTAAATCTAAGTTTGCTGCACGTGGTATTATCGCAATCACTGGATTCGTCGTATTCTGTATTTCATTATACTTTGCTCTAGCTACTGACAACTTATACTTGAATATCTTCTGGTTATCACTTTGTCTTGGTGGAGTAGGTTTATCAATGGGAATGAGTTGGGCAACAGCTACAGACTTAGGTCGTAACTTTGCCGGTACTGTTTCTGGTTGGATGAACTTATGGGGTAATTTAGGTGCGCTATTAAGTCCAATTTTAGCTGGTTTCTTAGCAGACAAAATTGGTTGGACATGGACATTACAATTAATGATGGTTCCTGTAGTATTCGCAATTATCATGTGGTTCTTTATTAAACCGGATAATCCTTTAGTTAAAGATGAAACTGTATAAATAAAAAATCTATTGCCATAAAAGTGGCAATAGAATTTTTTTATTATTCTTTATTTAAACTTACTTTAATATCAGCAGGTCCAGCTAGTAATGGTTTTACATTGCTAAAGAAGCTTAAGAAATGTTCACTATTATTATGTGATTCAATTGCTTCTTGGTTCTCCCAAATTTCATACATTAAATAAGTGTTTTCTTTTTCTGTAGACTTAAAGTGTTCGTAACCGATATTTCCTTCTTCGTTTCTTGATGATTCAACTAAATTTTTTATTAATGATTCATATTGTTCAACAGATTGTGATTGAACTTCGAATTTAGCATTTATAATAATCATAAGATGACCTCTTTCTCTCTATCAATTTTATTTACTATAATGCATCATGACAGAACATAATAGAAAAGTAAATTTTAAAAGCTTAGTATTTCTATAGTTTTATTGAAATATCGAATTAAAGGAAAAACAAATTATTTGAGTCTCTTATTAATCAAGTCTAATATCTATTTATATAAAGGAAATAAATTGAATAATTTTTAGTTATAAATTAGGAGGAAAATCATGAAAAATGAACAAATAGTATTAGCTAAAAGAACAGAAGGTATTCCTCAAGATGATGTATTTCGCTATGAAGAGATCGACGTTAGAGAACCAAATAGCGACGAAGTATTATTAAAAACGATATATGTATCCGTTGATCCTTATATGAGAGGTAGAATGAACGATTCAAAAAGTTACACGCAGTCATATGAATTAGATAAACCTTTTAACGGGCATATCGTAGCTGAGGTAGTTCAATCTAACTCTAGTGAATTACAAAAAGGAGACGTTGTTACGGGTGTACTGCCTTGGCAAAAATTTATAACCATTAACCAAAAATACGTAACTAAAATAGCTTCTAATGAAGTACCGTTATACTTATATTTAAGTGTACTTGGTATGCCAGGAATGACAGCTTATCAAGGATTGTTGAAAATTGGTAAACCACAAGAAGGAGAAACTGTAGTTGTTTCAGCAGCTTCAGGGGCAGTAGGGTCAGTAGTTGGACAAATTGCTAAACTTAAAGGTGCTCATGTTGTTGGTATAGCAGGCGGCTCCGAGAAAGTTAATTATTTAACTGAAACGTTAGGTTTCGACGAAGGTGTAGATTATAAAAAAGATGATTTTGCTGAAAAACTTGAAAAAGCAGTACCAAATGGAATAGATGTATATTTTGAAAATGTAGGTGGAGAACTTTCAGATGAAGTATTTAAACACCTTAATAAATTTGCACGAATTCCAGTTTGTGGCGCGATATCTTCATATAATCTTAAAGGTGAGGACATCGGACCTCGCATACAACAAACACTTATAAAAAACCAAGCACTTATGCAAGGTTTTATAGTTGCTCAATTTAATGAAGATGTTAAAGAAGCTAGTGAACAATTAGCACAATGGATACAAGAAGGTAAAATAAAATCAGAAGTAACAATAGATGAAGGATTTGACCAAATACCAAATGCATTCCGTAAATTATTTACAGGAGATAACTTTGGTAAGCAAGTCATTAAAGTATCAGAATAATATAGTAAATAAAAAACACGCCCAATCCACTATTAATAATTTTGGATAGGGCGTGCTTTTTATTTTTCTTCTCTTGTTTCTCTTTTAAATTCATCTTGTGTATTCATGCTATGAGAGAGATAATATTACTTAAAAGAGAAAACGAGGTGCGTAAATTGTCAGCTAGTAAAGCGTATAAACAACTAATATTAGGTATGCTATCACTTTTTATTGTTATGGCGATTGGACGTTTTTCTTATACGCCCATTTTACCTTTCATGCAAAAAGCAACGCATTTAAGCAATCAAGACGCTGGATTATTAGCTACAATCAACTATTTAGGTTACTTGATTGGTGCGATGATTCCTACATTCTTAATTATGAGAAGCAAGGTCATTGATTTAAAAATATATTTATTAATCAACATTATTTCTGTATTACTTATGGGCTTTACGCATGACTTTATTACATGGAATGTTCTGAGGTTTGTAGCTGGTATTACGAGCGGTACTGTATTTGTACTTGCTTCTAATGTCGTATTAGAAGGTTTAAATAAAGGCGGTAAGTCTCATTTATCTGGATTTTTATACAGTGGTGTTGGAATTGGAATATTCACGAGTAGTATTTTTGTTCAATTATATACAGATAGCGAGACATGGTCATCTACTTGGATCATATTAGGTGTTGCTTCTTTATTAATGGGTTCAATTGTTATTTTCTTAATGAAAGATATAAAAGAACCTTTAAATTTGGAGCAAAAGAAATTAAATATTGAGACTGATAAAAAAGAAACATATACAAAATGGTTTATGGTGTTCTTTTCAATTGCTTATTTACTAGAAGGAGCAGGATATATCGTTACAGGTACTTTCTTAGTTGCTATTGTTGAATCTATACCAAATCTAAAAGAATATGCTGCATTAAGTTGGATGTTTGTAGGTTTAACAGCAATACCTTCGTGTGTATTATGGTCCATTTTAGGGAATAAGATAGGATATATTAAAGCGATTTATCTTGCATTTATGCTTCAATTTATAGGCGTTATATTGCCAGTGTTTTCACATACTACAATAAGCTTAATTATAAGTTCATGTTTATTTGGAGGAACTTTCTTAGGTTTAACGACTTTATTTATGTCACGAGGACAAATAATGAGTGCAATATCTGGTAAAAATTTAGTAGCACTATTAACATTTTTCTATAGCCTCGGACAAGTTATTGCACCATATTTTGCAGGAATATTAATTGGAGATACTGATAATTATAATGGTGCACTTATTTTTGCATCATCACTATTAGTGTTAGCGATTATTGCTATATTTTTAAGTCAAAGACAACGTCAACAAACATAAACGAAAGAAGGATAAAACATGAAAAAAGAAAAAGTATATGCAATGCCAGTTTCAAGTGTATATCCACATTATGTTACTAAAGCAGAGAAAAAAGGAAAAACAAAAGAAGACGTAGATGAAATCATCCTTTGGCTAACAGGTTATAGCCAGCAGGAATTAGAAGGAATCTTAGAAAACAAAACAGACTTTGAAACATTTTTTAAAGAAGCACCAAACAAAAATCCAAATAGAAAACTTATCAAAGGCGTTATTTGTGGAATAAGAGTAGAGGAAATCGAAGAACCACTAATGCAAGAAATCAGATATTTAGACAAACTAATTGATGAACTTGCAAGAGGAAAGAAAAAAGAGAATATATTTAGAAAAGAAAAGTAAGAATCGTGGGAATGAATTATGACTTTATTTGCAAAATATATACAAAACCGATATGTTGTAACTGAATGAAAATTAAATAAAAAAATATTAAACCACTGGAAGTGCCTTTTGAAAGGCTGAGATTAAAGTGAAACTTTGAAATTCCTTGAACCTGATCCAGTTTATACTGGCGTAGGAAAGTGGCGTATCTATAATTAGAGTATAAGTAGACGCTATTTTCTTAATGAAAATAGCTTTTTTTTATATAAGGAGGATATAAATGAAATTTACAGATAGAATATTTAAAAGAGTTGAACCAATTTGGAAGTCTTATATGGATCATCCTTTTATTCAAGGATTAGGAGATGGGTCACTTGATGAAGAAAAGTTTAAATATTGGTTAAAGCAAGATTATGTATATTTGATTGAATATGCAAGGCTATTTTCTATTGGTGCAGCTAAATCTCCAGATTTACAGATGATGACAACTTACGCCGATTTAGCTTATGATACTTTGCATACAGAAATGGATTTGCATCGTAGCTATGCTAAACAATTTGGGATTACGGAAGAGGAACTTGAACAAACAGAACCAGCTCAAACTACATTAGCATATACAAGTTATATGTTGAATTTAGCACAACAAGGTGGAATCGAGAATGTTATTGCCGCAATACTAACGTGTACATGGAGTTATAGTTATATAGGATTGAAATTAGCAGGAATTGAAGGTTCAAAAGACCATCCACTATATGGAGAATGGATTAAAATGTATGCATCACAAGAATTCAGTACATCTAAAGAAGACTGCATTCAATTAATGAATAACGTAGCTGAAGGAAAGACAGAAGAAGAATTACAACGTTTAGAAGATATTGTCGTAAAGACAAGTTACTATGAATACATGTTCTGGGAAATGGCAGAGAAACTAGAGACATGGCCAGTACCAGTAAAATAAAACTAGCGCGTTAGAACACAAAAATTAATATATAAAAAAGAGAAAGCACAAAATGCTTTCTCTTTTTTATTACTTTCCTTCGTATGCTTTTATTAAAGTGTCTACATCAAACTTCTTCATTTTCAAGAACGCTTCGGTTAGGCGTTTGATTTGTTCTGGTGTGCCTTCTTCAGCCATTTTATCCATTATTTTAGGTACGATTTGCCAAGAAACTCCGAATTGGTCTTTAACCCAGCCGCATTGTTCTGATTCTGGTACGGCGGACAATTTATCCCAATAATAATCGATTTCTTCTTGGTCATCTAAGTTCAGCATCAGTGAAATACCTTCATTTAAGTTGAAATCATGTTTGTGTGCACTATCTAATGCAACAAAATATTGATTTTCTAGTTTGAATTCTGCGTGAGCTAATGTGTCTGGTTTATCTGGTTCCATACCTTCTGGATAGTAATACTTACTAGTGTCACCACTATCTTTAAATATGCTTGTATAATAATTGATTGCTTCTTCAGCGCGACCTACATTATCATTAATAAACATAAATGATGGTCTGATACGGTCATCAAATTCTTGATCGGTAATTAGCAGTTGCCATGATACTTCAAATTGATCTTCTAACCAACCGTATTTTTCACTAAAGTCGTATTTTTCTAACTCCATCATTACTTTACCGTTTTCTGCTAGTGCAGACCATACTTTATCTAATAAGTCTGCTTCTGATTGTTTAAATAATACAGTAAATGAAATAGAAGGGTTTTTCACAAAGTAAGGACCAGCATTAATTGCCATAAATCTATAACCAAAAATATTAAAAATAAACTGTTTGGAATCTCCTGATGGTGTGTCAGTAAAAGTTACATCTGTTACAACTTCTGATTCTGGAAAGACTTTCATATAAAAATCGACTGCTTCTTGGGCTTCTTTATCGAACCATAAGTGTGGGACTATTCTTTGATTATTCATCAATTCATCTCCTCGACAGTTTACCTTTATAATACCCAATCAGTAGAAAATAAACATTTATTTAATTGATAGTTTATTAACTTGATTACCATCACTATTGAAATTCTTTTCGTCTAGCCAATCTTCATACTGTTGTTTAATATTTGGCCACTCTTTATCTGTAATAGAGAACCAGTCTGTATCTCTAGTTCTACCTTTATATACTAATGCTTGTCTGAATGTACCTTCATAAGTAAAACCTAATCGAAGTGCTGCTCGTTTAGAAGGTTCATTTAAACTGTCACATTTCCATTCATAACGTCTATATTCTAAAGTTTCAAATACATATTTAGCAAGTAAATACTGAACTTCAGTAGCAATACGCGTTCTTTTTAAAAGTGATGAATAATGGATATGGCCCACTTCAATTGATGAGGCTTTAGTATTAATTCGTAAAAGTGATAATATGCCTAAAGCTTTACCAGTTGCTTTGTCTATTATCGCAAAGAAATAAGGGTCTTGAGACTCAATTCGAGTATTCATTAATGCATTGAATTCATCACTATCGTGAATCGGTTCATTCGGTAAGTATGTCCAATTTGCATCATTTTCTTTCGCACATAACAGTGTGAATAGATCATCTACATGACTTGAATTTAAATGTTCTAATTTACTATACTTACCTTCAATTGTATTAATGCTAGGTTTTTTAGGATTCTGGAAAGATTTGACCTCGTCACCAATAGGTTGATTGAAGTTATTATATCTCATAAAAAAACCTCCTTGATTGTATGGTATCACAAAATAAAGGAGGTGAAATATTTAATAAATAGTATATTTTTTCGAAATCTTATTTACGCATAAAAAAACTAAATGAACAATAATTAAGCTAGATAAAGTATCTGAGAAAAAGTGAGCATTTAAATAAATTCTTGAACACATCATAGAAATAATTACAATTACAGAAATAAACTTTACAATGCCTTTGTTGTATAAAGCGAGCAATACAAATATAGCTACAAATAATATTAATGTGTGCAAACTTGGAAAGCTATAGCCATCAATTAAATCAGAAGGTCTTGGTCTTTGGACGGTATATTTTAATAATGTTCCTATAATTATTGAAGTTACAGAAAAAATTAAATAAAGTAAGACCTTTTTCTTGTTGAGAATAAATAAACCTAAAAGTAAGACAGCGATTAAGATAACTGTATGTAAAGGTGAAAATATAAAAGAAAAAATAGATAAATAATTGTGTAATCTAAAGTCTACAGCCATGTTTTGTATAAAATGACTTACAGAACTATCTATTAGAGATATGTATCCAGTAAGAATAGATACGATGATTAACAGTAAAATAATTGAATAGGCTATTATGAGTTTTGAATTTTTCTTCATGGTGATATAAGTTCCTTTGTATTTTATTTTTTAACTTTATTCAATTTTAAATAAAAAAACAATTTTAAACAATAAGACTTTAGGACTACCTAAAAAATATTTAATAAGTTACAGAAAAATGTTATCATCGAGAGTATGAAATAAAAAATATAGGAGCTTAACTATGAAATTAACAAGAAGAGGCAAGATTACAATATTTATTGCTGCTATTATCATAATAGCTGGAATATTCTTAGTAACTAAGGTTGTTAACTTAAATAATAAAGTATATCAACCAATAAATAAGCAAGATACAAAAAATGTTAAGGAAAAAATTAAACATAACAAACCAATATCAATCGCCATATTTGGAGTGGATTCTAATAAAGAAAGAGAATCTGAGAATATTGGAGAAAGAACGGATTCAATCATGTTGGCTTCTATCAATCCCAAAACAAAAAAAACACAATTAGTTAGTATACCGAGAGATATGGCTGTTAATATACCTGGATATTCAAATCATGATAAAATCGCTCATGCTTATGCGTATGGTGGATCAAAAACAGCAGTTCAAACGCTGAAGAAAGAATTTAATATCCCTATTGATGGTTATATTACAGTTGATATGGATGGTTTTAAAAAAACAATCGACGCACTGGATGGAGTTTCAGTTAAAAGTAATAATTCATTTAAGTTTCATGGAACGACTTTTAAAGCAGGTGAAAAAGTTAAGTTATCTGGAGACGAAGCATTAGATTTTGTGCGTAGTCGAAAAGAAACAGGTGCTGGTGATGATGAGGGTAGACAAGAGCGACAAAGAATAGTAATAGAAGCTACTAGTAAAAAATTAAAAAACAATTTAAATATTAACAACTTCAATAAATTAATGAATGTAGCTCAAGATAACATCACAACGAGTTTTAATCTAAATGACACAAGAAAATTAATTTCAGAATATAAAGATGCAACAGAACATTTTGAGAAAATATCTATAGATGGTGTGAACCAAGTAGAGAATGACGGGATATGGTATTTTGAAGCGGATGATGTAGCTAAACAAGAAATCATTAAAGCTTATAATAACAATCTTGAAAGTTAAGATAATATATAATTTTCAAGTTATGTTATAGTTTAAACAAGTTTTTCAAAATACCTTATACGAGAAGAGGTAAAAATATGCATTCAGTTAACGAGGACAAAGTTATTTCTAACATCAATCAATTAGGTCATAACTATGGGTTAATAGTATTGGCAAAATTAAGCAATGTAGAGAGAGAAGAGAGGGATTTATTCTCAGAACTTGTAAGTTATGATCAGCAAAAGATTAAACAATCACTCGAATTATTAGTTGAAAATGAATTTCTACTAGTTAGAATAGAAGAAATTATGCCACCGAATATATATTATTCTATATCAGAAAAAGGAGAACAATTAAGTCCTTTTATAAAACAGCTTGAACAGATGAAATGATAATAGATATATCTCTCATTTCTCATAATTGAGCTCGTTATCATATTCATTTACACTATTATATAGGAGGGATAGTCATGAATAAAGATTGGCAATCACAATTACCTATAGATAATATCCAAGAAATGAAACCAGTTAGTGGTGGAGATGTAAATGAAGCATATAAAATAGAAACGACAAATGGACCATATTTTTTGCTTGTTCAACATGATAGAAGTGATGACTTTTATGCAGCTGAAATTGCTGGCTTAGAAGCGTTTGAAGCGGCTGATGTAACTGCTCCTGTTGTTAAAGCTCATGGACAAATTAATGGAGATGCTTATTTATTGTTAAGTTATCTCGAAGAAGGTCATTCTGGAAATCAAAGAGAACTAGGAAAGCTTGTGGCGAAGTTACACAGTCATCATGAGCCACACGGTAAGTTTGGATTCCATTTGCCGTATCATGGAAGTGATATTACTTTTGAAAATGGTTGGAAAGATACGTGGATTACTATATTTGTAGAACAAAGACTAGACCAATTGAGAGATGAAATTGTGAATAGAGGATTATGGTCTAAAGAAGAACTTTCATTATTTGAAAAAGTACGTGAAAAGATAATCAAAACTTTAGAAAATCATAATAGTAAACCTTCATTATTACATGGAGATTTATGGGCAGGTAATTACATGTTCTTATCTAATGGAGAACCTGCTCTTTTCGACCCTTCACCTTTATATGGTGATAGAGAATTTGATCTTGGAGCTACAAAAGTGTTCGGAGGATTTACGAATGAATTTTATGATGCATACAACGAAGCTTTACCTTTAAGCAAAGGTGCAGATGATAGAATTAAATTTTATGAACTTTATTTATTAATGGTACATTTAGTGAAATTTGGTTCTATGTATGCAGGAAGCGTGAACAGAATAATGGCAGAGATTATACAATAAAATATACTTGGAAATACAAGAGTGATATTTTAGCTAAAGAGTTAAAATATCACTTTTTTTGTAGAAAATAGATGATATTAGTGTATAAATTACAATATTATGAACATAATTCATTTAAAATAATAAAATTTAGAAAACGCTTTCTAGTAACGCTTTATTTTCTGACACTTTATAGTATAATTGTCCCATGAAGTTTGACGCATTTAAAATTTGATGAATTGAAACAAGGAGTGACACGAAATAATGGAAGACAATCATTTAAAAAGAGGTCTTAGTTCTCGTCAAGTACAGATGATCGCACTTGGTGGTACTATCGGTGTTGGTTTATTCATGGGTGCATCAAGTACGATTAAATGGACTGGGCCATCTGCAATATTTGCTTATTTAGTAGCAGGTCTATTCTTGTATTTAGTAATGAGAGCAATGGGAGAATTAGTTTACTTATATCCAACTACTGGTTCATTTGCTAACTATGCAAGTGATTATTTACATCCAGTTGCAGGTTATGTAACCGCATGGAGTAATATATTCCAGTGGATAGTAGTAGGGATGAGTGAAGTTATAGCCGTTGGACAATATATGCAATATTGGTGGCCAGAATTACCAACCTGGGTACCAGGAGTCATAGTTGTAGTTACATTGGCAGCAGCGAATTTAACTTCAGTTAAAGCATTTGGTGAATTTGAATTCTGGTTTGCTATGATAAAAGTAGTGACAATTATTTTAATGATTATTGCAGGTTTCGGTTTAATATTCTTTGGGCTAGGAAATGGCGGAAATGCTATAGGCTTAGGCAATTTAACTGAACACGGAGGATTCTTCCCTAATGGTATTGTAGGCTTCTTCTTTGCTTTATCAATGGTTGTTGGTTCCTATCAAGGTGTAGAGTTAATAGGTATTACAGCAGGTGAAACTAAAGATCCACAGAAAAATATTAAAAACGCTGTAAATGGTGTTATATGGCGTATATTAATCTTTTACATAGGTGCAATATTTGTTATTGTAACTGTTTATCCTTGGGATCAATTAGGTAATGTAGGTAGTCCATTCGTTGCAACATTTGCAAAAGTTGGTATTACAATAGCAGCAGGATTAATTAACTTTGTTGTAATTACAGCTGCAATGTCTGGTTGTAACTCAGGAATCTTTAGTTCAAGTCGTATGGTATATACGTTAGCTCAAAAAGGACAAATGCCACGTATATTTACGAAAGTAATGAAAACAGGCGTTCCATTCTTTGCAGTGTTAGCCATTTCAATTGGTATTTTTGTAGGTGTTATCTTAAATATCGTACTACCATTAGTAATAGATGGTTCTGAAAATATATTCGTGTATGTATACAGTGCTTCTATTTTACCAGGTATGGTACCTTGGTTTATGATTTTACTAAGTCACATACAATTTAGAAAAAAACATCCAGAAGAAATTAAAAATCATCCATTCAAGATGCCATTCGCACCATATACTAACTATATAACATTAGGATTCTTTATTTTAGTATTAATCGGTATGTTGTTTAACGCAGAAACAAGAGTATCGGTAATTATCGGTATAGTATTCCTATCAGCAATGACACTTATTTATTTCTTAAGAGGTTATCATAGAATAGATAAAGGTGAATATTAATAAAAGAATATTGGGAGTGGGACAGAAGTCCTAACTCAAAATAAATAAGCATATCACGTAACTGAACTTTTCAGTTTTACAGTGATATGCTTATTTTTTTATCTTACGATTTTGTAAAGTGCATGCTTGCCTAGGGGTATGGCTCGAGCCTGTAGTCTCTCACACATACTATTCCCTCAGGCGTCCACACTTACAAAATCGTTGAAAATATACAGTTTTATATAATCTTACGATTTTGTAAAGTGCATGCTTGCCTAGGGGTATGGCTCGAGCCTGTAGTCTCTCACGCATACTATTCCCTCAGGCGTCCACACTTACAAAATCGTTGAAAATGTCTGTAAGAAGGGTGCTAAGGGACAAAATTCAGAGAAATGTCCGTAAGAGGTAGTGTAAGGGACAAATTTCCGAGAAATGTCCGTAAGAGGTGTTGTTAGGGACAAAATTCAGAGAAATGTCCGTAAGAGGTGGTGTAAGGGACAAAATTCCGAGAAATGTCCGTAAGAGGTGTTGTTAGGGACAAAATTCCGAGAAATGTCCGTAAGAGGTGTTGTTAGGGACAAAATTCTGAGAAATGTCCGTAAGAGGTGTTGTTAGAGACATAAT